>CAJUQM010000044.1 GCA_910588005.1 uncultured Oscillibacter sp.
CTTATTTCATCCGGCAAATCGAATCCCGGCAAAAAGAGCAGGGGCGCAGTACCGGCCTGGACCATATTCTGCCGCTATAGACTCAAAGCCGCCGTATCACGGAGAAACGTGATACGGCGGCTATTCGTACTCTGAATCCACTATATTCCAGCCACCGCGCGGCGCAGAGAGCCAGGCAGACGGGACCGATGGCACACACTTGCTTGGTAAACTTCTAATAAGCACAAAGATGGGCTGTGGATAATTTATAAATCCATAACCCATCTTGCGCTTTTGCACTACGAATTGTCAGCCAACAGTCTCCTTGCGTGAGTTCCTTACCACTATTAACGCAACGGGTTGGCGGTTTGTCCTTATTCTTTTTCCACTAAGAACGGCCCTCTAATGGGGCCTGCGGGAGGGGGTGAAAAACCAAGGCTGCACTTAAAGGACAAATTTTTCAGACCACGAAGGAGGTTAGCTGATGAATAGTCTGGTGCGCAAATTCCAGCTAAGTTAAACTGAACCTGCCGCTGCCCCGCTTAAACAAGGCTATCAACAAAGGCCTCTTAATAAGGGGAAGCACAAGCCACCCGCCATGCGGGTGGCTTGATTTTATTCCCTCTTTGCAACAGTTTTAGAGAAAGACAGTTAGACCGCTGTTTTGGATAATAAACCGCTGGGGGCGCTGCAATTTTGATGTACAGGGAAAACTCTCATTCAAACCCGCTGAGGCGTTTTGGGAAAGGCTGAAACCGGGCTGTTTTTTCTCTGTTGTTTTTATTCCGGCCGCCTGCGGCGGCCAGCGGAGCGCCAGCCTGCTCACTCTGCTCCACGGCATAGGGCAGGGCGCGGAGTGAGCAATCCACGGGCAGATCTTCTTCCAATTACAAATATCGTGCGATAATCTGAACCAGACGTATGGGCAGTTGTTTAAGATCGCTGATGTCGATAAACCGTTCCTGCCCGTAAATCTGGCAGATCGCGTCCTTGTCCTGCCCGATGGCGGCAGCCAGGAAGATCACACCCTTACGGTTATATTCTTTGATGATCTGCTTCATATCCTCTGCCGCCGAATTGCCGGAATAGTCCGGCATGGCTTTTGGCTGGCCATCACTGAGACTAATTAGCAGCTTTGTTGACTGCGGCGCTCCTGACAGCTTTTCAGACAACACCCGGAGCGCCATACCATCCCGGTTATTGCTGATGCCCTGCATGGACATGATTGCGCCTTTTCCGATGAGGTAATCATTGGTCCCCCTTGCGAAAAAGTAAGACAGGCTTTGACGGAGGAATTTGCCGCAAACGTAAAAGCGTATGCGGAGCGTGACGCCGCTGTGAACATCTATATGCAGGAGGATTACCATGAAATGGAAAGGGACTATATGCGGTCGCAGATCTCCCCGCAGCGGGAACCCGCGATGGAACGGGTCTCTAATTTGATGAATCAGTATGCAGGCGCGGACCGGCCGCCCGGCAATCACGTTCTCTGCCTGATTGAGCCGTTCTATTTTGCGAGTATCACCGCATCTGACGGCTACGCCGCCGCGCACATCTATGATGTATATGGCCGCATGATCGCTTCATACAATTCCTACAACAGCGACGGCGGTCCCTGGACGGACATATGGACGCTGGAGGAACTGCAATTCAGCTATCAGGCAAACCAAATATACGCGGCGGCCTACCGCGAGGCAAGGGCGGGCTTGGCGGATCAAAAATAGATGATCTCACATCCGTCTCCATCCCGGAACACCGTTGACAGGGCTAGCTGCATCTATGGGGTGTAAGCTGCCGTGGAGGGTCATGCAGCTGAGCTGCCCCATCCTCTGGTCCGGAGCGGAAACACCGCCGGGCCGCGCCGGAGAGAATGTTCAAAAGCTAGGGATTGTCGTCCGCAATCAGCATCAAAGCCATCAGAGATTCCTCCATCACCGAAATACAGACAGAGTATAGCACCAATTTATGGCAGGAGTATGTCAGACCACGAAAAAAGGCCGGAAAACATCATCCGCCTGCCACACGGCTGACACAAAGGCGCGGTAAGATACAATTACCCAAAGGGAAATTTGAAAGGAGCGACGTTTATGAAGTATCTGAAGCAGGTTATCGCAGGCGCCGCCGCCCTTACCCTCACCGCCGCAGCCCTGGCGGTATGGGGAGAGGCATGGGCTGCGGCTGGGGCCGGAACGGCGGTCGCGGCTATGGCCTGGGCCTGCGGGACGGCTCCTGCCTGAATCCGTGACCACACCAGGAGAGCAGGCCGAAGCTCCCAGGTTTTCGCATACGTGTAAATGAAGAAAGGCACGATCTCCAGATCGTGCCTTTCAAAATTTATCTTACAGCTAAGAGACGGAGTCATCCACGCCGATTGTGTCCCAAAGGGATTCCCGGTCCACGGAGAAGCCGTCCAAGACATACCGCTCTCCGTCCAGCTCCAGCGTGCTCTCCAGGTCACCGCCCACTGTGTAAACCTCCGTCCAGTTTATCCACTCGTCGCTGCCGGTCACATCGTCCGAGAGGAATTCCATCACCACGGACTTTCCGTCAAAGGTATATGTTCCATAGGTGGATGGGTGCCCCATGGGCGCCACAAACCAGCCCTGCTCTCCCTCCGCCAGATCCGGCTCGTAGGCGCCGTTCAGGTATACGCAGGGAGAGAGGATAAAGGTCCCGTCTGCATTAAATGTATAGGTGGCGGTCTCAATCTCATGGTTTTCGCTCCGGCGGGCAGTGGTCCAGCTGCCGCTCAGGCGCTGGATCTGCCCGGAGAGTCCGGCAATGAGCTGCTCTACGTCGCCGTAGTCCAGGTCGGTTCTATAGTAGACAGTCTCGGATCCATCGTATGCGATGCTCAGCGTCCCATTGCGAAGCTCATAGCCGTAGGTGTAGTCAAATTCGGAATTCTCAAAGAAATGGCCCGGAGGGGCGCCCTCCACACAGATGGACAGCCCCATCTCCCCGTCGACGGCGTAGGTCTCGTGGGAGAGGTGGTCCTCCACCAGCTGCCAGCGGGTTTGGAATGCCGCCAGGCCGGTATCCGCCCGCTCGTATTGCCGGTACAGATTGTCGCAGGTCCCATCATCCTTAAAGTCGTAATAGCGGAAGGTCATACTGTCCGGGTCCGGGGATTCCTCTGAACAGTACAGCGAGACGCTGTACCACTTCCCCTCCAGGCTCTCCGCCTCCGGGGCGGCGGCTTCGCCGCCATCCTCTCTCCGCAAGAGCGCGGCCGCCCTGTCGGGGAGGGAGCGGACTTTTTCAGAGATCCCGTCAAAGGCTCCCGAATCCGCCAGTGAGACGGCAAGTGAGGCTATCAGCACCGTCAAGAGGAGGATGTTCAGGACACGGGCCCTTTTGCTGCCCAGGCCCATGCCCCATTCACTCCATCGGATAATACATAGCATAATAAACGGATAGATGCCAAGAGTGGGCAGCCCATAACAGAATAACACAAAGTAGTTCAGCTTATTGAAACCCACATCCATGTCCCGGTAATACATGGCCTTTGTCAGATAGACCGCCCGGAACCAGAAGGGTACGAGCAAAAAACCCAGGGGCGTCAGAAGAAGAATCCCATAGATGTTCCTCCTCCGCTTCACCCGCCGGTAGGCCCACTCCAGGTCCTCCTCGTCCCAGCCGTTCGCCTCCATCCACTCGTCAAAGTTCAGGGTGTACTTTCCGCCTCTCTTTTTCCCGCTGGAGCGGCCGGTCACCGGGCCAAACTGGGACGGGACGCCTCCCGTCTCCAATTCTCTGGTAAAAATCAGGCGTCTCCGGTCCAGATGGAGACACCGGTCCGGGGCGCAGCGGAGGAGCTCAGGCACAAAAAAGCGGCTGTCCATGTCCAGCAGGATGTCCTGCGCATCCGCGGGGAAATCTGAGGCGTACTCCCGCCGGATCTGATCCGTCGGAACGCCATCCGCCAGATCCTTTAATACGGCGGTTATGTATTTTTTCATCCGGTCGCCCGTGGAAAAGTCCAGCGCGTCCAGAAAGGCCTCGGTGGCGTTGTCTCTCAGGTTCTTTTTGGTCTGGGACAGCGTGTACTTCGGGTTGATTCCCATCTCCCGCATCTCGCGCAGCATCGTGTCGGCGTCCGCGAAGGCCGAGACCTCCCCGCACACGCAGGAATACCCCGCCAGATAGGGCCGCAGGTCGCCGTATTTCCCGCTGCTCTTCATGACCATCAGCCCGTTCAAAATGGCGTCATTCATGGATGCGAGGGCGCTGAAGAACTTGCCCTCCTCTATGTAGTGGATCGCCGACAAATTCATCTCCCGCAGAAAGAGCAGGCACTCCGCACGATGGGTCGTAACGTATGTCTTCGTCCAGGTTTTTGGATTTTCAAGCTCTACCATATAGAACCTTCCTCCTGGTATTTTCAAAGGTTTCTCGTGTAAGTTACCAAAATTATACCACAGCAGTCAGATGTTGTATAGTGTGAATTTTCATTAAAACCAATCCCGAGCGGCTTGCGGCTTTGCATGCGGCTTGATTGAATACAGCGTATGGCCTTTGAGCGGCCCCGCCCTTCCCATCCCGCCCTTCAAAAGAAAACGGCGGTTTTGAACTCTGTGGTTCCAAAACCGCCGTTTTCTTTGTTTTTCATTTGGAGTACGCCGGTCCGCCGCCGTCAGACTCACGCTTTCCATATACTATTGTACCGGGAGCTGGGAACTCCAGGTCCACGTGAAATCCCCTCAGGGATTGATCTTATCCGACTGGAGCATTACATTCCACCTGCGAATCTCACACCGGTAAAAGCCTCTTTCAATAATGGGGTCGCCGCAGGCGATTTTTTTCGCCTCTTCCAAATCCCTTGCCGCGAAAAGAATCATCGCGCCGTCAGCGCAACCGGTTTCCGGATCACCAAAGATCCCGGCCAAGAGAAAGCGCTCCTTGGCAATCTGCTGCAAATAATTCATGGAGTCCAACGCATCCTGCTCCGTCTCGTCTTTCCCTCCCGCCTTATCATCAATTCTGACATACAGCGCCATGCCCTCTTTTAAGTCCACAGCCATTCTCCTCTCCCTGTTGTTACAGCAGATAGTTATTATCCCTGTCGGCCACTTGCAGGGCCGCAAGAGTATAGGTTGCGTAGCCTCCGGCAACCAGCGGCTCCAGCTTACAAAGAGCGTCGGCCTCCTCATAGCTGGACGTTTTAAAAATGACCATACCGGCCACACCGGGATAGCCTTTCAGGGGACCGCAGAGTTCAATTTTTCCGGCTTGATCCAAATCCCTCAGATTTTCCGCATGCCTTGCAATAACCGCCCGCGTAACCCTGTTATACGCCTTTCCTCTTTTTATCATCATTACATATAACTGCTTTTCCATCTTCTCACCTCCGCTCTTATCCTCTTCCCGCATCAATCCCACGGCAAAGCGCCCCAGAGGGACCTAACACTCCGCATAGATTTTAACGATCTCGGCGGCCCGCTCTCTCAGCATCGCCCGGGCTGCCTCCGGCTCAACGATCTCGACATACTTCCCAAAGGACAGAAGGTAGTGAATTGTCCAGGTATTCAGCTCATATTGAGCGGTAACATAGTAATTTCCGTCTTCACACAGACGGACCTGATCCTCTCGGAATTCGTCATACAGCCTGTGGACAATTTCAGGGGAGAACCGCAGCTTTAAAAACGGGAAATCGCATTTCCCGCCGCACGCAGGCGTCAGCGAATAGTCCGGGGGCAATTCACGCGAAAAAACTTCCGGCAGAACTTGAAGGCGCTGCATCCTGGACAGGCGGAAAATCCGAATCTCCTCTTTGGATCTGCAGTATCCAACGATATACCAGGCATGGGACTTAAAGACCAGCCGCAAAGGCTCTATGGCCCTCTCTGATTTTCTCAATTCAGAATTGACATATTGGAACGCAATTATGTGTTTATTTACAATGGCATGCTGCAAATCGGAAATTTTTATTCTTTCCTTTTCGTCACTGCCCCAATGGGAAAAATCGACATCCAGCCACTCCGCCTCCAAGGCGTTTGTAAAAATCGCGCCGATTTTGTGCAATGCCATCTCTGCGTTCGGGTACTTGGCGGCCTGCAGGATCTGCAGACCCTGATAGACGCTCCGCCGCTCTTCCTGGGACAATAGAGACCTGTCGATTGTGTATCCGTCCATCAGGGATATGCCTCCGCCGCTTCCCCTGACGGATAATACAGGGATTCCGGCAAGTGTCAGCGTATCTATATCCCGATAGACCGTCCTTGTAGATACATTAAAAAATTGGGACAGCTCTCTCGCCGTCACATGTCCGTGGCCGGCAATATAAAAAACCATTTGAACCAAACGCTCGATCTGCACGGCAGGCGCTCCTTCTACTTTAAAAACTATAGCATATCAAATATGACAACTAGCTGTCCTATTCGATATATTTTTAATATAACACAGGCCGGAAGGCTTGTCCATGCGGAGACCGTCAAAGATCCGCCGGAAGCCGCTTTCCAGAAGGCCCTGCGGCCCAAATAAATCCTTGACATCACCGCGGAGCAGTGCTATATTTTAAACAGACCGTTGGTTTGTTATGGGGGGATTTCTGTGGCACGGAATAAATATCCGGAGGAAACCGTGCGCAGAATTCTGGACACGGCGGAGCAGCTGTTTATTGAAAAGGGCTATGACCGGGCCTCTCTCCAGGATATTATAGAGGCAACGGGTCTCTCGAAGGGAGCCATCTATCACCACTTCACCTCGAAAGAGGACATCTTTTACTCCGTCTGCAACCGCATCGGCCAGCGCAACGCCGAAATTCTGGCCGAGGTCCGGGATGATTCCGCGCTGAACGGTCTGGAGAAACTGCGGGCCATATTCAAGGCCTCTCTACAGCCGGAGCGCCAGGCAAAAATATTCTCTATGATGCCCTATCTGCTGGATAATGCCAAGTTTTTGGCCACAGAGATGCAGAGCATTTTTACAGAGGTGGTACCGGTCTTTGTGGAGCCGATTATCCGCCAGGGCATTGCCGACGGCTCAATCTGTACAAATCACCCCAAAGAGCTGGCGGAAGCGATGATGCTGCTGTCCGACATCTGGATCAATCCCATCGTCCGGCCTACCGCTCCGGAGGAGATCAAAGCCCGATGCGCCGTGTATAACCAGCTCTTACGCGGTTTTGGCATCACTGATCTGATTGACCAGGAGATCATACAGACCCTGGTAGGATATGCGGAGCTGGCTCATCACCCATCCCAGGACCATTAAGAGCGCATCTAAAAAGGGGCTGCCGCGCGCGGGCAGTTTCTTTTTGGAAATATAGAAACCGACGGTCGGTTTTATTTAAAGGAGCTGCTATGAAAACAAGTCAAACAAATCCGACGCCCCTGTTCCGCCGGGACTTCACCCTGGTAGTAATCGGGCAGATCATATCTCTTTTCGGCAACGCCGTCCTGCGTTTTGCCCTGCCGCTGTATCTTCTGCGGCAGACCGGGTCCGCCGGGCTGTTCGGCGCGGTGGGCGCGGCGGCGTTTATTCCCGCCATCTTGTGCTCGCCCATCGGCGGCGTAGTGGCGGACCGGGTGAACAAACGGAACATCATGGTAGCGCTGGATTTTTCCACGGCGGGCCTGGTTTTGGTCTTCGCCCTTCTGCTGGGACGAACGCCCCTGGTGCCGCTGATGATCGTCTGTCTCATGCTGCTGTACGGCATCGCGGGGGCCTACCAGCCGGCGGTGCAGGCCAGCATTCCCCTTTTGGCGGGGGCAGAGCGGCTGACCAGCGCCAACGCCGTTATCAATATGGTAAACACTCTCTCCGGCCTGCTGGGACCGGTGGTGGGCGGCGTGCTGTTTGGCTCATTCGGCATCCGGCCGATCCTGTGGGTCAGCGCCGGCTGCTTCTTCCTCTCCGCCGTCATGGAGCTGTTCATTCAAATCCCCTGCCGGACCCAGGCGGCGGCGGGGAAGGTGCTGTCCACGGTGCGGCAGGACCTGGGGGAGAGCTGGCGGTTCATCCGGCGGGACCGGCCGGTGTTCCTCTCAGCCATGCTGGTGCTGGCGCTGTTCAATCTGGTGCTGTCAGCCGCCCTCATCGTGGGGATTCCCGTGGCGGTGGTCCAGGTCCTGGGCATGAGCGACAGCCGTCTGGGCTTCACTCAGGGCGCCATGGGGCTGGGCGGCCTCGCAGGCGGCCTTCTGGCCGCCTGCCTGGGAGAGCGCCTGCGGCTCCGGCGCGGAAGCACCCTTCTGCTGGCCGCCAGCCTGACGGCCGCGGGTATGGGGCTGGCCCTGCTGCCGGGAACCGCGCCGGCCCTCGGCTGGTGGGTGATCACGGCGATGAGCTTCGCCGTCATGGTTTTATCCACCATGCTGGTGGTTGTGCTCAGCGCCGCCGTCCAGGGACAGACGCCGCCGGAGCTGCTGGGAAAAGTAATGGCCTTCATCATGGCGGTGTCCAACTGCGCGTCCCCCCTGGGGCAGGCGGTCTACGGGGCGCTGTTTGAGGGATGCCCGGCCTGGGCCGTTCTGCTGGGCGCGGCGGCGGCCGCAGCGGTGACGGCTGTTTACTCTAAGAGGGTATTTTGTGAGCTGGACGCAGGCGGCCACGGACAGATCCGGCCTTGACGCCCCCTGTCCTCTTATTTAATCCCACATGAAACGGGGAAAATAGCTCGCCCAATAGCCGCCTGTAGAAGCGGCGCGGCATAACGGCAGGAAGAGATTCAAAACAGTAGCCGCCAGCGGCCATTCTTTGCTCAAATGATATACAGAGAATCCGCAGCCATTAAACAGCACAATAGGCAAAGAGACATATTTTCCCGGTGTTTGCTTTTTTCACTCCATTGGATTATAATAAATTCTATCACAGAGCACAACAGGGAGGAAAAAGCGATGGCTTTCACTGGGACCAAACAATATGTGGCGTCGGATGACCTGATGAATACGGTCAATATTGCCGTAACTCTGCAAAAACCGCTGCTGGTCAAGGGAGAACCCGGTACCGGTAAGACAATGCTGGCGCAGGCGGTGGCGGAGGCGCTGGGCAAACAGCTCATTATTTGGAACGTGAAATCCACGACAAAGGCCCAGGACGGACTCTACGTGTATGATGTGGTTCAACGGCTGTACGACAGTCAGTTCGGGAATCACGGAGTGGATGAGATCGCCCGCTATATCAAACTGGGAAAACTGGGCGAGGCCTTCCGGTCAGAGGAACAGGTGGTCCTCCTGATCGACGAGATCGACAAGGCAGACCTGGAGTTCCCCAACGACCTGCTCTGGGAGCTGGACCAGATGGAATTCTATATTCCGGAGACACAGGAAACCGTTCGGGCCAGACAGCGCCCCATCGTGATCATTACCTCCAATGCGGAAAAAGAGCTGCCGGACGCCTTTCTCCGCCGCTGTGTCTTTCACTATATTGAGTTTCCGGACCAGGCGCAGATGGAGCAGATTATCCACGTCCACTTTGGCGATCTGGAAGAACGGCTGATCCGTCAGGCCCTGGCCGCCTTTTACTGGCTGCGCCAGCTGCCGGATATTGAAAAAAAGCCCAGCACCTCCGAGCTGGTGGATTGGCTGCGGGCGCTGGCTGCCGGCGGAGTGGACCCGGACCGCATTGTCCGGGAGATTCCCTTTGCCGGCGTGCTGCTGAAAAAGGACAAGGACCTGCGGACGCTGGCGCAGAGCGGACGGTGAGAGGCCTATGTTTGCCGCATTTTTTTATCTGCTGCGCAGCCGGGGGCTGGAGATCTCCCTGAACGAGTGGATCACTCTGCTGGAGGGAATGGAAAAAGGGCTGCACCGCTCCACCCTGACAGGTTTTTATCACCTGTGCCGGGCTGTCGTTGTGAAGAGTGAAGCGGAATATGACCGGTTTGACCAGGTGTTTTTGGAGTTTTTCCAAGGCGTTCCCTGGAAGGGAGATCTGCCGGATGAGCTGCTGGATTGGCTGAATCATCCGGCAGAAAACCTGCGGGCCGATATTGAGGCCCTCCGGGGCCGGGGCTTTCCGGACGAAACGCTGGAGGAGTTGCTGAAGCTGCTGGAAAAACGCCTCCAGGAACAGACTGAGGAGCACAATGGCGGCAGCTACTGGGTGGGAACACAGGGGCGCTCCGCCTTCGGAAACAGCGGATGGCACCCCGGCGGCATCCGGATCGGCGGTCAGAGCCGCAGCCGCACGGCGGTGACAGTGGCGGAGGAGCGAAAGTTTCGGGATTTCCGTAAGGACAACACCCTGGACATCCGCCAATTTCAAACCGCCTTCCGGATGCTGCGCCAGCTGTCCGTCCAGGCGGACGGCACGGAAAAGGTGCTGGATCTGGAGGGCACTGTCCAGGATACCTGCGGCAACGCCGGCACACTGCAGGTGCGCTATAAGAACCCCCGAAAAAACACCGTGAAAGTCCTGCTCCTGATGGATTCCGGCGGATCTATGGAATACTATGCCGGCCTTTGCAGCATGCTGTTTCAGGCGGCTACCAAATCCAACCACTTTAAGGAACTCCACACGTATTATTTTCACAACTGTATCTACGACCAGCTCCACGAGACGCCCCGCCTTCTGGACGAGGGGGTGCCTACGGAGTGGCTTTTCAGAAACTACGACGCCAGCTACAAGGTAATCATTGTGGGCGACGCGGCCATGAGTCCTTACGAGCTGCGGGGACGGCACTACAACTGGCGCCAGGGAGACTATGGCCCGTCGGGGCTGGAGTGGCTGGAGCGTCTGCGAAAGCAGTATCCCTACCTGATCTGGTTAAACCCGGAACCCATGCCGGCGCGGCTGGATTTCTGGTCCCAAACCCATTACCAACTGGGAGAGCTGTTTCATATGTACGCCCTGTCCGCCGAAGGACTGGAGCGCGGCATGAGACGTTTGATGGTGCGGCGGTAGTCCGCCGCGGCCCGAAAGGATCTTTGGACGCGTTCTGCCAACCCAAAGAGGCGGCAAAACCGCAAAGCGGCAGTGTTCTTTCTGAATAAAATCAGAAAGAACACTGCCGCCTTTTGTGCGCAGCCCCTATACCGGCGGCGCTTTCACGGCCGGTCTGTTCTCACCTGGTCCATGCCACATTGGACACAAACCGCGCCAATATGGCGTTTGCCTGTCCGCAGGTCAAAATTCCCTGGGGCGAAAGCGTATTGGCCGTGGTACCTGTTATAAGCCCGGCAGCCCTGGCCCAGGACATGGCGGGATACGCCACAGGGCGGATCCGGTCGTAGTCGCTATACCCGCCAAGAGTTGAGCGCCGGGAGATATTGTACCCCTTATATCGGGCGTAGCCGAAGAATATCATAGCCGCCTGCTCCCGGCTCAGGGCTTTGTCGCCGCCCCAGAGCCAGTTTTCATAGATATCGGAGACAATGCCGTGATTGGCGGCCCAGACCTCCTGTTCGCCGGAGCTGCTGTCGTCCATATTGTAAAAAACAGAGACCAGCATATCCCGGGTGAGCGGACTGCCGGTGGGAACAAGGCCGCTGGTAACATGATAGATGCTCCCGCTGCTGTAATACCAGCGGATGGGCTTGGCGCTGGCCTGCCGCGGCGGGTCGGGAAGGGCACTGGTCCCGCCGCTGTACCGGCTGGTAAAAGCAATCTCCACCTCCACGTCGCCAGCCGGCATGGTGAACGTGTACTCACTGCCATACCAGTTGGAAAGATGCAGTTCCCGTCCGGTGCTCAGATTGGTTACCGACAGCCAATCCAGCTCATAATTGCTTCTGGGGTCAACCTCAATGGTGACACGGGCCCCCTCTACGGCTGAGATCTGGCTCACGGAAAGGCTGCCGCCGGGGGTGCGGCTGGGTGTATAGATCCAATAGCGGACAGCGCCGCCGGTGTTCTCACTCCAGTGGGCAAATACCGTGGTGTCCGCTTGAAATACGGTGGACACCGTCACTCTTGTGCCACCGTCCCTCGCGGTAAACCATCCGCCGAAGAGATAGCCGTTCCGGGCGGGGTCGGGCGGCAGGGCCGCAAGCTTTCCGTCCGTGCCGGTGGTCAGAACCCCGCCGCCGGCGCCCCCGTTGGGGTCGAAGGTCACCGTGTAGGTCTTCGGGTCATCCGGTCCGGGCGGCGTGCCGCCCTCCGGCGTCCAGTGGGCGTAAACCGTGGTATCCGTTTGAAATACGGTGGACACAGTCACTCTTGTGCCACCGTCCCTCGCCGTAAACCAGCCGTCAAACCGATACCCCTCCCAGGCCGGGTTTCCCGGCAGGGCCGCAAGCTTTCCGTCCGCGCCGGTGGTCAAAACTCCGCCGCCGGCACCCCCGTTGGGATCGAAGGTCACCGTGTAGGTCTTCGGGTCATCCGGTCCGGGGGGCGTGCCGCTCTCCAGCGTCCAGTGGGCAAATACCGTGGTATCCGCGGTAAAGACGGTAGCTGTGGTCACCGCCGCCCCGTCGGTTTTTTCGGTGAACCAGCCGTCGAAGGTATACCCGGCGCGGACGGGATCATTGTAGGGCAAAAACGCCAGCCGCCCGTTCCACTCAGTGATCAGGACGGAACCGCCGGTTCCCCCATTGGGATCAAATGTAATGACATAGGAACCCGCCGGCGCACTGCCCCGCTCAATCCAATGGGCGTAGAGCGAGGTATCCCCGTAGAACCTGTGGTCGTTGGCCAACCGGGAGCCGCCGGTGGGACTGGTATACCAGCCGCTGAAAATGCGGCCGGTTCCAGGCCGCACGGGGGTGTCCGGCCATTGCTCCAGCTGGGCATGCAGGTTGGTGTGCCTGGTCTCAAAAACCGCCCCGGCACCATCCTCATTCAGGGAGAAGCGGACGGCGTAGCCGCCCTCCGGCATCCAGATGGGGTAGAGGGTCTGGCTGCTGAAGAAGGTATCCCCCTTCCCCACCGGGATGCTGCTGCCGCGGGACTGGCTCCACCCCATGAAAACATATCCCTCCCGGGTCGGGTCAGCGGGCCAATCGGCCAGCTTCCCCTTGTCGTCGGTCCGCTTTGTCACCGTCGTTCCGCCGGCGCCGTTGAAGTCAAAGGTGATGTCATAGGGCGGGGGCGCATTGGGGGTAGGATGCCCATAGACTTTGGTATCCCCGGTGAAAACATGGCTCTCACTGTACTCCTCGCCGCCAACGGAATTGGAGAACCAGCCCACGGCTTGGCCGTAAAGGGTCTGGAGCGAGGGCCAATCGGTGAGCACGCCGTCTGTGCCGGTGACCTTATCCACGATATGGCTCGCACCGTCAAGGGCGTTGTGATAGTAGTAAAAGCTGATGATATGGGCGCCGTCCGGTGTCCACACCGCGTAGAGCGTGGTATCCCGCTGCAGCTGGCTGCCAATCTTGACTCTGTATTCGAGATCCCCCTTCACCTTGCTCCAGCCCCGGAACACATATCCTATCCGGGTGGGGTCCGCCGGAAGCTCTGTAATCCGTCCGCTGCTGTCCGTCTCCATCGTGCCGGGCGTGACAGGTGTGCCGCCGTTGGAGTCAAAGGTGATCTGGTAGGAGACTCTGGGGCCAAAGAAATACCTGCTGTCTTCCCTTTTCAACTCATAGCCGTCAGCGGGGATCCCCTCAGGCGCGTACTGTTCTATAGGGGAGGTGGAGAAGAAGTGGCAGTAAAGGTCCCATTCCCCCAAGCCGCAAAAGCCGCTCTTTTGATCCAGAACGATCTTCTTTCCGGCGGGCAGCGCCACCGCGGAGCCGCCCAAGGTGCCCGTACCGGAGCCTCCGGCGGTAATCTCCTTCGGGTCCACGCCGGAGTATACATTCACAGACCCGTCCCGCATCAATATCCCCACGCCGTTTTCCACCAGGATCCTGCCGCCGTAGAAAAATACCGACCCCTTCCGGGGCAGGTAGATGCCGCAGGAAAACTGGGAGGACTGGTGAATGACGGCACCGCCTCGCATAGATACGCTGGGACCGCGCCACGTATCCTCCCTTGCGCCCAGGAGCACCGCCTCGCCCTGGCTGCTGAGAACCACGCCGCCTCTTACGTTGATCTGGGTTTCCCCGGAGGCCCGGACGGCAGGTCCATTGGCCTCTACATACCCGCCCTGGATATTCACTGTGGTGCTGATGCCGTCCTCGTTCTCCTCAGCCGTCCTGGGGCCGGTAACCATGATGGCGGCGGTATCAGGACCGCCGCCCCGGACGGTACCGCCGAGCAGGGTGAAGGAGCCGCCGAACTGTACGTCGATCACCTCGCCTGACGCGCCGCCGCTCTTTTCAATCGCGCCGGTACAGTCATAGCTCACACGGTTGTCCACGCCGATGGCGGGAGGACTCTTCTCCGTACTGTCCGTCACCGTGAGACTGCCCACAACCGTGACGGCGGGTTCGGCAGCGGAGGTGAGCTTGTGCCCCTTCAAATCCAGCAGGACATTGCAATTGTCTTCAATGACCAGGGGATCGCCGCCCAGAGAGATGTCTTGCGTCAACTGAATCTCGACCCGGCCGGAGCCGATGCCGTCGTGAATCAGCCGCCGCAAAGTCTCGCTGTCCCCCGCGGCGGTCTCCGGCAGCTCCCGCCCGCAGTTATAGTGAATCACCGGCAGGCCGTTGTACACAACATTCTGATAACCCTTTACCGCCTTCCACTGCTCCTCCGTCCCTTCGTAATAGAGGTCATAGAGTTCCTGAGGAGGCGCGGGGGAAAATGCAAGGCGGTCAATTTCCGTCACACTGGCAGGAATCCAAATCGCCGTCAGATCACCCATGCTAAAGGCGTCTTTCCCGATGGACGTCACGCCCTCCGGAAGGAGGATTCGGTGAAGCCCGCCGCAGTAGGTAAACGCGCTCTCCCCGATTGGACCGGTCATGCCGCCATCGACAGCCGGAAAGGCGGTGAGTCCCCCGCACTGGGCGAAGGCGTCGTATCCAATGGAACCCAGCGTCCCGCCCACATGAAAGTCCGTAAGATTGTTCAAATGGGCAAAGGCCGATTTCCCAATGGAGTCCACCTTGCCGGAGATCTCCACCGCGGCCAGCTCCCCGCAGCGGGAAAACGCCGATTCCCCAATGGAACCCACATCACCGCCAATGGTAACCTTGACCAGCTTCTGGCACATATCAAACGCCATTTTCCCGATGGCGGCGATGCCGCCGGAGAAGGTGACGCTGGTCAGGGCTTCGCAATAGGAAAAGGCGGAATCCCCAATGGTCCTCACATCGCCCTGAATCGCAACGCCGGTCAGGGCTTCGCAATAGGAAAAGGCGAAAGCCCCAATGGTCCCCACATCGCCCTGAATCGCAACGCCGGTCAGGGTCCTGCAATAGGAAAAGGCGGAATCCCCGATGGTCCCCACATCGCCCTGAATCGTAACGCCGGTCAGGTTTTTGCAATAGGAAAAGGCGCTCTCCCCGATGGACGCGGCTCCCTTTTGAAGTTCCAGCCGGGTGAGCTTCTCACAGCTTCCAAACGCCCCATTTCCAATCTTGACGGCGGCGCCGGAGAATCTAACGTCAGTGAGGCTGCTGCAACTGGAAAAAGCCCGCTCTCCCACCGTGACATTATCGCCGGGAATGGTGACGCTGGTGAGGCTGTCGCAGCTGAAAAAAGCCTGCTCCCCCACCGTGACATTGTCGCCGGGAATAGTGACGTCGCTCAGTCTGGAACAGCAGAGAAACGCCGCGTCTCCAATGGAGGTTACGCTGGCTGGGATGGTGACCTTTTTGAGATTGGAGCAGGTTTCAAATGATCTGGCGCCGACGGTGGTAATGCCGTCTCCAATGATAACCGTCTCCACACGGTACAGGTCATCACAGGGAGGGGCGCCCTCCGGCATGGGGCCGCTTCCGGTGAGTTCCAGGGTGTATGTATCCTCGTCATAGCTCCATTGGACCTCAGTTCCCCAAGCAGGGCCTGTCTCCGCAGCCCGCGCGCCCAGGGACAGCAGTGCCAGCGCCAGGCACAATGCCAGCGCCACCGGCACGATCCGTCTTTTCATATCAGTTCCTCCCCAACAGTATTCCCCGCAGCCCGTATTCTTTTGATGGCTCTCCCTTTAAAGGCAGGATATTTCCCCCGTCAAAAACCACCGCAGCTTTCTCGTGAAATATATTTCAGTTCAGTTTCTTTCTCGTGAAAGATTATACTAATTATAGTATATGCCCGTATATGTGTCAATACCGGCCGGGTTTTGCGCAAAACAAAAAGGCCGCAGGACTCAAAATCCCGCGGCCCTTTTCTCCGTTTTTAGTATCCCACGGCCCCGGCCAGAAGCATAAACGCCGTGCCGATCGCCAGATAGATCCCCACCAGGGGCAGAAAATATCTCAGCCATCTCGGATAACTCACTCCCGACAGGGCCAAACAGCTCACCAGCGTATTGGAGATGGGAGAGGTCAGATTGACGAGTCCGTCTCCCAGCTGAAAGGCCAGCACCGCCGACTGCCGGGAGAGGCACAGCGCGTCGGCCAGGGGAACCATCAGCGGCATGGCCACCGCCGCGTGGCCGGAGCCGGAGGTAATCAGCAGGTCCAAAAGCGCGTTGGCATAAAACATTCCCAGGAGCTGGCCCCAGGCGGGAAGCGCCTCCACCAGGCAGATCAGCCCGTGGACCACACTGTCCAAGATTCCCCCTTGCACCAAAACCAGCCGCAGGGCGGCAGCCAGTCCGATGGTCAGCGCCCCGGAGACCATCTTTTTGCATCCCGCAATCTGCAAGGTGCAGATCCGGTTGGCGCTGAACCCGGCGGCGGCGCCGCACAAAATCCCCAATACCAGAAAAACCGCGGCGATCTCCGGCACCCGCCAGCCCTGCGTTCCAACGCCATAGACCACCCACCCCAGCGCACCGAGGAGCAGAAGCAGCACCGTTCCCTGGCGGGGGGTAAGCGAAGGCGTTTTTGTGAGGGGTTCCTCCGTTGACAGGACGGGTTTCCCGGCCCGGCGGAGAATATAGGCGCTGGTGGACACCACCAGTGCCGGCAACAGCAGCCAGCGCAGCCACGCCCCGGAATACGGCGGCAGCTCCGCGATGGTCTGGGCAACGCCCACGGAAAAGGGGTTGTAGATTCCCGCCGCAAAACCCGCATTGGTACCCAGCATCACCATAGCCATGCCCGCTTTTTCATCATAGCCCAGGGATTTTGCCGCCTCCATTCCCAGGGGAAGAAAGACGATGGAGGCGGTGGTCAGCCCCATGGTAAAGCCGAATACGGAAAACACGCCTACAAAGGCCGGAATCAGCCATTGCCGCCGGCGCCGGAAGCTCCGGACCACCCACGCGCACAGGGCCGCCACGGCTCCGCTCTCCAGAATCACCTCAAAGGCTCCCCCCAGAAGAAAGACAAAGAACATCAGCTGCGGCGCCGTGCCGGTGGAAAGCGCCTCAAAAAACAAGCGGGGCAACTGCCACAGAGCCACTGGGGAAGCCTCGGTATGGGCGAAGCTGCCGGGCACCACCACCGTTTGGCCGGCAGTCTCGTTGAACACCCGCTCATAGCTGCCCGCCGGGATCAGCCAGGTCAGCGCCGCCGCCAGTAAGAGCAGCGCCGCCAGAATCACAAAGACATGGGGTGTCCGCCTCTCTTTGACCTCTCTCATCGGTTTGCCTCCTCCCTTTCCCGGGGAAATCAGGCCCGGCGGCGTACCGGACCTGTACTGCCGCGAACTACCAGGGACGGCTGAAACACCTGCCGGGGACAGACCTCGCCCTCGTGTTCAATCAGGGCGACGGCCAGCTTCACCGCCGCCTGGCCGATCTCCGCCATAGGGGTGTGGAGGGTGGTCAGGCCGTTCTCCGGGTACCGTCCGGAGTACAGGTCGTCATGGCCCATCACCGAGACGTCGCCGGGGACGGTCAGCCCGTGGAGTTTTAAGGCGTAAATGGCTCCTACCGCCATATAGTCGCTGGCGCACCAAAGGGCGGTGGGCAGCTTCCCGCTTTTAAGCAGCCGCTCCACCCCGTCCATTCCGGCCTGCATCGCGTCGGCGGCGTTTCCCGTCCTGTGGATTCGGGGCATCAGTCCCCGGCGCTCCATCGCCGCGGAAAACCCCTCCTCCTTTTGCAGAATCGTGCGGTTTTCCGGCTCGTAAGTGAGCAGGGCAATGTCCTCATGGCCGAGGCCCGCCAAATGCCCCACCGCTAGGGTTCCGCTGCAGCGGTAGTCACACAGGAGGGCATAGGTCTCCTCCAAGGCGGTCTTGCCGCCGGTGAAAATAACAGGCGTGGGACCGCAGGCGGCCTTAATATGGGATACGTCGCTGGTACAGGAGGCCACAATCATCGCTCCCACCTGGTTGCCCACCATCATACGGCAGTGCCGCTCCTCCAGCGCAGGACTGCGGTGGCTGCTGCCCAGCATAACGCAAAAGCCCTGCGCCGCGGCGGCGGCGCTGACCTCGTTAAAAATGAGATCATAGGCCGTGTTATCCCCCATGGCGGGAACAACCATGCCAATGGTGCTGGTGCGCTGGAGGTAGAGATTCCGGGCGGCCACGTTGGGCGTGTACCCCAGCTCATCGGCAATCCTTCTGACCCGTTCCTTGGTGGCCTCGGAAATATCAGGGGCATCCCGCAGCGCTTTGGATACCGCCACATGGGACAGTCCCGCTAACTGCCCGATGGTTTTTAAAGTTGGGCGGCTGGGCATCCTGTCACCTCCAGGTAAATTTGATGTAGCCATATTATAGTGGAGTTCTCTCCGAAAAACAAGGGGCGGCAGAACCCCAAGGCCCAACATCCGGCGCAGGCACATTTCATCCGGCCTTGCCGGCGGCTGGACCGGCACAATTTTCGCAGGGGACATCCCGCGGCGCACCGGTGAAGATCCGGCCGCCCGGGAATCACTCGGGCAGCTCAGCGAATAAATCCGCCAGCCGGATATTGAGAGCGGCGGAGATCTGCTGGCATCTTTCAATGGTGAGGCTGTGCTCTCCGCGCTCAACCCGTCCGTAATATGCCCGGCTGATTCCGCACAGCCTTGCAAACTCATCCTGTGGCAGTCCGCGGCCCTCCCTATATTTGCGCAAAACGTTGCCCAGAGAGACATTCACATTATATTGATAATGCGAATCAAGGTTTAAAAGCAAGAGAAGGGGGTAGAAAAACAGCGCAAAA
>CAJUQM010000045.1 GCA_910588005.1 uncultured Oscillibacter sp.
GCACTTGAGGTTCAGCTCCTTCATGAAGGGGGTGTAGATGAACTCGTTGGTCAGAACCACGTCCCGCTCGTTCAGCTTAAACTCCTCCGCCATGGCGGCAAAGGTGTCAAATTTGTACACTGTGGGAGCGAAGATGATCTCTCGCTTGTCAGCCATCAAAGCGGCAGAGAAAGCGTCCATTTGTTTCGCCATATCAAATCAGTCTCCTCGTCTTAAATAATTTTTGCCCGCAAGCCCGCCAAAAACGGACATGGAGTGGAATCCTCCCCTGCGGCGCGCATCCTGCAAACATGCGCTGCGGAGAAATTTCCGCATTGGGGCATTTTCGTTATTTCCGGGAAATCGCCTTTTTAACCGCCTCAACAATGTTGGCGGCCCGCAGGCCGTAGGTATCCATCAAGAACGCCTGGGGACCCACCTGACCGAACTGGTCCTGCACGCCCACAAACTCCTGCACGGTGGGGCAGCTCTTCGCCAGGCAGTTGGCCACCACACTGCCCAGGCCGCAGCAGGTGTTATGGTTCTCAGCGGTGACAATGGCCCCGGTCTCCTTAGCGGCCTTCAGCACCAGCTCCTCGTCCAGCGGCTTCCAGGTGAACATGTCGATCACCCGCACGCTGATTCCCTCGGCCTGGAGGGCCTCATAGGCCTTCAAGCTCTCGTCCACCATGATACCGGAGGTGATAATCGCTGCCTGGTCGTTATCACTCTCGTGGAGCACCACGCCCTTGCCAATCTCAAACTCGCTGCCCTCATCGTAAACCCGAATCACGTCCTTGCGGACAAAGCGGGTGAAGCTCACGCCCTCCACATCCGCCAGACCCCGGGTAACGCTGGCCAGCTGGTCATAGTCCGCCGGGTCCAACACCGTGGTGCCGGGAATGCTCAGATACATGGCGGCATCTTCCAAAGGCATATGGGTGCCGCCGTTGAAGGCAGCGGTGACGCCCGCGTCGCTGCCCAGCACCCGCACGCTCAACCCCGCGTAGGCGGCGGACATATAGATCTGGTCATAGCACCGGCGGGAGGAGAAGGTGCCGAAGGAGTGAAAGAAAACCTTCTTGCCTGTGGCGGCAAGGCCTGCGGCCACACCGGCGGCGTTCCCCTCGGCGATGCCGGCCTCAAAAGCCCGCTCCGGATAATTCTTCATCAGCTGCTTTGTGTTGATGCAGCCCATCAGATCGCAGTCCACATAGCAGATGGACGGATCCTGAGCCATCATCTCATTCAAGGTCAGGGCAAGGCCGTCCCGGCAGGCCCGGGAGTCCTTTTCGTGCTTGCCAATCAGTTTCACATTCATTTCCCGTACCCTCCTTTAAGCGTTTTTCGCGTCTTCCAGAGCCTTTTCGGCGGCGGCAATGGCCTCCTGCCACTGCTCCTCCTTGGGCTGGGAGGAATGGTCGTGCTTCGGCTCGGCAAAGGTGGCGCCCTTGCCCTTGCAGGTGTCCAGAACAATGCAGCTGGGCACGTCCTTATGGGCTTTGGCGTTTTGGATGGCATCGTAGATGGCGGTCACATCGTGGCCGTCGATCTCCTGGGTATACAGGCCAAAGGCCTCTGCCTTCTTGGCAATGTCGCCGTGATCCAAAATATCCTTGGTGGAGCCGTCCAGCTGATAGCCGTTGTTGTCGATAAAGTAGACAATGTTGTCCAGCTTATGGGCATAGGCAAAGTGGAAGCCCTCCCAGACCTGGCCCTCGTCGGCCTCGCCGTCGCCGATGACGCAGTAGACGGTGTTGCTGCGGCCGTCAATCTTGTTGCCCAGGGCGGCGCCGGTAGCCGTGGACACGCCCTGGCCCAAAGAACCGGTGGTCAGGTCCACACCGGGGGTGAGCTTACGGTCCGTATGGCTGGGGAACTTTGTTCCCGGCTGGTTCAGCGTATAGGCCTCCTCCATGGGATAGAAGCCCTTCAGCCCAAAGGTGGCATAGGCCACAGGGCCGGCGTGGCCCTTGCTGAGCACCAGCCAGTCCCGGTCCTCCCAACGGGGATTCTTGGGGTCCACCTTCATGACCTCGCCGTAGAGCACGGCCATCAGGTCCGCCAGGTCCATTGACCCGCCCACGTGGCCAAAGCCCCGGGAGTGGATGACCTTCAGAGTCTCCAGCCGGATCTCGGCCGCCAGAACCTTGAGATTTTTTTCATTCATCAGGTTTCTCTTCCTTTCCATGTTTTGATGCTCGCCCTCCGGAAATTCCGGACGGGCAGGGATTCATCAGAGCAGGACTTCCCGGGAACTGTGTGCGTTCACACATTCGCCGCCAGATGCCTTGTTCATTGCGGATACATTTTACTCCTTCTCAAACCGTCCCGTCAATAACTGTCTGAATTTTCACAAGCGATTGGGGAAATTGGAGAAAAAACAACGGTTTTTCACGGCAAATCGCCCAAAAATCCAAGATGTTGACTGTCGGAACACATTACAATGCCCCGCCCGAAAGCCATTTGCAGGCAAAAGCGGCGCGGCAAATGCCGCGCCGCCTCCAGCTACAGCTAAAATCCGAACCAGCCGGCGCCTATTTACGCGTACCGGGTTCCAGTGCCCTCCACCATGGCGTCATAGGCCCGCTTGACTTTATCGTAGTTCTTATCCCGGTCCAAAACCACGCCGCGGCCCACGCCGTCCACGATGCGGCCCACGCCGATGGCCTCCAGCTTGGCATCCGTCTCCGCCAGCAGTGCCGGGGCGGAGCCAGGTTCGGTGGAGCGCCCGTCAAAGATGATGTGGAGATACACCTGGTCCAGCCCGTGATCCCGGGCCATCTCGCAGATGCTCAAGGGATAGTCGATGCAGCCGTGAGAGGATTTATAGGTCAGGTACGCCAGCAGGTGCAGCGCCGTGCCGTTCTTCTTGGCGTGCTCAATGGCCCCCAGGAAGATGGGGTTGCGCTTGAAGCTGCCGTCCTTTACCGCGGCGTCCAGCCGGACGTCATCCTGCATCACACAGCGGCCCGCGCCCAGGTTGGAGTGGCCCGCCTCAGAGTTGCCGGCCTTGCCCGCGCCCAGGCCCACAAACTCACCGGAGGCATTGAGCTTGGACCAGGACTGATTTGCCAGCAGGGAATCCCAATAGGGGGTGTCCGCCAGGTGAATGGCGTCGCCGTCGTCGCCGGTGCCCAGGCCCCAGCCGTCGCAGATGATCAGGAGCATCTTCCGGTCCTTGCCCCAGTCCTTGCCTTCGCAAAGGGGCTTGCCGTCCATCTCAGCGGGCTGGGGAATGCCCATGACATTCAGCACGGTGGGGGACACATCGCCAAGGGATCCGTCCCGCAGCTTGATGGGGGTGGGATCGGCGGGGTCAATCATGATAAAGGGCACCAGGTTGGTGGTGTGGGCGCCGTCGGGCTTTCCCGCGGCGGTATAGAGCTTTTCGATGTTGCCGTGGTCGGCGGTGATGGCCACCACGTAGCCCTTGCCCAGGGCGTTGTTCACGACCTTGTCCAGGTACTGGCTCACGTAGCCGCAGGCCTTGATCTTGGCCTCGGTGTTCTGGGTATGTCCAATGACGTCGCCGTTGGCAAAGTTGGTGACCACAAAGTCGTATTTGCCCAGGGCGTCCATGACAGCGTCCGCCACCTGGGGCAGTGACAGCTCCGGCTTCTGGTCAAAGTCGATCCCCTTGGGAGAGGGGAAACACAGATCTTCTTCTCCGGGGAAGGCGTTGTTCTCGCCGCCGTTGAAGAAAAACGTCACATGGGCAAATTTTTCGCTCTCGGCGCAGTGAAACTGGGTCTTTCCCGCCTCACTCAAAACCTGGGCCAGGGGCTTTACCACCTTGGCGGGGGCGAAGGCAATGGGCAGGTCCTTGAACTTGTCGTGGTACATGGTCATGATGACAAAGTCCAAATCGTTGAGCTTCCGGCGCTCCACCTTATCAAAGCCCTCTTCTGTGAACATCTCGGTGAGTTCGATCTCCCGCTCACCCCGGCGGCAGCAGAAGACCACGGCATCTCCGTCGGAAATTTTGCCGACGGGTTTTCCGTCCTCCACCAGAACCATGGGTTCCAGGTGGTAGTCATCCTGGCCCAATTCATACGCTTTTTTGACGGCCTCCGCCAGCTGTGCGCCGCCGCGCTTCATTTCAGACATATAAAAAGCCTCCCTATCTTAAAAAAAATGTCAGAGCGAAACGCCGGGGACCGCAGCGCAGAATCTCATCCCCCCGTCCCCCGGCTCTTTCCCGCTCAATCTCACTGTCCGTCGTTGGGCAGGATCAGCTTCTCAACCGCCACCTTGCCCCGCTCCGGGAAGATCTCCAGCAGCTGGGGGAAGGTGTAGACCTTGCCGTCCGGCATGTTCTCCTCTGTCAGCTTCAGGGGTTTCTCCCGATTATACTGCACCGCAACCGTCATACCGAAGTCGCAGGCCTTGGCACCCACAATATCCCGGTTCAAATTGTCGCCCACGTAGCAGCAGTTCTCCGGCTGCGCTTTCACTTCCTCCATGGCGTAGTAATAGATGGCGGGTCCCGGCTTGCGGACATAGGTGATCGAGGACTGCTGAACCGTCTTGAAATAGGGCCGCAGACCGTCGGCGTCCAGCCACTCGTCCACTTCCCGCTTACCCACCAGATCGCTGATGATGCCCATCGTATAGCCACGGGCACACAGCTCCTTCACGGTCTCCGCGCCGCCTTCCACCACTGTGCGGCGGCCCTTGGTCTGGCGGTATTGGTATGTCAGCTCAGCGGCATTTTTCAAAATCCGCTCCCGGTCCATATCATAGGCAAGCCACCGGGTCCACAGGACCTCCTCCGGAGCCTCGCACATAAATTTCAGCGCCCACTCCCGGTATTTGTCGTACCGCTTGTCAATGACGTCGCTGAACCACTGGTTGGGATTGCCGGTCTCCACGCCGCACAGCTCCGCAATCTTGGCGCGGGCGGCGGAGAGATAGGCGGGGTCCTCGTCAATGACTCGGAACGTCCCCCCCAGGTCCAGAAAGATATAACGGATATCGGTGTTCATTCGCGATCGGCCTCCTAAATTATAATCATCTTGAAAACGGGAGATACGCCCGGGGGCTTTTCCCCCGGACGCTCTCCAAAATCCATTCAGTTTAGGGGCGGAAGCAGATCCAGAATCTCCCGGAAATCCTCCACCACCGCATCAGGGCGGTTCTCCTCAGTAAATTCCACCGGATGCTTTTTCTCCGGAGAGGAAAAGATGATATTGCAGCCCACGCCGGCCTTCTTGGCGCCGGGAATATCCCGCTTGATATTGTCGGCTACGGACACGCACTCGCTCAGTTCCACACCCATCTTCTGGGCGGCCAGCTGGTAGATCTCAAAGCAGGGCTTGCGCATGTGGCATACGGAGGACAGAATCACCGCGTCGAAATACTGGTCCAGCCCGTCGTCTTCCAGCCAGTCGGGCACTTCGTTCTCACCAATGAGATTGGAAATAATGCCCAGACGGTAGCCCCGCTCGCGGAGTCCCTTGATGACCTCCACGCCGCCGTCCACAACAACACGGCGGCCCTTGCACTGGCGGTATTGGAAGCTCAGCTCATGGCAGACCTGCTTAATCCGCTCCTGATCGTAGTCCGGCAGCAGCCATTTGCACCACAGCTCCTCGTCGCCAGACTCCTTGTTCTCTTCCAAGGCCCACTTGCGGTATGGCTCATAGCGCTCCTCAATCATCTGGTAAAACTCCTCGTAGGGCACGGGAGCGCCGGCAATTTCAGCCATCTTCCGCCGGGCATGGCGCATCCACGGCTCCTCCAGCAGCGCAATACGGAGGGTTCCTCCCAGATCGAAGAAGACTGCCTTATAGCGCTTTGTCGTATCCATGGCGTTCCTCCTCACTTAAGTACGGGCGGGAAAGATATCCAGCAGCTCACTCAGCTTTGTAATTACGTGGTCGGGAGTAAATTCCTTGCCGGTGGCGTGTTCGTTGTTGAGCGTATCCGGCTCATCGATACGGATCATCATGCCAAAGCCCGCAGCCTGGGTGCCCTCCACGTCCCGAACGGGATTATCTCCAACATACGCGCAGTTCGCCTCCCGGGTGCCGATGCAGCGGCAGGCCAGGTGATAGATCTCCGGATTGGGCTTGCGAAGCCGCACCTTGGAGGAGAGAATGGTGGTCTTAAAGCACTGGGCCACACCGTCGGCAGCCATCCAGTCGGGGATCTCCGTCTCCGTAACGGTGTTGGCGATGATCCCCAGGGTATAGCCCCGGGCGCACAGCTCTTTGATGGTGTCCACAGCGTCAGGCCGGGCCACCCGGCGGCCGTCATGGTCACGCCACAGGCGGGTGAGACGGGCGGCGTTGGCGAAGACCATGTTTGGCTCGTACTCCGGCAGCATGTACTGGGTCCACAGCTCACCCTCGGAGGCGTCCAGCAGCGTCTCCTTGGACATCTTGCGGTATTTCTTCCAGCGCTCCTCCAGCTTGGCGAAAAGCTCGTCATGGCTCTCCTTGGTCTGAATCAGCTCCATAAGGCCGGCCTCGGCTCTGTCGATGAAGTCCTGCTCCTTGAGCACGATGCGCAGCGTATTGCCCACATCAAAGAAAATGGTTTGAATATCGGGGGTCATTTCAAAGTCCTCCTTCATAAATAGATGCAGATCTCAGCCTCGGATGTGTCCGCTGACCCCCCCTTTCGGGCGGCGGATGGCAGTGCCGGCGGCCAATCTGTAAACGTTTACGATCTTTTGCTGGTTTTATTCTAAATAAGAGTGCGTTCTTTGTCAATATGCCAAATGCCAAAGAGTGAGGTGGTTTTTTCGCTTTTATGCCCAAAACACGAAAAAAATCAGATTGTTATTGACAATACTAGGGAAATCATATATGCTTTTATTATATGACTGGAGGTGCAGGTCTACACCGCCGGTTGTGAAAAAGCAAACGGAAACGTTTACGATCTTCCGAGGTGGAAAGGGGCGATCCGTCATAAAAAGCGTGACCTTGAAAGATGTGGCAAAAGCCGCTGGCGTCTCCTACGCCACCGTCTCCCGGGCGCTGTCCGGCAGCCCCCAGATCGGCAGCGATACCCGGGAGCGTATCATTAAGCTGTGCGACGAGATGGGCTACACCACAAATTACGTGGCCCGGTCCATGGTGATGAAAAAGACAGACCTCATCGGCCTGGTAGTGCCCTCGGTAGACAACCAATTTATGAGCGAGATGGCCTACCACGCGGAGATGAGCGCCCGCACCCACGGTTATAATATCATGCTGTGCAACTCCGGTCCGGACCTGAAACAGGAGAAAACCGTGGTCAAACTGCTCTTGGGCCGCCAGGTGGACGGAATCCTCATCGTCCCCCAGGGTCCCAGGACCTATGAGAACATCCGGGCCTACACCGATCAGGTGCCTACGGTGTTCGTCAGCGAAAACCTCCGCGACCAGCCCCAGAGTTATGTCACTGTGGACAACAGCCGGGGTACCTATATCGGCACCAAATACCTCTATGAGCTGGGCCACCGGGATATCTTATATTTCGGCCGCCGCCACACCACTACCCACCAGCTGCGGGCCGAAGGGTACATGCGGGCCTGTCAGGAGCTGGGGCTGCAGCAGCGTTTCTTCAACAGCGAGTTCAGCCGCTCCTCCATTAACAACGGTTACCAGATGGCCAAGGAGCTGTTCTCCCGCCCCATCGACTATACCGCCATCTTTGCCTCTACGGACTCCCATGCGTTAGGCGTCATGCGGGCGGCGGATGAGCTGCGAATCGCGATCCCGGGCCGTCTCAGTCTCATCGGCTTCGATAATATCCCCTCGTCGGAACTGCCCCGCATCGAGCTGACCACCATTGAGCAGCCCCTGCGGGAGATGGCGCTCCAGGCCGTGGACATGCTGCGGGACAAGATCGAGCACGGCACCCAGGGTTATGTCCACCAGATTCTCCTGCCCAGCCTGGTAAAGCGGGGCACGTGCAGGGCGCTGGACTGAGTCCAAAAGCGGAGAATTCAGGGAAACCCGGCAAATTTACCGAGTCCCGTTTAGGAAAGGGAGCTAGAACCATGACAAACGGCTATCTCTACGACCCGCATACCCACACGGCGGAGACCAGCAAATGCGGACATCTCTTCGCCGCCGACGTGGTGGACCGCTATGTCCGCCACGGCTTTTCCGGCCTGGTGGTCACCGACCACCTCCATCCGGAGTATCTCTCCCGCATCGACACAGAGCACAACTGGGACAAGGTGATGGACCATTACCTCACCGGCTATCACGCCTCCAAAAAGCGGGGCGACGAGGCCGGCCTGGACGTGATTCTGGGCGCGGAGCTGCGCTTTCCGGAAAATGACAATGACTATCTGGTCTATGGCATTGACGAGCAGTGGCTCCGCTCAAATCCCTATATCTGCTGCATGAGCGCGCAGGAGTTCTTCGACAAATATCACCAGCAGGTCCTCATCATCCATGCCCACCCCTTCCGCAAAGGCAGCGCCCCGGTGCAGGAGAGCGCCGTCCACGGCGCGGAGATCATCAACGGCAATCCCCGCCATGAGAACAATAACGACCAGGCGCTGGCACTGTGCCGCCGCCATCCGGAGTATTACCGTCTGGCGGGATCAGACACCCACCGGGACGGAGATGAGGCGCGGACCGCCGTCATTCTGCCGGAGCGGGTGAGAGATTCCTTTGCCTACAAGGCCATGATTGAACGCCGCAGTTTTCATCTCTGGAGTCCCTCGTTCCAGGAGTTTGTAGAGGCCGACGAGGCCATTCGAAAGGAGGAGGCAGTATGAGCCAATTTGATTCCCTGATTATCGGAGAGGTGGCCCGGGACACCAATGTGGACTACGACGGAACCACAGTCCAGGCCATTGGCGGCGCGGTGTATTACTCCGGTTTCGCCGCCGCCAACATCGGACATAAAATCGCCGTGCTGCCCAAGGCGGACATGCTCCCGGAGGAGCTGGAGGCCGCCTTTGCCAAAGCTCCCAACGCCACGGTGTACGCTCTGCCCAGCAAGCACTCCTTTGTGACCAAAAACGTCTATCACACCCCGGACCGGGAGCGGCGCACCTCCACAGTGGACAGTGTCATCGATCCCTACCGTACAGAGGAAGTCCCCGCTATTGACGCTAAAATCTGGCACCTGGCGGGTCTTGTGGGCGGCGACATCCCCGACGAGATGATTCCCTTCGCGGCGGAACGGTCCATGGTGGCAATCGATGTGCAGTGCATGCTCCGCTGGGTGGAAAACGGCGGCATGGTGTATCACGACTGGGCGGCCAAGCGGAAGATGCTGCCCTACGTCCGCTTTTTAAAGACAGACGCCGCCGAGGCGGAAATTCTCACCGGCCTCACCGACCGGGCAGCCGCTGCCAAAACGCTCTATGACTGGGGCGCGAAAGAAGTTTTAATCACCCACAACTCCGAGGTTCTGGTTTACGACGGCCAGGAGATCTACACCTGCCCCATCAAAGCGCGGAACCTCTCCGGCCGCACCGGCCGGGGGGACACCACCTTTGCCTGCTACATCAACGAACGGCTGACGGAGGAGATTCCCACATCTCTCCGCACTGCCACGGCTCTGGTCTCCTTAAAAATGGAGACCCCAGGCCCCTATATGGGTACCCGGCAGGATCTGGAAAATTACATCGGCGAATTTTATTGATAAAAATATCCGCCCACTACATGGAGACAGGACGCCGGAAATCCGGCGTCCTGTCTTCTTGATTTTCTTTTTGCTGCCAGTCCACACCCTTGACAGCAGAGAACGCCGCAGGCGTGCCGTGCATCCTCTCTTACTGCGGTCCCCGCTGCATCTCCTTCCAGTCCAATGGGAATAAGAACTCCCCGGCCCCGCCGCAGGCGGAGCCGGGGAGCAAATCTCTGCGGGAAGCCGGTCACTGCTCCTCCGGGGTAAAGAAGACAAAGAAGGTATCGCCCTCGTCTCCCTCCTCAAAGGCCTCCAGATAGGAGACGGAGAAATCCTTGCTGTCGGCAGGCACCTCGTACACCAGCAGCCCCGTGCGTTCTTCATTTACGCCCAGCAAATATGTACCGGGCAGTTGGTCGTCGCTGAGGGGATCCAACTCCTCTAAAGTCTCCGGGTCCGTTGTGATGGGCACCCGGAAGTCCTCTTCATCACTGCTTCCCCATTGGGCTTGAAAATCGGTATCGTACATCTCCACACTGGTAGTGAATGTGTTCTTCACGCTGATCTCCACCACCAGCAGCTTGCTGCCCTCCGCAGCCGCACGGCCGGCAAACTCGCCGCAGGTATACGCGCTGTTAACCTTATAGTTGAACCAATAGGTATGCATCGTATCGCCAATGCGCCCTTCGGCGTAGCCATCCTCCGCGTAAACGTCTCCGTCCCCGGAACCCACGTTATCACCGCTAGGGTCGGAGCTTTTGCCCCCGCAGCCCGCAAGGGCCAACACCAGAAACACTGCCAGCAATACCGATAACAACCGTTTCATCTGAAATCCCTCCGAAATCTCTCAAATTCTGTGCTATTCCGGCAGACATCCTACCCTGCCGGGAGTGTAAAATATTTTAGCACAGCTCTCCTGCAAAGTCAACGCGGTCTCCGGCATCTTTGCCTCCGCTCTCCAAGATTTTAAAAAACGCCACCAACAAGAGCTGGCGGCGTTTTCTCCCTCTTACCGGGCAGGAATGATCTCAATCCAATACCCATCTGGATCACTGATAAAATAGATGCCCATGGCCGGATTCTCAAAGCAGATGCAGCCCATCTCCCCGTGCTTCCGGTGAACGGTCTCATAGTCCTCCGCCTGCATGGCCAGATGAAACTCACACTCACCCAGGTCATACCTCTGCGTGTGGTCCCGCAGCCAGGTCAGCTCCAGGCAAAAATCTGTCTCCCCGTCCCCCAGGAACACAATGATAAAGCTGCCGTCTTCGGCTTCCTTCCGGCGGACCGGCTCCAGGCCCAGGGCGTCCCGGTAAAACTGGATGGACTTGTCCAAATCCGTCACATTGAAATTAAAGTGGTTAAATGTCAACATACCGTATCACCTCATGGGCAGTATAACACACGCCATTTCCTTCGCGCAAGTGTTTTTCTCCGTGCCCAAAATCTTGAAACCATCGGACTGTACGAAAAAGCAGCTCAACTCTCTCTTTTTTTGTGGCAATTCCCTGTTTGACGTTTTGCCCCTTCCGTGGTACTCTTACAGTAGTTAGAAAGAGCTAACTATGTGGGAGGGATACATATGACATTGGATTTGCTGCCTCTCAGCCAGGAGGCTGTGATCACCGCCGTAGGCGGCGAGGGCGCACTGCGCTGCCGCCTGCTGGATATGGGGCTGATTCCCAAAACCGCCGTCCGGGTGGAAAAGATCGCTCCGCTGGGCGACCCCATTGAACTGCGAGTGCGGGGCTATGCCCTGTCACTGCGGAAAGAGGATGCCCGGAACATCGAGGTGGAGGTGCGGCAGCCATGATTTTCGCTCTGGCAGGCAATCAGAACTGCGGCAAAACCACGCTGTTCAACCAGCTCACCGGCTCTAATCAGCATGTGGGCAACTTTCCCGGTGTGACGGTGGATCAGAAGTCCGGCGCCGTCCGGGGACAGCGGGACTGCACAGTGGTGGATCTTCCGGGCATCTACTCCATCCGCCCCTATACGCCGGAGGAGATCGTCACCCGGGATTTCATCATCAATCAAAAACCTGACGGTATCATCAACATTGTAGACGCCACCAATATTGAGCGGAACCTGTATCTGACGCTCCAACTGCTGGAGATGCGCATCCCCATGGTGCTGGCCCTGAACATGATGGACGAGGTTACCGCCGGCGGCGGCACGATCGACGTCAAAGCCATGTCCGCCGCCCTGGGGATCCCTGTGATTCCCATCTCCGCCGTAAAAAATGAGGGCGTAGAGGAGCTGATCCGCGTCGCCGTGGCCACGGCCCGCAGCAAAACCCTGCCCCTGGTGTACGACTTCTGCTCCCCCGGCCCGGTGCACCGCTGCATCCACGCGGTGGTCCACCAGATCGAGGACCATGCGGAGGCCGCGGGCCTGCCGGTGCGCTTTGCCGCCACCAAGCTCATTGAGGACGACAGGGATATCCAGGAACGCCTCATGCTGGACCAAAATGAGCTGGAACTCATCGAACACAGCGTCCAGGAGATGGAGGCGGAGCACGGCATGGACCGCAACGCCGCCCTGGCGGACATGCGGTACGATTTCATTGAAACCGTGTGTATCCGCACGGTTGTAAAATGTCAGGAGTCCCGGGAGCGCCGCCGCAGCGAGGCCATCGACCGGGTGATGACCAGCAAATACCTGGCCCTCCCCATCTTCTTCGGCATTATTCTCTCCATCTTCTACCTCACGTTCAACGTGGTAGGAGCGGCCCTATCCGATCTGCTGGCAGCGGGCATCGGCTTCCTCACCGCCGCTGTGGACAGCGGCTTGACCACATACGGACTCAACCCGGTGGTCCACAGTCTGGTGATCGACGGGGTATTTGCAGGCGTTGGCAGCGTACTCAGCTTTCTGCCCATCATCGTGGTGCTGTTCTTCTTCCTCTCCATTTTGGAGGACACCGGCTATATGGCCCGGGTGGCCTTTTTTATGGACCAGCTGCTGCGAAAAATCGGCCTCTCAGGCCGCAGTATTGTGCCCATGCTCATTGGTTTCGGCTGCTCCGTACCGGCCATCATGTCCACCCGGACGCTGGCCTCCGAGCGGGACCGGCGGATGACGATCCTGCTGACGCCCTTTATGAGCTGCTCTGCCAAGATTCCCATTTACGCCGTTTTTACCGCCGCTTTTTTCCCCCGCCACGCCGCCCTAGTGATGATCTCGCTGTACTTCGGCGGTATCCTGGTAGGGATTGCCGCCGCCAAAGTGCTGGGAGCCACCGCCTTTCGGGGCAACCCGGTCCCCTTTGTCATGGAGCTTCCCAACTACCGTTTCCCCTCCGCCCGCAGCGTCTGGCAGCTATGTTGGGACAAGGCCAAGGACTTCCTCACCCGGGCCTTTACCATCATCTTCGTGGCCACCATTATTGTCTGGTTCCTCCAGACCTTTGACACCCGGCTGAATCTGGTGGCCGACAGCTCCGGCAGCCTCCTGGCTTCCGTGGGCGCGTGGATCGCCCCTCTATTCGCCCCTCTGGGCTTTGGGGACTGGCGGGTATCCACAGCCCTGATCACCGGCTTTATTGCCAAGGAGTCCGTCATCTCCACTCTGGGGATCCTCACAGGCTCCGGCGCAGACGTCACTGCCGCCGCACTGGATACGCTGTTCTCCCCTGTCACAGCCGCCAGCTTCCTGGCCTTCACGCTGCTGTATACCCCCTGTATTGCCGCTATTTCCGCCGTAAAGCGGGAGCTTGGCTCCGGCTGGAAGGCCGCGGGTGTCGCCGTGGCCCAGTGCGCCGTGGCCTGGGTGGTATCCTTGCTGGTATACCGCCTGGCACTCTTGATTTAGGAGGAATCCATGTGCTGGAACTGTTGATTTTAGCGGCTCTTGCCATTTGGCTGATTGTGGCCCTGCGGGTCTGCCGCCGCAAGGGTGGCTGCGGCGGGGACTGTACCCGTTGCAGCCGCTGCGGCCACTCCTGCGATCTCTAGCCAAAAAGCGCCCTCCCCAATCGGGGAGGGCGCTGCTCTCTCTTCGTCACACAGCCTTGTGCTGTTCCTTCACTACATCCCGCAAAATGGTGTAGACCTGATAGATGTCCTCCACCTCATAAGTGGCCTGAATCTCCTTCGGCACATCCACATCTTTGCTCTTCGTCAGCTTGGAGTTGATATGGAACGTCATGCCAAATCCCAAGCGCTGGGGTCCGATCACATCCCGGGACACCGTGTCGCCCACATAGGCGCAAGTAGATGGGGCGGACCGGATCTGGTTCAGCGAGACCATAAAAATGTTTTTGTCCGGCTTGCGGTAACCGGTAACGGAGGACAGCGTCACATCCTGGAAATAATCCCGGATGCCGTACTCCTCCAAAATGTCAAACACCTGATACAAACTGGCGGTATTGCTGATCACACCCAGCTTCATGCCCAGACCTTTCAGGCCCTCCAGCATCTCGGCTACGCGGGGACGCAAAGTGCGGTGATAATAGGTGACCTCCCACATATGCGCCAGCTCTTCGGCAAAGGGCGCTACAGTCTCCTGGTCCAAGCCAAAGTCCGTCAGGACATACTGTCCCCAAATCTCCTCCGGTTTCAGCTCCCGGTCCGTGGGACCCCGGTAGGCGGCGTAGCGGTCCCAGCCGTCCGCCAGCTTCTTCTGGGCGGCAGCCAAATCATCAGGCACATGGACGCCCTTCTCCTTTAAAATACGCAGCACTTCCCGGGCGGAGGTCTCCCGGCTCTCGTCGTCTGTGAAGATATCCTCCAGCGTTCCGCCCATATCAAACAATACAGTATCAATCATCGTCTTACGGCCCTTTCCTAAGCTCCGCCACGTCTTTGACAGGGGGCTTATGTTTCCAATATCGGTAAAACAGGAGGATCGACATCCCATCCCCCATTATCAGGGGAACCAGTACGAACATCCCAAAAAATTGCAGAGCCAGGATCTGCGCCCCCTGCTCCCCCTTCAAAAGGATCAGCAGGGCGATCAGGCAGGCCAGCATCAGCAGCGTCAGCCACAGGTAAGCCGCCGGCAGCTTTCGTTTGTCGCCGGGCAGCAACCAGGTCAAACAGCACACCGCCGTACCCAGTACTGCGGGAACCAGAGCGGTCACCAAATTCTCAAGGAAAACCGGTGATCCGGCCATCAGCATATGCAGCGGGCCGATCAAAAGGGCAATGGCCGCGCCGTAAACAGCGGCAAATACCCAGCACAGACAGAAGGAGTACAGCATCAGCGTGCTCTTCACCCTGCCGTTTTCCATCATCTGGAAGGCGGACCAAAAACTGTCCGCCGCCCGGCCAATTCTTTCCTCAATTTGACTTTCCTGAATAGGGTTGCCTTTGCCCAGCATGGAGTTCCTCCTCTTAAAACAGGCGGGCGGCCGATTGGCCGCCCGCCCGGCGGAGCCACTTACGCGGCAAGCATCTTACTTACTTGGGGGCCTGGTCACGCCAGTAGGTCCACATATCCTGCACGTCGGGGAAAATGCTGTAAATGCCGTCCACATCGTTGGCACGGGCGCCCAGATCCTGCAGGGAGATGGGGTTCTTGTCGTTGGGAACGTCGTCGCGCAGGGGCCAGTTGCCGGTCTTGGTGAAGGGCTTGAAGCCGCCGCTCTCGCCATCGGCGCCGCCGGTGACATAGCGGATGAAGAGCCGGGCACCGGCGGGGCTGTCACAGCCCTTAACGGCGAACATAGACTCGGTGTTCAGCAAGGCGTTGTAGGGGGTCAGGTTGGTGCACCAGGCGATATTGTAGCCGGACTCCTCACGGTTCTCCACCTTGCCGGCAGAGGCCAGGCACAGGGCGGGATCGTCCTTAGTGGAGTTATGGACGGCCAGCACCAGCTCGTCGCCGTCGCCGATGAAGACCAGCGAAGCCTGGGTGAAGCGCCACAGGTACTCCACGCCGGCGTTGTTCTCAGGCACCTGGAAGGGGAAGCTGGAGGCGTCATAGGTGTACTCCAGGTCGGTGCCGTAGATATCCTTGTAGGCCTGGGCCATCTCGTCAGCGTTGGTGATGAAGCTGGCGAACAGAGACAGATACGCGGCCTCCGTGCCAATCTCCTTGGTGAAGAGGCGATACTTCTGGCTGCCGTCGGGATTCTTCTCGATGATCTCCCACCAGCTCTTGATGGGCTGGCCATCGGGGAACGCCTCGGTGTTGTAGTACCAGAAGGCCTGGGAGGCATACAGGGGGAAGCTGAACTTCAGGTTCTCCTCATCAATGTGGGAGCAGATGTCCCGGGGATAGAAGGGTTCCAGAACGCCCTTGTGATAATACTCGAAGAACACGTCGCCGTTAACGTCCTTGGTCTGGAGTACGTCGGCAGTGACATTGTTGGTGCTGTTCTCGATCTCAGCCTTGCTCAGAACTTCGCCGGCGTCCAGGTCGGAGACCACCAGATTCAGGCCGGGATACATCTCCTCAAAACTCTCTTCACACTTAAGCATCTTGGAGGAGGTGGCATAGACGTTGATCTCCTTGGCGCCGCCCTCAACTTCCTTAAGGGCCTGCTCATAGAGTTCCTCGTCGGTCATGTCGCTCCACTCGTCCCAATAGGGGCCATAGACCTCTTCACCAGTCGCGGGATTGTAGCCGAACTGGCCGCCGTCGGGCTGGGAGGTGTTATCGCCACCGTCGGGCTGGGAGGCGGAGGGATTGCCGCTGTCGGCGGGAGGGGTATCCGTCTTGCCGCCGCAGGCCGCCAGGCTCAGCACCATAACGGCTGCCAGTAAGAGTGCCAGTAACTTCTTCTTCATCGGGTTCTTCTCCTTTCGTTTTTGCAGAATGATTGGGGAATTTCGCCGGAATTCTATAATCAAGCGGAGCCGGACGGCGGCATCCGCCGCCCGGGAGCGCTTTGATCCATGTGCGGAAAGCCGGATTACACCGCGCGCTTAATGAGGCGAGTGGTCTCCTTATTATACACGTTGATCTTATCCTGGTCAATGATGGCCCAGACCTGCTGGTCGATGTCGTAGTGGACCTGGCCGATCTCCTTGGACAAGAACTCCTCTTCACCGGCCTTGAGAGTGACGATGGTCTCGGAACCGGCGGGCTGGCTGGCGTACACATTGACGGGGAGGGCGCCTTCCACGGGTTCCCGGGAGATGATGATCTGCTCGGGGCGAACGGCCAGCACGCAGTCAAACTCGCCGCTGGCGGGCTTCTGCTCCTTGGTCAGATACTCGGCAGAGAAGGTGTGGCCGCCCAGCTCGCTCTTGACCACCAGATCGCCGCCCTTCATCTCGGCCTTGCCGGAGATCAGATTGATGCGGGGGTTGCCGATGAAGTCGGCGGCCTCCAAGTCAATGGGATTGTTGTACAGCTCCATGGGGGTGGCCACCTGATTCAGCTCTCCGGCCTTGAACAGTGCGATCTTGGTGGACATAGTCAGGGCCTCCACCTGGTCGTGGGTGACGTAGATGATGGTGGTGCCCAGCTCCTTGTGGAGGCGCTGCAGCTCGGCACGCATGTCGATCCGGAGCTTGGCGTCCAGGTTGGAGAGGGGTTCGTCAAGCAGCAGCAGCTTGGGGCTGGAGGCCACGGCGCGGGCGATGGCCACGCGCTGCTGCTGGCCGCCGGACAGCTCCGTGGGATAGCGGTCCTTGTACATGTCGATCCGCATCATCTTGAGGGAGTCCATAACACGGCGGTCGATCTCATCATGGCTCATCTTCTGGATCTTCAGGCCAAAGGAGATGTTGTTGTACACCGTCATGTGGGGCCACAGGGCGTAGGACTGGAACACCAGGTTCAGCCCGCGCTTGCTGGGCTCGGCGTAGTAGGCGTCGTCGGCGTTGATCATTTCCACCCCGTCGATGGTCATGATGCCGTTCTGGGGCTTCTCCAGACCGGAGACCACGCGGAGGGTGGTGGTCTTGCCGCAGCCGGAGGGGCCCAGCAGGGTCATGAAGTCGCCGTCCTCAATGGTCAGGTTGATGTTGCGGAGGACGTGGTTGTTGCCGTAAAATTTGTCAATATTTTTCAGTTCAATGCGGCTCATATGGCACGTTTCCTTTCTGTTCTTATATAAAGTCCGTGGCTCGCTGGGTTACCAACTCTTTCCGATGTCGGCGCCGGCGACCTTGTTGGCGAAGATGTAGCAGAACAGGATGAACAGCAGCACGCACACGGAAATGGCGTCGGACATCTGGGCGTAGCCCTCCTGGGAGTAGGTGAAGGCCAGATAGGACATGGTCCGGGTGGTGGGCGTCATCATGATGATGAT
>CAJUQM010000046.1 GCA_910588005.1 uncultured Oscillibacter sp.
TGTTGGCCACAGACCCGGCGATGGAGGCAAACACCAGGGGCACCACCACACAGAACATCATGTTGATGAACACGGTGCCCAGGGGCTTGATGACGGTGATTCCGGCGCTTTCCTCCGTGGCGGGCCAGAGCCAGCCCGCGATGCAGCCCAGCACCATGGCGCCCAGCATGATGGCCAGGAACCGGTAGTTTTTTGCAACAGCTTTCTTGTCCATAATGACTCCTCTCATTTCTCTCGTTTGCGGACAGATTTGGTTGATTTTTCTGCGTTCCCCCGCCCGGGTGCGGCCGGGGATTTCCCCTGCGGTTTGGATTCTGCCGCCAAGAATAAAAGCAAAATATGTGCCAAAAAAGAGAAAAGAGAAGAAATCTGTCGAATTTTACAAAGCCAATGCCTGAGATTTTACCATTACAACAGAGTTTTGCCAATATTCAGTGGAATATAAGTGGAGAGGGCGGAAATCAAAGCAAAAACAGTTCTGATTTCGGGACTGCTTTTCCTGAAATCAGAACTGTTTACAGAAAACGGAAACTCCGCCTACTCGATCCGGTATTCCTTCAGCTTGCCGTAAAACACGGTCTTGGACAGCCCCAGCTCCTCCATGGCCCGCACCCGGCTGCCGCCGCAATGGGCAAGGGTCTGGCGGATGATCTTCTCCTCCTCCAGCCGCAGGCGCTCTCGCAAAGTCATGGGGACGGAGGGCCGCTCCAGGCGGATGTGCTCGGCGTAGATGATGTCGGACTCGGAGAGGGCGGCGGCGCTCTCCAGCACGTTTTCCAGCTCCCGGATGTTCCCCGGCCAGTCATAGGAGAGGAGCTTGTTCACAGCCTCCCCGGAGAGGACCTTTTTGGGCATGTCGTATTTCTGGAGAATTTTCTCCATCAGATGGTCAATGAGGAAGCAGACGTCCTCCTGACAGTTCCGCAGGGAGGGCAGCTCCAGGGAGAAGGCGCTGAGCCGGTAGTACAGGTCCTGGCGAAACTGCCCGGCGGCCACCTTTTCCCGCAGGTTGCAGTTCGTGGCGGCCAGAATGCGCACATCCACGGGGAGGAGGCGGGTGGAACCCACCCGGCAGACCACCTTGTCCTGAATGGCCCGCAGCAGCTTTGCCTGGATATCCAAGGGGATCTCGCCGATCTCGTCCAGGAAGATGGTGCCGCCGTCCGCCTCCTCAAAAAAACCGGCCCGGCCCTTGGGATCTGCGCCGGTAAAGGCGCCGCCCATGTAGCCAAACATCTCGCTTTCAAAAAGAGAGGGGGCGATGGTGGAGCAGTCCACGGTGACAAAGGCTCCCTTGCGGGGCTGTGCGCGGGCAAACGTCTGGGCCATGTAGCTCTTGCCGGTTCCGCTCTCCCCGGTGATCAGCACATTGCAATCCAGCTGAGAGAGCTTGTAGGCCCGGTGGCGCACCTCCGCCGTAGCAACACCTCCGCCGAAGAGAGAGGCAAATTCGCTCTCCTCCGGGCGCTGGGCCTGTTCCCGCTCCCGGTAACGCCGTTCGGCGGATTTGATGGCGTTGTTCCGCTCTTGAATGGTGACCCGGATGTCCTCAATGTTCCGAAATTTTACGATCACGCCGCTGAGTTCCCCGGCGCTGTCCGTAACGGGCAGGATGGAGGCCACCAGTTCATAGCCGTTGATCTCATAGGGCATATCCCGAAACTCCGGGGCCTGGCCGGTCATCACCTGGTCCAGGTGCCGCTCGAACAGAGCGCCTTCGAAAAACTCCCGGAAGTAATACCCGGTCACCTTGATCTCAGAACCGGGGCTTTTGCCGGTGAAGGAGCCGCCCCGCAGCAGATTCCCGATGCCCTCCCTCCGGGCGGAATAGCCTTTTTCCTCCCAGAATTTCACCTGACCGGTTCTGCCGTCCAGAACCACCATCTGGCCGATGCACCAAAAATAGTCGATGGCGTAAGTGACGTCTCCCACGGTTACCGAGGACTCTCTGCCGTCGATGAACACCCGGATGGGGATCTCCTGATTGCCAGGCATTGGCCAGACGGCAGACAGCTCCAGCGTCTCGGCGTCTCCGCCGGGCAGGAATTTGTAAACCGGCCGGCTGTCGGAGGTATTAAACAGCCCCACTGCTGCAATCCGGTCCCCGGCGCGGAGCTTCCGGTCCCGGATATTCAGCCGTTCCAGGTCGGCAGGGGCCAGATTTCCGTCGTCGGACCCGATGGAGGTGTCGGCGATGATGACAAGATCCCCGGCCTCCAGCCGCCCGGGGCCGTGGGAGAACTGGCTGTGGTTGAACAGGCCGAAGTAGTCCTTGGTCTGCTGGTTGATATGGGTGATGGTGCCCTCCCGGTCCAGGGTGAACATGGCCTGGGAGGAGGCCTCCATAATACTTTGCAGCATGTCCATGCTCTGAAGCTCCTTTCCATGCCCGCGTTTTAGAGATGACCGTGAAAGCCGCGGGCCTCTGCCGGATCTGACCTGGCAGAGGCCCGCAGGCGGATTCAGCGGCGCCGGTTCCCGCAACAATGCAGGTGTGATATACACATTTTAGTTTTGGGGGGCGGGCTTGTCAATACCGGCCGCTGCCCCCGCCGATTTGCCGCCGGCGGACTGGGGGAGGGACAGGGTCTCCTCGCCGCTGTGGGCCAGGCGCCACCGCAGGCCGGAGTACCGCCGCTGCTGGCGGTCGTTGGCGGCCATGGCGCGAATGGCGGCATCGTCCCCCACCACGACTAAAAGCTCCCGGGCGCGGGTCAGAGCGGTGTACAGCACGCCCCGCACCATCAAGGACTGGGCGGACGGCATGGCCGCCAGCACCGCGCAGCGGTACTCGCTGCCCTGGGCCTTGTGGACGGTGACGGCATAGGCCAGCTCCAGCTCACTGAGCTGCTCCACGCCGTAGACCGCCTGCCGCCCGTCGTCAAAGGCCAGCTCCAGCATTTCCCCGGAGGGGTCGATTTTTGAAATTTTTCCCATATCGCCATTGAAGATGCCGGTTCCCACGGTGCCGTCGTTTCTCTCCCAGATGACGTCGTAGTCGTTACGGGTCTGCATAATCCGGTCGCCCTCCCGAAACAGCCGCTCGCCCCATAGAAGCTCCCGCTTGTCCGGCGATTTGGGATTCAGCGCCTCCTGGAGGCAGCCGTTAAGGCGGATGGTGCCGCTGGCGCCTTTTCGCATGGGGGAGAGCACTTGGATCTGATCCGCAGGAACGCCCATATTGTCCGGCAGGCGGGTTTTACACAGCTCTACCACCGTGGAGACCGCCCGCTCCGCCTCCCGGCGGCAGAGGAAGAAAAAATCACCTTGGTCATTGGTGAGCCTGGGGGGCTGGCCTAGGTTCACAGCGTGGGCATTGCGGATGATGGCAGACTGCTCCGCCTGGCGGAAGATCTCCCGCAAGGACACCGTCTCCACTCTGCCGCTGCGGATCAGGTCGGAGAATACATTCCCCGCGCCAACGGAGGGCAGTTGGTCCGAGTCTCCCACCAGAACCAGACGGGTACCGGGCCGCAGGGACCGCAGCAGGGCGGAGAACAGCGGCAGGTCCACCATGCTCATCTCGTCCACAATTACCGCGTCCGCCTCCAGCGGCTCTTTCTCTGTCTTGGAAAAGACCGGTTCATGGGTGCTCTCATCCCACTTTACCCCCAGCAGGCGGTGGATGGTCTGGGACTCCAGATCTGTCAGTTCGCTCATGCGCTTGGCGGCGCGGCCCGTAGGAGCCGCCAGCACCGTGTCCAGCCCCATCCGCCGGAACAGGGCCACAATGCCCCGCACCGTGGTGGTCTTGCCGGTGCCGGGGCCGCCGGTGAGGATCAGCACTCCCGCCCTGGCGGCCAGCTGTACCGCTTGGCGCTGCTGGGGAGCGTAGGTGACGCCCTGCTCCTGCTCAATCTCCCGGACCGTCCGCTCTGCGGCGCGGTTTTCGTCAGTGTCCGCCGCCAGCAGGGCGTTCAGCCGGGCGCAGGCGGAGACCTCTGCCTCCCACAGCCGCCGGAGATAGCAGGCGTCCACCTTGGCGACATGCTCTTGCACCACCGCGCCCCGGTCCAGCAGGCTGTCCAGAGCCAGTTCCACGAGTTCGGGACCGCAGTCCAGCAGGCGGCAGGTGGCGTCGGTCAGCTTCTCCCTTGGGAGAAAGACGTGGCCGTTGTTTTCGTTGTGGCTTAGCTCATAGAGCACCGCGGCCTCCACCCGGCAGCCGCTGTCGGCGGAGAGTCCCAGCCCCATGGCAATCTCATCGGCGGCGGAGAACTCCACACCGCAGCCGCCGTCCGCCAGCAGGTAGGGATTCTCCCGCACCATTTCCAATGCTGCGCCGCCATACAGCCGCCGCAGGCGCATGGCCAGCACCGGCGGCAGCTGGTATTGGGCTAGAAATGCCATCAGCCGCCGCAGTCCCATGTGCTGGCGGAAGCTTCCGGCGATCTCCTGGGCCTTTTTGGCGGTAATCCCCTTGATCAGGTTTAGCCGCTCCGGTTCCCGCTCCAGAATATCCAGGGTCTGCGTGCCAAAGCGGTCCACGATGCGCCGGGCGGTGGCAGGCCCCACGCCTTTGCAAATTCCGGAGGAGAGATAACTGAAGATCTCCTCCTCGTCCGCCGGCAGTGACCGCTCCAGTTCTGTGGCCCGCAGCTGCTCTCCGTGCTGGGGATGGGTCTCCCACACGCCGGAGGCCGTCAGATGCTCTCCCGGGGCCACACAGGGGATGCACCCCACCACCGTGACCACCTCCCCCTCGACTGTCAGGAGGCGGAGGACGGTATAGCCGTTTTCGGGATTTTGAAAGATAACGCTATGTACGGTCCCTTCACAGCAGGTCACGTCTTCCATGGCTTTTATACCTTCTTGTCTCAGTTCATTTGAAATTCTCCGCCGTCTACCAGGGCGGCGTTTTTCCCCCGGTCCGCCAGATACTGGGCCAGCCGGCGGGCGTCGGGGGTGAGGCCGCAGTCCGCCAGAACGATCTTCGCGCCGGATAACTGGCCCTGTACCCGGCGGAGTTCCCGTACGTCCGACTCCATAGCCAGCGCCTCGCCGCGGAGGGGAAGGACCAGCAGAAGACCGGGAATCATGGGCCGGCCCGCGTGAAAGATGGCGCCGGCCACCAGCCAAACCACGGTGGTGAGGCCTACGGCGGCGAGGAATGCGATGCAGCCGTCTTGCAGTAACATCATGGTAAATCACCTCAAGAACAGCCTATGCGGGGAGGGCCGGGTTTGCCCCTGGGCCGGATGGGGGCCTTCTGGACCCGCCCGGCGGACGGAATTCGCCGGTCTTATAAGGGGGACGAGCCTACCGGGCGATCCCCAATTCGGAGAGAATACTTTCCTCCCTCTCCCGCATCTGCGCTTTCATGGGTCCCTCGTCCAGGTGGTCATACCCCAGCAGGTGGAGCACGGAGTGCACCACCAGGTATGCCAGCTCCCGGCGGCCCGAGTGCCCGTACTCCTTTGCCTGCGCCGCCACATGCTCCATGGAGATCACCATGTCTCCCAGGGGCACCAGCCCTGTGCCGGGGTCGGCGTCCTCCGCCTCCGGCAGCTCCCCGGGGAGGAGGCTGAAGGCCGGGAAGCTCAGCACGTCTGTGGGCCTGTCCACTTCCCGCATCTCCCGGTTCAGGCGGTGGATTTCCGCGTCATTGGTGACGAGCACGTCTACTTCGCAGGGAAAGCAGACGCCCTCTGCCGCCAGTGCTGTGCGGATAACCTTGCGGATAAAGGCAATCCGGCTCTCGCTGACGCCGGGGACGCTGGCGGTGACGGGAATATAGTGCCGCCTCATTTCCGTCTCCCCCTATCCCTGTTATTCCGGCTCTCGTAATCCTCGTAGGCCTGGACGATCCGCTGGACCATGACGTGGCGCACCACGTCGGCATTGGTTAGCTGGCAGATCCCGATGCCCTCCACGTTTTTCAGCACCCGCATGGCCTCCCGGAGACCGGAGGTCTTGCCGTCGGGCAGGTCGATCTGGGTGGCGTCGCCGGTGATGACGATCTTGGAGCCAAAGCCCAGCCGGGTTAAGAACATCTTCATCTGCTCCCGGCTGGTGTTCTGGGCCTCGTCCAAGATGATAAAGCTGTCGTCCAGGGTCCGGCCCCGCATATAAGCCAGGGGAGCCACCTCGATATTGCCCCGCTCCAGGTACTTTTGATAGGTCTCCGCCCCCAGCATGTCGAAGAGGGCGTCGTACAGGGGGCGGAGGTAGGGGTCCACCTTGGACTGGAGGTCGCCGGGCAGAAAGCCCAGCCGCTCACCCGCCTCCACGGCGGGGCGGGTGAGGATGATGCGGTTTACCTGCTTATCCCGGAAGGCCTGGACGGCCGCGGCCACGGCCAGATAGGTCTTGCCGGTGCCTGCCGGTCCCACGCCGATGGTGACGGTGTTTTTGAGAACAGACTGGATATACTCCTTCTGCCCAATGGTCTTGGGCTTGATGGGGCGGCCTTTGGCGGAGATGCACAGCACGTCGCCGGTGAGTTCCGCGATCTGGCCCTCCTTCCCCGCCCGGACCAGGTTGATGACGTAGCGCACATTCTGTTCGCCGATGGCCTCCCCCCGGCTGGAGAGCGTCAGAAGGGCCTGAATGGCCTTGCAGGCGGGCATGGTGTCCTCCGGTTCGCCGTTGACCCGCAGCTCCCCGTCCCGGTTGGTCACCGTGACGGAGAATTCCTGTTCCAAGAGACGGATGTTCTCGTCAAAAGAGCCGAAGATGTTTACGGCCTGCTCCAGCCGTTCGATGCTGATTCTCTGTTCCAAATCCATTCACTCCTGTATTTACGGACCTTCACCCCGGCCCGGTTCTTCCGTGTAGATGGGCACCCGCACCCCGATCTCCTCCACGCATTCCGCCGACAAGGTCACCAGAAGCACGCCGCCTTTTTGGCGGGAGGCGCACAGCGTGGAAGTGACGGCGCCATAGGGTTCCACAATGGAGGCGAGGTACGCCGTCAGGATCTTCTCTCCGGCGCCTTCGGCCGCAGCCGCCTCCCGGGCGGTGGGGGCGGACTCGTAAAAGCGGCAGGTTTCTGTCACCAGTGTCGCCGGCAGACGCAGTCCCAGCAGGGAGAGGGGATGTCTTTTTACTATTTTATCATATTTTGTGCCCTGAATGCTACTGTTTGAGAAGAATTTTATGCGGTGAGTTCCAATGGTCAGGGAAAAAAGCGTTTTTTCCTCTCCGGTGTACTGTTTTTCCAGGACCTCCAGAGGCATGGAGGCAGTCAGGGTGTGCCATGTCCGGGCGGTGACGCTGCCAAGGCCCGCCAGTACCCGTGCGCCCACGGTATCCGTGTCCTCGATGCCGGAGATCAGCAGCTGGTTTTCCGCCACGGCGGTACCGGGCTGGACGTTGGCGATGCCGTCCACGGCGCGTACCTTTAATACCAGCCCCGCCCGGCGGGCCACCATATTGGAGAGGGTCTGGCGGTCCAGCTGCTCGGGGGGCATCACACGCTCCCGCACTTGAACATTGGCGCGGCAGCCGGAGACGTTGACGGAGATCCAGCTCAGCTCCGGGATATCCAGCAGCACGTGGTTGCGGATGCTCTCTCCGTCCAGGGACAGTCCGAAGGAACCCAGGTGGACGTCGTTTTTTTCCAGCGCCCGCAGGATCTTTTCCGTTGGCACGGTCTCGTTGCCCTCCACGGCAAAATCCCAGATGAAGAAGGAACCGAGAAACAGGCCCATGGCACAGAGGGTCAGCCCGATCAGCAGGGCCTGCCTGTGGCGGAAGCGGAAGAGAAAATAGGGCGCGCCCTCCCGGCTCACCACGGTGAGGGTGCAGTCTAAATTTTTGGCCGCCTGCCGCAGGGCGTGCCAATCCCGGCGGCTGAGGCGGCAGGTGAAGGCGATGGGAGATTCCCACTTCACGTCCCAGAAGGCCAGCTCCCGGGCGCCGCACAGATTTAAAATCCGCTCGGGAAAGGCGCTTTCCGCCCGGATGAGGACCTGTCCTTGAAGGTGGTTGATGATTCTCCTCAGCATTGCGCTACCTCACCCACTCCACGGAGTGAATCTCTCCGCCGATTCGCAGCTCTCCCGCCGTCATGGCGAGAAGTGTTAAGCGATCTCCCTTTATACGCAGGACGCCTCCGGGGGTGTTGGCGTCAATCTGCTGGTCTGTGTAGGCTAAGATGCCGGTGTGGTGCTCCAGATAGAGTTGACGGCTGCCAACCATCTCCAGTCTGGGCAGCCCGGCCACCACGTCCGCGGGCAGGTCAAACAGTTCCGCTACCGTAGTCAAGACGCCGCCGTCCCGGTCTTTTCGATTTCGCTCCATTTGCAGTTCACCTCTGGTTGACCCTATGCGGGACATGGGAAAAACTTGCCTCAAAAGCGGAGCGGCCCTGCCCGGAAGGGGAAAACCGGCTGGACGGGTTTGGGACATATGACGGTTCCGTCCGGCATAGGGTAGGGGCGGTGATGTGTATGAGAATGCGGTGGCGGGGTTTGGCGTGCCTGGGGCTTTGCGCCGTGCTGGCGTGGTTCCTGGCGGACGCCGGAGAGGTCAGAAGGGCGGCGGCAGAGGCTTTGGCTCTGTGCGGACGGTCTGTGATTCCGGCGCTGTTCCCCTTTTTGGTGCTGTCCATTTTACTGATCTCCCTGGGGTTCGGGGAACTGGTCTCGCCGTATCTCGCGGGGCTGATGACGCCGCTGTTCCGCCTGCCGGGGTGCGCCAGTTCCGCGCTGCTGCTGGGGCTGGCGGGGGGATATCCCATCGGCGCCCAGACGGCGGCCCGGCTCTATCGGGAGGGGGCGCTGACCCGGGGAGAGGCGGAGAGGCTTCTGGCGTTCTGCAACAACTCCAATCCCGTGTTTTTGATCAGCGTGCTTGGAGCCGGGGCCTTTGGCAGCGTCCGGACCGGGGTGTGGCTGTGGCTGATCCACATCCTCTCCGCGCTGCTGGCGGGGCTGGCCTTCCGCCGGGGCGGGGAGGACGGCTCCCCGCAGTATGTGGCAAGGCGGTCCGCTTCCCAGGGACCCTCCTTTTCCACCGCCCTGGTGGAGGCTGTGAGAGGGGGACTCTCCGGAATGCTGTCCGTCTGCGCCTTTGTAATTTTTTTCTACGTCCTGGCATCTCCTCTGGCGTCCTTGGGGGGACGGCTGGGTCCGCTGCTGGTGGGGGTAACGGAGCTGTTTTCCATGACGCCGCTGCTTCCGGCGGACGGCTTTGGCTTTGTGCTGGCGTCCGGCTGTGCCGGCTGGGGCGGTTTGTCCGTCTTGTGCCAGACGGCGGCGGTGCTGGAGGGCAGCGGACTCCGTCTGCGGACCTGCCTCTTGGGAAAGATTCTCCAAGGCCTGTTGGCCGCCGCTCTGGCGCTGGCTCTCCGCGGATACGTCCTGGGCTGACAAAATACCCTCCGCTGCCGGATTATTCGACAACAGAGGGTATTTTTTGAGCAATTCTCTACAGTTCGGAGTTATTTTCCCATGGCCTTTACAGCTTTGACAATACGGCTGGTGCCCAAGCGGGAAGCGCCCAAAGCGATGAAGTCCTCCGCGTCTTCCAGGCTTGCAATGCCGCCGGCGGCTTTGATCTTTACATGGGGGCCGACATGTTTTGCGAACAGGGCCACGTCCTCCCGGGTGGCGCCGCCTCCTCCAAAGCCGGTGGAGGTCTTGATATAGTCCGCGCCGGAGTTGGTGACAATTTCGCAGAGCTTGACCTTTTCCTCATCCGTCAGCAGGCAGCACTCGATGATGACCTTTAAAAGCCTTCCGCCGCAGGCGGCCTTCACGGCCCGGATCTCCGCCAGCAGGTCGTCCCACCGCCGGTCCTTTACCCAGCCGAGGTTGATGACCATGTCCACCTCCTCCGCGCCGTTGTCCACGGCGTCCTTTGCCATGAAGCACTTGGCGGCGGTGGTGTCATAGCCGTTGGGAAAGCCGATGACCGTGCAGACCGGGAGCCGCCCCGACATATAGTCCGCCGCCTGGCGCACATAGGAGGCGGGAATGCACACGCTGGTGCAGCCGTATTTCATTCCGTCGTCGCAGACGGCCCGGATCTCCTCCCAGGTAGCTGTCTGGGCCAGAAGGGTGTGGTCGCATTTTTCAAGGATACTTTTCAGTTCCATTTTAGGATTCTCCTTTATTCTGTCACATAGTAGCGGTATTTTTCCCGTTCCTGCCGGCGGCATACCCGGCCCCGGACCTCCAGATAATCCAAATGGGCCAGGGCCTCCCCCACGGCGAAGAACTTCTGCTCCAGGGGAAAGTCCTCCCAGCTGCGGCTGCGGATTTTCCAGCGCATCCGCCCGGCGATCTCATAGCCTGTCAGACCCGGCTCATCCCGGACAGTCTGCCACGCGTCCTCAATCCGCCGCAGGTGGTGGGCGGTGAGTTCATCCACGCGGTCCCGGAGAATTCCGGTCTCCTGCCGGTGGGCGGGAAGCAGCAGATCCACAGGCAGGTCCCGCACCTTTTGCAGGCTTTCCAGATAGCTGCCGAGGGCGTCCGGCAGGCTCTCCCAGCGGCAGATGTTGGGGGAGATGTGGAACAGAATGTGATCTCCGGTAAAGAGCCATTTGTCCTCCGGCGCATAGAGGCACATGTGCCCTGGGGTATGGCCCGGAGTCAGAAGGCAGAGGAGCATGTGCCCGCCGTAGAAGAGCGTATCTCCATCCTGCAGATACCGGTATTGGGTCCATGTGCCCGGAGCGGCCGTTTGGGCGGGATTGCTGGTAAAGAGGCGGTCCGTCTCCTCTTGGGTAAAGCCGTCCGCCACGTACCGGGCATAGAGGCTTCGCCAGTGTGCGCCGTCCATGTAGATCCCTACGCCGGGGCCGTCCACCGCTCCGATGAAGATCTGGCATCCCGGCCGGATCAGCTCCGGGGCCAGTCCCACATGGTCGCTGTGGAGATGGGTCACGAAGATGTCCATCCGGCCGCGGTTCACGCCCAGCTCCGCCAGCTGCCGCTCCATGGCCTGCCGGCAGGAGGGCCAGCGAAAGCCGGTGTCAATTAAAAGGCTCCGCGGTCCCTGAATCAGATAGCTGTTCAGGGTTTTCAGAGGATTACCCTCCAAGGGGATCTCCAGCCGCCACAGCCCCTTTGCCAATTGCTCTGCCATATGTGCCTCCATCCGTCTCTGTTGGTGACGAGTATAGCAAGTTTCCGCCCGGATGTCCAGACTCTTCTGCGGGCGGATTGCGCCGGGAGAAGGGATTTCCAGAAGGTCCTTTTGCTTTTTTCTTGCGCAGCGGGCCAGTTGGTGCTACAATGGTAACCGTTAACGGCACCGGCCGGTTCTATGCGTCCGGTGCGCAGCTTTTACAGACGATATGTCCTGAATTCGGAGGAACACCATGAAAAAAAGAATGTTATCACTGCTTTGCGTTTTGACCCTGCTGGCGGCCGCGCTGCCCTCTGCCGCCGCGCTGCAGGGAGACGCCGCCCGGGCGGCGGATGCGCTGGCCACCCTTGGCCTGATAGAGGCGAGCGCCTCCGGGGATTATAAACTGAGCGCCCCTGCCACCAGGGCGCAGGCCGTGGTGCTGCTGGTGGGCATGGCGGGCGCGGGCAAAGCCGCCAAAAACGGCAATTGGATCGCCGGCTTTGCGGACATTCCGGACTGGGCCAACGCGGAGATTACATACGCGGCCCAACAGGGATGGGCCACCGGCGCCGGAGGGGCGGAGTTCAAGCCGGACAGCACCGTCACGGCCAACGCCTGGTTTGCGTTTTTGCTCCGGATGCTGGGATACAGTGACAAGGATGGAGACTTTACCATATCTGACGCGGCGGCATTTGCCCAGCAGATTGGCCTGGCGTTCCGCGCCTATAGCGGCGGAATGACCCGGGGACAGCTGTATCAATCCGCCCTGGACGCATTGACATTTTCCTATAAGGACGGCAGCGCTACGGTGATCGGGCGTTTGGTGGAGCAGGTTCCCTCAACCCGGGCGGCTGCCAATGCGCTGGGCCTGCTGGAGACAGCTCTGACGGCCCGCCAGGTGGCGGACCGGCTGACCGCCGCCGTGTTCCGCATGAGCTTTTATGAAAAACAGCAGCAGGTGGACGATGGAAAGCCCACCTCCACCTCCAGCGGCTTTTTCATCTCGGCCGACGGGCTGGCTGTCACCAATTATCACGCCATTGAGTATGCCTTTCACGCTACGGTCACCCTCTCTAACGGAGAGACTTTCCCGGTGGAGAAGGTGCTCTACTATGATCCGGAGATCGACATCGCCGTGTTGAAGGTCTCAAAGACCAGTACAAGGGGCAAGGCAACCTCCGCCTTCAAATATCTGGAGATGGCGGGGACCGGGGACGTCCGCCCCGGCGACAAGGTGTACTCCCTCGGAAATCCCCTGGGCGGGGGGCTGGCCGTCAGTGAGGGCGTGGTCAGCGCCACAGAGCGGGAGGTCAGCGGCTATGCCCGTCCCTGTGTGGTGAATACGGCGGACATCTCCAAGGGCAGCAGCGGCGGCGCGCTGATGAATGTCTTTGGACAGGTGGTCGCCGTGACCACCGGCGCGTACGCCCAGGGCAACAGCATGTATCTGGCCGTACCCGTGGACCCGGCTATGGAGGCGGACCTGACGGGAGAGGGCATGACGCTGGAGGAAGTTACCAGTACCGAGAAAAACCGGGTCAAAAAAGATTAAACATCCGTAAAAGGGGAGCGCTGTGCACGGCGCTCCCCTTTATGCGCGTTATCTGCCGCGCTGCAGAATAAATGCCTCCAGCTCCGCTACGGTCCGGACCACGGCTACGGCGCCGGCGCTTTCCAGCTCTCCCGGGGGCGCGTAGCCGAAAAACTCCACGCCGGCGCAGTCCATGCCGCATTCCCGGGCGCCCTCCACGTCGTATTTCCGGTCACCCACCATCAGCCCGCGGCGGGGGTCTTCCAGACCCAGACGGGCCATGGCCTGCCGGATGACCTCCGCCTTGCTCTGGTCCCGCTGGTCGGAGCTGCCGGAGATTACGGTTAGATAGGGCGCAAAGCCGAACCGCTCACAGATGGAGACGCACTGGGATTCCGCCTTGGAAGAGGCCAGCGCCAGCACATACCCCTGGGCCGTCAGCCGCGCCATCATCTCCACGGCGCCCGGTGCGGGCCGGTTTTTAAACTGCCCTATGGGGACATACCGCTCCCGGAAGAGCCGGAGAGCCTCCCGGGCGGTGTCCTGATTGAACCCGCAGTATGTCATAAAAGATTCCTGCAGAGGCGGGCCGATAAATTTCAAAAGGTCCGCGCTGTCCGGCACGGGACTGCCCAGGGTCTCTATGGCGTAGCGCACACATTCCAGTACGCCCTCCTTGGAGTCGGTCAAGGTTCCGTCCAGGTCAAAAAAGATAGATTGATACATAGGCTCACCCTCCTGCCGGAAAGTGTATCACGCCTTTCGCTTTTTCGCAAGGAGCTGTTGGTTTTCTGGAGAAATTAGCAGGATTGTCCATGTCCTGCCCGGAAGAGGGGGGAGGGAGTGGGTCTCCATGTCCGGAAATTGGATACATAACTGGGGAAGAGGAGGTTGACGGCGGGAACTTTCTGCGGCGGATTCTAGGCCGCTCTGCCGGGTTTTCGGTCTTCTTAGGCGTAGACGATTACCATCCCCGTGATGATTCCCAGCACCGCCGCCAGGGCGGGGATCTTCCCGTGCCACAGCAGCGACGCCTCCGGCAGCAGTTCCCCAAATACCACGTACAGCATGGCGCCGGAGGCGAAGCTCAGCGCCAGGGTCAGGGAGGAGGGACCCAATGTCCCCAGGGAAAACCCCAGCAGAGCGCCCAGTACGGTGGGCGCGCCGGTGAGGGCGGCCGCCGCCGCGGCCCGGCCGCGGCCCATTCCGCCGGAGATCAGGGGGACGGCCACCGCCATGCCCTCCGGAATATTGTGCAGGCCGATTACCACGGCCATCAGCAGCCCGTCCCGGGCCGAGGCGGGCTGCGCCGCTTCCCCGGCGAAGGAGGCGCCGATCACCATGCCTTCGGGCACGTTGTGCAGGGCGATGGCGGCCGCCATCACCAGTCCGGCCAGGAACAGCCCCTGGCCCGAGCCGTTCTTTTGGCCAATCCAGGCGTTGAGGACCCCGGTAGTTCCGCAGCCCAATAAGATCCCCGGCACGGCCAGCCACAGCCGTCCTCCGTCTGGAGACACGGCGTCCGCCAGCAGATCGAAGCAGACCACGGCGGTCATTACGCCGGCGGCAAAGCTCAGCAGCAGGCTTACCACCCGGCTGGAGTCCCGGCGGAACAGGCAGGCGGCCAATCCGCCCAACCCTGTTCCGCCGATCCCTGCCGCCGCCGTGACCAGCAGGACCTCTCTCAAAAGCGCCATGCGTCCCACCGCCTTCCCAAATCTTTCTGAGAGACTCTATTTTTCCCCGCTGCCGTCTAGAACTATTCCCGCCGGCATAGTCTGATAAGGAGGTGATATTTCATGACAATTCATGTCGTCCGGCCCGGAGAGACATTGGATACCATTGCCGCCAGCTACGGGGTGGACCCCGCCCAGCTGGGCGCCGCCAATGAGGTCCCAGGTGACGGGGCGCTGGCGGTGGGACAGACGCTGGTGGTCCGGTTTCCCCGGCAGGTCCACGCCGTCCGGCCGGGAGAGACACTGTCCTCCATTGCCGCGGCTTACGGCACAGATCCCCGTACTCTCTGGCAGAACAATTGGGCGCTAGGCGGCGGAGACGCCCTGACAGTAGGGCAGCTTCTGGTTGTTTCCTATCTTGACGAGAAGATCGGCGCCGCCGCATTCAACGGCTACGCCTATCCCTTCATCAGCCCGCAGCTGCTGGCGGCCCAGCTGCCGTATCTCACATATATGGCGCCCTTTACCTACGGAATCAGTGCCGGGGGAGGATTGCTGCCCCTGGACGACGGAGCCATGATCTCCGCCGCCATAGAGCGGGGAACCCGCCCGGTGATGCACCTGTCCACCCTGACGGAGTCCGGCCAGTTCGATACGGAGCGGGGGGCCGCAGTGCTGACGGACTATGCCCTGCAGGACCGCTTGATCTCCGAGATCTTTGAGACCATCCAAAGCAAAGGCTACGTGGGGTTGGATGTGGATTTTGAGTATCTCCCCGGCTATTTGGCGGCGGCCTACGCCGCCTTTTTGGACCGCCTTCACCGGATGCTTCGGGGGCAGGGACTGTTTCTCTGGGCGGCGTTGGCGCCCAAGACCTCCGCCGCCCAGCAGGGGCTGCTGTACGAGGCCCACGATTACGCCGGCATCAGCGCCGCTGTGGATGCCGTGCTGTTAATGACATATGAGTGGGGCTATACCGCCGGGCCGCCCATGGCGGTGGCGCCTCTGCCCAGTGTCCGGGCCGTACTGGACTACGCCGTCACGGAGATCCCTGCCGGAAAGATCTTCCTGGGCATTCCCAACTACGGTTACGACTGGCCCCTTCCCTTTGTCCGGGGAACTACCAGGGCGCAGTCTATTTCCAACCAGCGGGCGATCGAGCTGGCGCTGGAGCATGAGATCGCCATTCAGTACGACGAGACCGCCCAATCCCCCTTCTTCCACTACACGGACAGCGGCGGAACCGTCCATGAGGTCTGGTTTGAGGATGCCAGGAGCCTGGACGCCAAGCTGCGGCTCATTGCGGAGTACGGTTTCCAAGGAGGCGGCGTCTGGAACCTGATGCGGCCCTTCTCTCAGATCTGGCAGGTGACGGCAGGGCTGTATGATATCTGGTGAGAGAAAAATTTCAGGCAGAACAACTGCTGCCGTTTTCTTAAATGGGGCTTGGAATTGAAAAATAGCGGACCGGCCGTCAATTGTCTGGGCAGCTACCATCACAGGCAGCTGCCCAGTTCGGCATTTGGCTTCACAGAGGCGCGCGTTGCGGCTTTTGCAGCCGCCGGGTGGGCGTCCCATGTGCCGGTATGGAGGCCGCAATATCCGCCGCCAGCGCCGTGTGGCGGTATAAGTGCTTTGCCTGATTTCAATTCTGCTCAGACCCTGCTGGGGATGCAGGCGGAGTTTAACAGCCGTGTTCGGGATACAGCTGGACTTCTGTAGGTGATTATAGTATAATAAACGCATAATTCGGACGATATTTCTAATAATCAGTACAATCGTCTCTTCCCATTTTCATGGAAGGAGCCTACAATAGGGCTTAATGAATTAAAAAAATCTTTCGCGGGCACGAAAAATTTTTATAATTTTGAAAGGAGCGGTTCTTATGTCCATTCTTGTCACCGGCGGCGCGGGGTATATCGGCAGCCACACCTGCGTGGAGCTGATCCAGGCGGGCTATGATGTCATTGTGGCGGACAATCTTTATAACTCCAGTGAGGAGGCGGTCCGCCGGGTGGAGAAGATCGTGGGGAAGAAGATCCCCTTTGTCAAGACGGAGCTGTGCGATCTGGAGCAGGTGGAGGCCCTCTTTGCCCAGTACCCGGAGATTGACGCCGTGATGCACTTCGCCGGACTCAAGGCCGTGGGAGAGAGCGTCAGCAAACCGCTGGAGTACTATTCCAACAACCTGATCAGCACGCTGTACCTGCTCCAGGCCATGCGGACCCACGGTGTGAAGAACTTTGTGTTTTCCTCCTCCGCCACGGTGTACGGCGACCCTGCCACCGTGCCCATCCGGGAGGATTTCCCCACCGGCGGCACCACCAATCCCTACGGCACCACCAAGCTCTTCCAGGAGCGCATTCTCTCCGATTACTGCGTAGCAGACCCCACGCTGAATGTGGCTCTGCTGCGGTATTTCAACCCCATCGGCGCCCATGAGAGCGGCCTGATCGGCGAGGACCCCAACGGCATCCCCAACAACCTGGTGCCCTATATCGCCAAGGTGGCGGTGGGCCAGCTGGAAAAGCTCCACGTCTATGGCGACGACTACAATACCCCCGACGGCACCGGCGTCCGGGATTATATTCATGTGGTGGACCTGGCCAAGGGCCACGTGGCGGCGCTGCGGAAGCTTGAGACCAAGTGCGGACTCTTCATCTGCAATCTGGGCACCGGCAACGGCTACTCCGTGCTGGACGTGCTCCACGCCTACGAGAAGGCCTGCGGCAGGGAGCTGCCCTACGTTATCGATCCCCGCCGTCCCGGCGACATCGCCGTGTGCTACGCCGACCCCGCCAAGGCCCGGGACGAATTGGGCTGGACAGCGGAATTGGGCATTGAGGAGATGTGCGCCTCGTCCTGGAAGTGGCAGTCCATGAACCCGGGCGGGTATAAAGGTTAAGGAGGAGCGGATTATGAGCAAGCCTGTTCTCGTCATCATGGCCGCCGGCATGGGCAGCCGGTACGGCGGCCTGAAGCAGCTGGACCC
>CAJUQM010000047.1 GCA_910588005.1 uncultured Oscillibacter sp.
CCCCGTCCGGGGAGCGACCCCGGCAGATTCCCGCAGGGGCGGAGTTTACCGTGATTTCAATCCACGCTCCCCGTACGGGGAGCGACTGTTGCGGGACACGCCGGTTCTACGGGACCGGGTATTTCAATCCACGCTCCCCGTACGGGGAGCGACCCACACCCGAAAGCAGGGCATAAAACGCGGGAAATTTCAATCCACGCTCCCCGTACGGGGAGCGACCCAAAAGCCCGGCGGTGATCTTCACGATCTGTTATTTCAATCCACGCTCCCCGTACGGGGAGCGACCATGATTCACCGCAATTCGGACTGGACGGAAGAAATTTCAATCCACGCTCCCCGTACGGGGAGCGACTGTCATAACAACGCGTTCTTTCGGCTCATACACCTTATTTCAATCCACGCTCCCCGTACGGGGAGCGACAACGGGTTCTAAACGGATTTTCGACCCGCGACCGTATTTCAATCCACGCTCCCCGTACGGGGAGCGACGAGCGTCGCGGTCACGTGGGGCATTTCCACGGATATTTCAATCCACGCTCCCCGTACGGGGAGCGACCGCTTGATTTTCCGGCCCGGTTGTGGTATAAAAATTTCAATCCACGCTCCCCGTACGGGGAGCGACGCGGACACATTCAGCCCGGTTCCAGCCCCATTCGTATTTCAATCCACGCTCCCCGTACGGGGAGCGACTTTGGCAACCTCCCCCATACCAAAAACGCCCCCATTTCAATCCACGCTCCCCGTACGGGGAGCGACCGGCCCCTTCCTGTTGCGGGTCCTTGTTATTGCCGTATTTCAATCCACGCTCCCCGTACGGGGAGCGACGCGCCGGAGGAATTGACGTAGCGGACGCGGTACATTTCAATCCACGCTCCCCGTACGGGGAGCGAAGCAAAAACAGCCAAAAAGTCTGACTATTTTTGCGAAAATGAGACAATTCTGCAAAATATCAACCTTGGGTTTTCTCTTGTCAGTAAATATATTGCGTCTTTTTTCGCAGTTTGGTTAAAAGATGCGGTGCGAAGTCACCGGCATTTCTTGTGTGCTTGTGTTTCGCACCTAAATCATCAGCACATCCGCAGGATCATAGGATTCCTTTGCTCCAAAATGTTCGATTTTGTTTTCATAGCGGTTACCAAGGTAATAAAACCGCAGGCTATCCTTCTCCGGGTCCATAATCTTGCACAACTTCGCTTGCAGACTGCGGCACTGTGCCGGATCCAACAGGCATTCAAAGACGGAGTTTTGTACGCGCTGACCGTAGTTTACACACTGCTTGGCAATCTGCCGAAGACGTTTGCGGCCAGCGGCGTCCTCTGTGTTCACATCGTAGGTAATTAAAACCAGCATGTCATCACTTCCACAAAAAAGGCGGATATGTGTCCAGGTCACCTCGGAGATGCCGCGCCAAAAGGAGCGCCTGAATATAGGGGATCATTCCCCAGGGGAGTTTTTCCCCCAGATAGGGATGAGTCAGCGTCTCCTTTTTCTTTTCCTGCCAGTTTTTCAAGAAGGTCTTTCTCCCATCATCACTCAGCAGCACCGCTCCGCTTTCCATATACAGGAAGTCCGTCGCCTTGATTTGACGGTTGTTGATGAGCGTCAGTACAAAACGGTCTGCCATACAGGGGCGCAGCTCCTCCATCAGGTCTAGAGCCAGAGAAATTCTGCCGGGCCGGTCCCGGTGGAGAAAACCCACGTAGGAGTCCAGTCCGACACTCTCCAGCGCAGAAGCGCAATCGTGGGACAAAAGGCTGTAAGCAAAGGAGAGCATAGCATTGACAGCATCCAGCGGCGGGCGGCGGTTACGGCCATGAAAGAAAAAGGCCTCTTTATCACCCAAGATCATTTCGTTAAAAATACTGAAGTAGGCGGAAGCTCCAACTCCCTCTAAGCCCCGCAGTTCCTCCGGAGAGGTTGTCTCCTTGACCTGGGGCAGAAGTCCATAGAGTTGTTGAGAAACAGAAGCCAGCTGTTCAGTGTCCACCCGCAGACTGTGATCCCGCCGGGTGCGCTCAATGCTCCAGCGCGCGTTGAACAGTTTGCCAAAAATCATGGTTCGGCTGATCTGACAGCACTGGACAGGATCATCCGCAGCACGGTACTGGGTCCGTCGAAGCAGCACATTTCCGTTGTTTTCTCCGCACACCCTTGCCAGAAATCTCCCTCTGGGCGTGCAGAAGGCCAGACCGATCTGACGCTCTGCGCAGGCTCCCATCAGGGCAGGGGATGCCCCGGCATAAGAAAACGTGATGATATTCTGCAAAGTATGCAGAGGATAGCGGGAGACAACCTGTTTATCCCGATTTGCCACGACATTTTCCCCGTCCAGAGACAGGTAGATATCCTCCGAGAGAATATAGAGGGTATTGAGTAGATGCTTCATTTCAATTCCTCCATGGAGGCAGTCAAATAATCCGCAACCTTTTTGCGGCCCATCAGCTTGGGGAGGCACAGTTCTTTCAAAGAGCAGGCATTGCAGGCCTTGGACGGCTTGACCTTAGGGGTATAGCGGCTTTGGTACAGCTGGTGCATCTCCGCCAGACTGTCCTGAGTCTGCCTGCGCAGTTCAGATGTAAATGGGACGACAGTCCGGCGGCGTGGTTCTCCATAGTAGAGCGCCCCCTCTGGGATGGCACAGCAGAGCATCTCCTCCAGACACATGGCCTGGGCGCACAGCTGAAGTTCGTCTGCGTTGTGTTCCTTGGGCCTGCCGCGTTTGTATTCCACAGGATAGGGCAGCCACAGTCCCTCACGGTTCCGGAGTGAAACACCTCCGGGATCCCGGCGGAACTCTACTGCATCACACTGGCCGGAGACCCCAAGCTGCGCGGAATGAATCGCCAGTCCCCTGACGGTCAGCCGGTCTCCCCGGCTCTCCCGAAATTCCTGGTCGTGGACGTGTTCGTGCATGAGATGGCCGTCCACCGTGCGGTAATTTTCCGCCCACTGATTTTCAATGTGGATCAGCGCCCACTGGCGGCGGCAGAAGGCAAAATGCTGCAGGCCTGACAGCTGGAGCCAATCCTCCTCTTTAAACGCCATCTAAAATCTCCGGCTCCAGTCCGTCCAGAGGTTCCAGCGTGATCCGGTAATCCTCCGCGCAGGCGGGAAGGGTGTCAGGGGCGGTCAGCTCGGCCTGGACCGAGCGGTGGACCTTGGCGGAGGAGTACTGCCCATCCTTACAGTTGTGGCGGAACCAGTAGAGTTTGACGATCTCCATAGATCCCTCCGGCCGGGCGGAGGAGGCGTCGTTGACAAAGAGGGTACGCAGACACTCCTTCAATATTTCGGCGTCTTCCTCGGTGAATCCGGTCTTTTCCGCCAGCTGAACATTGATGGAACCCTTGATTTTGTAGAGGCCAAAGCGGACAAAGTGCTTCATGCCCATGGTGTCGGAGGAACGGCCTTTGTCGCTGCTCTCTCCATTTACGCTCTTGGTGATCTGCAGATCCTCCACCTGCACTGGAGAGACGCTGACGCCCTGATGGATCGAGACCGGACCGCGTACGCCGACGGAAACGCCCTTGGAATCCTTATCTTTGAAAGCAAATACCTGTCCAAAGGAGCGAACATCCAGCCAGGTCTCGCAGGCCTTTTGCGCATAGGCGTCTGAGTCCTTGAAGTCCTTCGCCTTTCCCAGAACGGCAGAGGCACGTTCGCTGAGACTGTGGTGTCCATCGCCGCACCGGTCGTCGGACTGGACGAAGACCGCCTGTCCCAAATCCTGCATCCGGTTGCGCAGCTTGCGCTTGACGCACACGTCGCTCATTTCCCCCAAGCCATTGTAGTCCGTGCGGGGGCTGTTGCCGTTGAGGGGGTCGCCGTTGGGATTTGCCATGGTGACGGCGGCAAAGGCCACAAAGTCGATTTTGTTCTGTAAGATGCCCATTTCCATACTCCTCCTTATTCCTCTGTCTCTTGGTTGTCTGATTTTTCGGGGCGGTAGGCCCGCTGATGATAGTAACCCAATAAGTAGATATCATCCAGCTTCTGGTTCAGATTGCCGCCCGAGGCGGGCAGCTTGTCCGCGATCTCCTGCGTCATCTTTCGATAGTACTGCCGCAGGCGGGGGTTGAGCTGTTTATAATAGGGTTCCAGTTTTTCCTCCAAGAGCCGCCAGGTAGACATGGGTCGCAGGGCAAAGGCCTTCTGCATCCGCAGAGCGTTGGTCTCCCGCCGGTCCTCGCTGGTGTTGTAGGCGCTGTTTTCCACTGCGTCCGTAATGGCCAGCAGGCGCCCAAACAGATAGCTACGATCGGAACAGTTCTTGTCTAAAGCCATATCCCACTCCTCCTTAAAATGGTCGTAATGGTATTTCCGAACGGCCGCGCAGGCCGTGAACAGCAGTTTTTGGCGGTTTTCTCCCTCGTAGAGCAGGAGATGAGAGGCTTTTTCCACCAGCGCCCGCTCTACATCCGGGGGGAACGGCGCTTTGTCCACCCGGCAGGCCATCAGGCGCTGCATCTGTTGGCTCAGGATGCGGTCGTCAAGCTCCGCTTTTCCATTTCGGGGTGTTCCGAAGGCCCAGCTGACGATCTGAAACAGGGAGGGCGATTGAATTCCATAGTGACCGTTTTCCCAGCAGCAGGAGGCCTCCCAATCGTGCAGCCGGTCCAGAAAATCAGAGGCCAGCAGTTCATTGTAGTAGGTGACGGCCAGCCGTCCTGTGGTGGCTGCATCGAAGGCGGTGATCACCACGTCTGCCGACTGGGGCAGGTCCTCTTTCCAGCCGGAGAGGGCCTCACGCAGCTGCGTTTGATATTGGCTGGGATTGGCCGCCCGCTGGGCGCTGCCATTTCTGCGGCCCATAGGACCGGTCACTTTGGGTACTTGGATGCCCTGGGGATTCCAGCACAGGAAGGTTCGCCCACCGAAGGAAACGCTCTGATTGGCCACCAGCCACCGCAGGGCGCTGTGGGCCTTTTGAGAGGCGGCATAGCCAACTGTTGCAGCCTGTGCCGCATCGTCGAACCGCCCACGGTAGGTAAAGCCGCTGGAGTCGTTCGCAGAAATCAATTTGGCGTTTCCGTTGATTGGGACAATCCCTTTAGGATGTTGTCCGGCGGGAGCTTCCATTGTGCCGGAAACCATACATAGAGCAGGGGGCATGGCTGTTCGTTCTCTGCGGCTGTAACCGATAAAGGCGTCCATCAGCGCCCGGTCTGTCCAGCAGGGGCCGTTCAGCCTCTCACCCAGACCGTTGACCACCCAGCAGACCATCAGCTTTTCGTCCGAAGGACCGCCCTCCGGAGTCAGCTGAATCAGCTGTGCATTTAGCAGATCGGTTAAGATTGTGCCGTTACGCACATAGGCCAAAATGGGCTGCAATTTTGGGTGTGTAGATTCTGAATTGGCCCAGTTTGATAACGCATCCACATAGAGAGTGTGCTTTTTTTCATTATAAGGGGACACATACCCCAGCTGATCGCACAGAGGATGGGCGCAGGGAGCGCTGGTTCTGCCTGCTGATTCCTCTGTTGCTGGAATGATGATTTTAGGTGCTTCCTTGTCCACGGCTTGGGCAGAGATAAACCATCCGTCCTGGTTCAAGGTGATTTCGACGTGTGCCCGCGCCATGATGTGAGAGATGGGAGCCAGCGGCTCCTTTTCACCTTCATGTACAATTCCTGCCCGGGAGGCCATAGCATCATAGGTTTCGACGGCCTTTTGCAAAAGCCCCATTATGTCACCTCCCCAAATTCCCGCAAGCCGGAAAAGTTCTCGAAATGATCTCCAAAGGGCTTCATCCCCATCTCACACAGGGGTTTGGTGAGCGGACAGTCCTCCGGACGGGGAAAGGTGATGATGCCCCGCTTCATCACCGGATACCAGAAGCGGGCGGTCATTTTTCCCTGTGTCTCGGGGGAGTAGGCCTCGTCGGCATAGGTGATGCCGTGATACATCAGCCCGAAACTCAGCTCCAGCAATGAGTCATAGGCGCCTGTCCCCTCTTCAAAAACACAGGGTTCCACATAGCCCTGACACTCCCTGGTCCCCAGGAAGATATCCCGGCGGCCGCCTTTTTCAATCATTCGCTTTGCAATGCTGTGGTGCTTGTTTTCATTGCGGTCCTGGGTGAGTTCCGGGCGGTTTTCGTTCCATTCAAAGTGAGCCTTCACCTGATAACAGCAATTTTTTAAATAGGTATAATAAGACAGGTCGTTTTTGCCGTCTTGATAGTGGATGGGGCGGATCCCCTTTACCTCGGTTTGAATCCGGTTTATAATCCGGACTGCATCAATGTGCCAGATCAGGGTGGGCTTCCAGTACACAGAGGACAGAATGCCTTTTAGCGCTTCATATGTGGGCACCTGGTAGCTGCATTTTTCTCCGCCCACACGCATGATCGGGTCGGAGAAGAGGGCATAATCCCCCGTGACCTGAAATTCCACAATGTTTGGATGCCGCATAGTTACACCCCCAAAAAGTCAAGATTGGATTCGCCCATGGAAAGGCCGTTTTGCTCGCTGTAGTGTCCGCTGAGTCCCAATGCTCCGCCGTGGAGTGGGATCAGGCCGTGCTCTTCATGCAGACGGTCAATTTGATATTGGTATAATGAGACGGTATAGGGCTTTGCCTCCTCCAGAAGGGAGCGGAGATAGCCTGGGTCCCGCCTCGCTTTTTCGCCGCACAGCTCCTGGATCAGCTTCTCACCCTGGCCGTATGGAACCACTACGTCCGTGGTGTTCTCTTCGAAGACCTGAAACAGTGATCCGGCCAATCGGAACGCCTGGCGGAAATAGTATGGCTGATCCTGGGTGCAATAGCCGTTCAGCGACAGGAGAGAGAACAGAGACGGGCAGTCCTTTACGGAGTAGTCATGATGTCCCTTTGGTTCTCTGCGGTAGAGCGCGCGGTAGAAGTGTCCGATCGCCTCATTCGAGTCCAGCGTGCTGTGATACCGCTCCGGGTGGGCTGCAAATTCTGTTATAAGTTCCTGGGTGGCGCTTTGACCCCGCTGGATATCCGGCAGCTTTGCAAGCGATTCATTTTGGCATTGCACCAGATAGACTGGGGCCAGAACTCCCGGGCCGGCTTCGCCGCTGCGATTGCATCGTCCCGCTGCCTGAATCACGCTGTCCATTCCGGCGGAGAGACGGATCACACAGGCAAAGGAAATATCCACTCCGGCTTCAATGACCTGGGTGGAGACGCAGACAGTTTTGCGGCCATTCTGCTCCAGAGAGCTTCGCAGCCTGTCCAACGTATCTCTCCGGTGGGCCACACACATGGCAGCAGAGAGGGAAAACAGGGTAAAGCCGCCGCCTTTCAGCAGGCTGTATAGACGTTCCGCCTGACTCTTTTTATTGCAGACGATCAGCAGACTGTTTACAGAATCCAGGGTTTTCAGGACAAAATCAGAAATCTGTTCCAACGGCATGGTTCCCATACTTTTGATATCTGTCCGCCGGAAAACCTCCCAAAGAGTGGGATTGTAGGGAATGACATCAAAGATCGGGCCGTGCATGGGGTGCTCGATCTCTTCTGCGCAAGGTTGGGTGGCGGAACAGAGAACGACTGTCGCCCCGCAGATCTCCGACAAAAAGTTGACCGCCAGGGAAAACAGGGACAGCATTTTACTTGGAACAGTCTGGACCTCATCGATGACGATAATGCTGCCGCAAAGAGCATGAAACCGCCGGATGGCCGTAGTTCTGCCAGAGAACAGGGTGTTTAGCAGCTGGACCAGGGTGGTGATGATGATAGGAGACTCCCAAGTTTCGGCCAGAAGCTCCTGTTCATCCAGCTGCTGGCTGTTTTCTTCTGTCCGTATCAGATTGGAGTGATGCTCCAGTATGAGACTGTCGTCTTGAATATACTCGCGGATCACAGCCGCGTTTTGTTCCAGGATGCTGAGAAGGGGAGAGGTGAAGATCACACGCTGTTTCCGATGCCGGCGGGCGTGGGCCAGAGCGAACCGCAGACTGGACAAGGTTTTGCCGCCGCCGGTTGGCACGTTTAGACGAAACACACCGCCGGACGCTTCCGCAGCCTGCCTGCACTGGTCGGAAATTGCCTGCCTTGCCCGGTCAATAGGGGAATTTTGGGGCAGCTGATTCAACTTGTCCTCCATCTGTTTTAGGTGTGTGCTCCACAGCTGCTCCAGTGTCTCATTGTTGAGTTTTTCAGGAAACTGTGTGCCGTTCATAAATTCTGCTGTGTCCCGCCGGTCTCCTTCGATAACGGCGGAGAGCAGCAGGCGGGAGAGCAGGCCGGAATAAAAGGCAGTCTCCTGGTCATAACGTTCATCGCTGGCCTCATCACCAGTTAGGGAGCAGATGTGCTCCAGAAGCGGAGTCAGTTCCTTAAGAGCAATTTGGAACTGCCGGTCAAGTTTTTCTTGGCTGACACAAAATCGGAAAAAGTTATTTGCTGCTTCTTCATATCCGATGCCGTCTTTGGTCAGCCGGTACTGAAAACCGTTTTTTTGCCGGTCGTCTACGCAGTCGAATAAACCGTGGTGTCCGCCGGATGCCAAGGCAAGAAGCTCGCTGGCCACGCCGGAAAAGTCCCCGGGATCTGCGCTGAAATAGCGTTCCAGCAACAGACGCACGCCGGCAAATGTGTGATTCACACTGCCCCGCTGGCCAATCTGGCCGGCCAGGTAATTTTGGAAGCCGGCAGTGTACTTTCCTGCATCGTGAACGAGTCCTGCCAGATACCCGCTGGCGGAGAGAGACACCGGCTCCAAGGCCTGCGCGGCGTACTCTGCGGTGTTGTGGCAGTGCTGGCGAACGGTTTGAACTGCGATTGGGCGTCCAGACAGATCTCTCCTGATGTGGGCCAGATAATCCTCCATTGGCAGCCTCCTCTTCTTTATGTACGGAAGCAAAACGGTTTTTTACCATTATATAGCGTTTTAAAACGTGATTCAACCGAGTTTCCACTATTTATACATAAATCTGCCTAATTTTTTCGCTTTTTAATCGAGTTACCTCATGGCCGGTGTCAGATGCTGGACAGCTCAATCATTGTCCATAGTAGAGAAAAAGCAGCACTCTGGAAAACGACGGTTTTCCAGAGTGCTGCTTTGCCCTGAGAGATCTGGTTTTTCGTTTTTCTGCGTTGAAAAAGCGGTCATCAACAGTGGTGAAAAATGCAGTTTCTGCTGATTTATAGCACTGTGGGGAGGAGAAACTCTGAGGAGGAAAAGTTTTCCAATATTATCAAAACTTAGCGTGATAATTTTCAAATTTGCAGGCGGTTGTCCAGCCAAATTGATGGGCCTGTCCAACCGCGACACAGGTGGGATAGTGCTTTTCCTGAATTCGCACCTTGGGAATCTGCCGGAATTCCTCCTCTGTTTTAATCCATTTCATTCCGACAGGCGCGCATCCATAGCGAATCAGCTTGTTCAAACGCGCCACGATAGCGACCCAATTATATGTAGCCATGATAATCTCCTCTCTGGAACCGCGCAGTGGTTCCAACCATTTTTTTTAAATAGATTTATTGGGGGAGCGTTTCCCGCGGGAAGGTCTGATGGAACATTCCCTCCCATGCCGCAATCAATTCATCATAGAAGCTGGGATGAGAAAGGCGGATCAGTTCCGCGGCCCGTGCCCGAACCGATTTCCCACGCATAGACGCAATGCCAAATTCCGTAATAACATAGTCCAAATCGGTCCTGGGCAGTGTCACAACCGTCCCCTCCGACAAAGTGGGCACAATTTTCGATTTTCTGCCGCCCTGGGCAGTGGACTGCAGCACCATCAGGGACTTCCCGCCCTTGGCCTTTGTAGCGCCGCGCACAAAATCCGTTTGGCCGCCGGTTCCACTGATCTGCATGCTGCCAACGCTCTCCGACGCAACCTGTCCGGAAAAATCAATCTCCACGCATGTGTTAATCGAGACCATGTTCTCGTTTTGCGCAATAATAAGCGGATCGTTCACATATGCGCCGTCCATCAATTGGAACATGGGGTTATCATCCATAAAATCATAGAGTTTCCGGGTGCCCATGGCAAAGGCCGCCACAACCTTTCCCCTGTGCAGCGTCTTCCTCGAGTTGTTGACAATGCCGGCTTCCATCAGCTCCATTACGCCGTCAGAAATCATCTCGGAGTGAATTCCCAAATCTTTTTTATCCTTCAGGAACATGCAGATCGCATCCGGAAGGCTGCCGATTCCAAGCTGGAGCGTAGCGCCGTCCTCCACCAGACTCGCGCAGTTTCTCCCCAGCGCCATCTCCGTCTCTGTGATCCGGGGACGCGGGATTTCAATCAGCGGGTCGCCGCACTCTACGAAATAGTCAATGTCGCTCACATGGACAAACGTATCGCCATGGACTCGCGGCACATTGGGATTTACCTCAACAATTACGGTCTCCGCCGCATTCAAACCGGCGCGCTCATAGGTCAAGTCAATTCCCAATGAGCAGTAGCCGTGTTTGTCCGGCGGCGACACCTGCCCAATAAAGGCATCCACCTTGGGAATTCTGTTCAGGAGAAAATCCGCCACTTGGCTTAGACAGCAAGGGGTAAAATCCACATACCCCTCTTTAAATCCGGTCTTTGTCTTTCCGCCGCTGGCGAAAAAGGAGTTGTGATGAAAGTTCTCACGGTATTCCGGCTTACAGTACTCCATAGGACCCTGGCCGACCATATGAATGATCTCAATATCCCGAAATCGGTCTTTATGAGCCAGCAGAGTTTGAATAATATGGGAGGGTTCTATGGCAGCGTGCGAAAAAACCAGAGTATCCCCGCTGTGGATCTGCGAGACCGCCTCATCTGCGCTAATTTTATGCTCTTGATAATATGTTTCCCAATTGCTCATAAAATCTCCTTATACCTCTAGCGTCTGAATCGCGCCGCCGCAAGACAGGTGCACTATCTCAACGGTGCAGAAACCGTCTTGATAGTGCACCTGAGATTTATAAAACGGCGGAATCAGTCTGTGGAAGCGTCTTCAACAATCTGAAATATCTTTTCGGCTTTTTCACCGGCCATAGGAGGAAATACATACAGTCCAATGACGCACAAAACGACGCTGACCAGTCCGCCAATTGCACAGCACAGGTACACAGAACTCACGATCTTTCCAAAATACAGCACCAGGAAGGACAGGCAGCCCAGCACGGAACCCAGGGCGGCCGCTTTCGCGGAGGGCTTTTTGCTGTAAATACCGATGACCACAGGCCCTGCCACGGCCGACATGATCGGTCCGGCGGCCCCCCAAAGCATGGCGGTCAGATTGCTGGGCTTGTTAAACGCAATAGGGACAGCAATCAAACCGATCAGGAACGTGGAGTACTTCAAAATGTTCATCGTTGTCCGCTCCACCTTCTCCATGTCCACCTTCTCACCCTTGGAAACCCTGTTGGCCACATACGTGTTCTTATACAGCGTACAGCCGAGAATTGAGGAGACATACAGCAGGACACCGTCCACCGTGGACATCATAGCCGCCATAATGACAACCAGGAACACAGCGCCGATAAACTTGGGGAAAATCATACTCACATAATAGGGCACGGCACTGTCCATGCCGGAGATCGTCTCACCAAGTCCCTCCGGAACCAGAATCCTGGTATACGATCCAACAAGGACCACCGAGCACATCAGGAACATCAGCAGGGGTCCCAGCCAGCAGAAGGTCTTTACGTCCTTTTCACTCTTCAAATAGGTGACCTTATTGATCAGCTGGGGATTCAAGGCCCACCAGAAGTGCGCGATAAACATACCGGCGACATGAAGAATATCCGGATAACCGCCATTGTCGGGGTTCAGCGGCATGGCCAGCTTGGGATCAATGGCCGCCAGCTGCGCGGGAATCTCCGTAATAATATTGCCGAAGACAAAGAATCCAGAGACCGCCAGAATAATTCCGACAATCGCCATCATGATTCCCTGGGCAATATTCGTATAGATATGCGCGTAAGAGCCGCCCATTGAAATGTAGATAATGATTACAACGGCGGAGATCAGCACGCCCATCTTGTATGAAATAAAGGGCATCATCTGGTTGATGATGACGCCGGCTCCCACCAGCTGAGACGCGATAAAGGCGATCTGCGCCAGGGAGACAATGGCCAGCCAAACCCGCAGTCCCTGGCTGTCATAGCGGTCTGCAATCCAGTCTGCCACTGTGGCGGAGTTTTTGTTCATGTTCATCCTGCGGTACCGCCGGGCAATCAACGCCATAATAATTCCCGCAGAGGTCCACTGGGACGCCCAAAACCAGATGTTGGTCACGCCATAGGCAAACCCCTGCCCTGCGACGCCCAAAAAGGTACCTGCACTGGCAAAGGTAGCCGCAAAGGTAATGGATACGTTAAAAACAGAAACGTCTCCCTTAGATGTGGCGTAACTGGTGGAGTCCGTCGCCTTTTTGCTTCCGAAATATCCCAGAGCCAGCATGGCGGCGATATAGATTACCATCAGTATGAGAAATATGTTCATCTTTCCCTCCTAAGTGTATGTTGTGTATGGATTTCTCTTTAAACAATGCTACTTCTTCTGATCCCTTGGCATCATAAAGTTGATAAAAGCGATCAAAAGTACCCAGGCAACGGCCTCAAAGATCCCCCATTGAATAAATGCGTTCATACTCTTCACCTCTCTTTGATTTGTCCGGACGCGCATATATTGTAGCAAAAAACATGCCAATCCATTCATCAGTTTGTTCTTCTCATGATCTAATTCAGCCAATAAATTATGCAATATAGATAAATTCTTCTTTTTCCACCTTTGAGTCTTTTTTGCCATTCCACTTTCAAAGTTTCCCTTTTTCCAAAAAACAAGTTCCTGCCTTTTCAAAAAATATAAAAACAGCACAGAAAAGCGTTTCAAATATGGTACGCTTTCTGTGCCGCTTATACAAAAAAGTTGATTCCAATCTCGTTCTCTGATGATTTCTCAAAAATGGTACGCCGTCCTACAAATGAGACATCTCCTTTTTCTCCAGGCTCTTCAACCGTCTGGCGTAGGTACTGGGCGGAAGGCCCAGAGATGCCGCCGCTTTCCGAATACTCCCATGTTCCTGCAGGGCATTTTTCAAATACTGATACTCAATTTGCTCCATCACCTGTCCCAACGTCCAGTCTCCCTTAGGCGGGTTCAATATGTTGCCCTGCTGCAAAAACAAGAAATCGCTCTGGTCAATGCGGTCTCCTTCACACATGACCAGCGCCTCTTCCAAGCAGTTTTTCAACTCCCGAACATTTCCGGGCCAGGAATAATTCTTTAAAAGCTGAAACGCGTTTTTTGTCAAAGTCTTATCCATTCCATATTTCTTGTTCAATTCTTCCACAAAGCAGCGGACCAGCGCCAGAATATCGTTGCGCCGTTCCCGCAGCGGCGGCACTTCCAGCGTCACCACGCTCAGACGGTAATACAGGTCCTCCCGAAACAAATTCTCCTGGATCATCTGTTTAATATCCCGGTTCGTCGCGGAGATCACCCGTACGTCAATCTGGATCGGGTGGGTCCCTCCCACACGTACGATCTCCTGCTCCTGCAAAACACGCAATAATTTTACCTGCATAATATAGGGGAGTTCTCCAATTTCGTCAAGGAAGATCGTCCCATGGTTGGCCGCCTCAAAAAGTCCCATCTTCCCGCTGGCGTTGGCCCCTGTAAAAGCCCCTTTTTCGTAGCCGAACAGCTCACTTTCGATAATCGTCTGTGAGATCGCACCGCAGTTGATCCGGATAAACGGCTGTTCTCTCCGCGGAGAGGACCGGTGGATATATTTTGCGTATTCCTCTTTTCCGGTTCCCGTCTCCCCAACAATCAGCACGCTGGAGTCCACTTTAGCCACCTTATTTGCCCGGTACAAGAGTTTTACAGAAGCCTCGTCCTCAGCAATAATGTCCTGCGAGGAAATCAATTCATCACGAATCCGCTCCATCTCCTCACGATATTTTTCGCCTCGCTCTCCGACTCCCCCAGCCGCACCTTCAGCCGCTCGATCTCGTCAAAGTCCCGGTTGGTGCTGACCACCATGACAAGCTCTCCATTTGCAAAAACCGGCCGGCTGGTACTGCAGGAGACTCTTCCACTGCGAGGCAGAAACTGCTCCTTTGTAATGCTGACGCCTCTTTTCAGCACTTCAAGCGTGGTGGACTCGGAGAGGACCGTCCCCACAATATCACGGACATTACGGCCTAAGACCTCTTCCCGCTTTGTCCCGCTCAGGGCCTCCCAGGCACTATTTACCTTGAGGATCTCTCCCCGGCTGTTTGTCACAAAGAGCGTGTCCGGGTATCCCTCTGAGATCTGCTCCAGCTGATTGTTCACGTTGATTAGCCGCCGTATCTCTTTTACCAATTTTGCCCGATCCATCCGGTCCAGATCTTCGTCAACAGGGAGTCCCTTGCTGCAGTATAAGCAGCATTCGTAGTTATTTGTCGTACATTTTGGACATTTCATGGCATTCCCTCCCCCATATACAATCCGTAATCAAGAACAGCAAGACTATTTTGAATATAATACAACAATTTAATTATAAGCATACCGCACCGATTTAGCAAGGTTTTTACATGTGAGCTGGCAGTTCGGGAGATGATATCCATGGTTCAACGCAGCTCCTCTGAGAAAAGTTCTCCTCATTGCGGCTGGCTGTGATCCGGCGCCGCTGTCCGTGACCAGCAGGCCCGCCCGCATCAGCTCTTCGCCATAATGGCACATCGCTGCCGTCCACTGTGCAGCAGAGGTCCGGGTCCAGCCCCTGGAGCCTGATCCGGCGGCAGGGACCGTTTACCCCGCTGAGAAGCCGGTACCATCCCACCAGGGCGGTCCGCCTGTCCAAGCTCACCGCTATCCAGGCGGTGAAGTTCCCCTCAAAGGGAGAGCGGAGACGGTAAAAATTCCCAAACCGGATGGTCTCCCGGTACTCTTTCATGAAGGTGATCTGCGCCCGTACCGCTTCCCGCTCCTCCGCTGTCAGCCGGTTCAGGTCCAGCGTAACACCCAGCAGCGCATCCCGCAGGTGGACGGTCCGGGTCTCCGCCTCGCTGCCGGATTCACAGTAAGTGGCGGGGTGGCGGTAATCGGTGGAACCGTATGAGGGATAACTCCTGCCTGCAATGCTCCAGGGAGAAGAACTTGTCTCCCTCAAAGCCCCTGGAACTCATGGGTCGGTGCTTCATCTCCAGCAGGTGGTCAAAGTTCTCTTGGTCCCGGATCGCCTGGCCGAAGTACAGCTGTACCAGTGCCCCATTGGGCAGCACTTTTATCAGGTAGCTGATCTTGCCGTTGGCCAGGTGGAAGGTTTTCGTGCTCTCATGATAAACGATGCTCATAGGGGTCGCCTCCTTGGTATGTAGTAGGACTTATTTCCGGCCCTGACTGTTGTGGAGCGCGTTGACGTCCTTGGTCAGCTGGCGCAGGAAGCGATGACGCCGACGGTGCTGGAGGGAGCCACGTAACCCAGGGCAAGCAGCAGCGCCAGGCCGATCACCGGCAGGCCGCAGGCCAGGAAATAGGCCTTCGCGCGGTCCATATTCTTGGCAATTTTGGGGAAGAGGAACAGGCGATCATCTCCGCGATAATGGCATAGCCAAAGATGGCATACAGATAGGCATTTCCGCAGGCCTCCTTGAAGTAATACACGGCAAAGGCCTTGAGGATCTGAGCGCAGGTATTCCCTCCCTTTTCTTGATTCTCTCCCCATTTCAGGCTATAATGGACACAGCACATTGGAAAAAGAAGATATTGCCCTTGGCGGGTTTCTCAAAACACCGGCGGCCCTTGGTCTCTTGGCGGCCTGTCTGGTCTCCAGCCTCCTGCGGGTCCGGGATCTGTACCGCTCTTTCAAGGAGCGGGCGGCCAACCAACGGCTGGCTCAGCAGGTACAGACAGCTCAAACCGAGATTCCCCACAGCTCTTTGGCCCCGGCAGAAGAGCCGGCGGAGAAAGCGGCGGATCTGTCCTCTGGTACGTCTACCCACTGGCAGCCGACCTGGTAAGCCACCACCAGCTCCCAAACACCCCGGAATACTACTCGATTCCCCGGCATCTGAAAGTATCTATAATCGCCCATCTCTGACACCAAATCCTTTTCACGGACCGTGCCGCTGGCATCCTCTTTTACACTCTATCCGGAGAAATCGCACCGCTGCCCATCCAACATGGCAGAGCTGCCCTTGCTTTGGCATCCGTTCCGACAGACGCAATTGTTTTTCCATAATTTAACTATTGCAGAGGGATCAGCGGCCTGTTTGAGCGTGACGGAAAGTGGTATAACGGCGAGATGTTCAACAAGGTCTGGTTTGAGGAATTGGAGTCCTCAAAAGCCCATAATCGAGCGCTGGAATGTGTTCCAAGCGGGCATTACGCCATTGTCTGCTCTCCGGTTGACGCCGGAAAAATCGAAGCTCCGGATGTTGTGGTCCTATACACCAGTTCGGCGCAGGCCTTTATGCTGTTTGCCGGCTGGCAATACAAGGGGTACGAAAAATTGGAGTTTTCTTTCGTGGGCGAGTCCACCTGTGCGGATTCCTGGTGTCATACGTTTAACACAGGAAAGCCCGGTTTCGCAATTCCGTCCTTTGCCGACAGAAAATTTGGAGGGGCCGGAGAGTGGGAGGTTCGGGTTTCATTTACTCCGGAAGACCTGGTCCGCGCGATTGAAGGGATGGAGGGCATGTGGAAAGCGGGTCTCAGATATCCCATAGCTCCGCATAGTCTGACGACAGATGTCTGTCCCGGAATGCCTCCGCACTACCTGGAATTTTAAAATATTTTCGGCTTAGGAGGAAGAAAAATGGCGATAAAGAGCGCGAAGGAGTATATCGAGAGCCTGC
>CAJUQM010000048.1 GCA_910588005.1 uncultured Oscillibacter sp.
CCGCCTGGCGGAAATTCTCCTGCTGGAAGGAATAGTTGATGGAGGAAGCGATGGTGAAGAGGGAGGTGAACAGCACGGTGGTCAGGGCAATGGCCAGGACGGCCACCAGATTCCGGGTGCGGGCCGCCGTCATGGCACGGAAGCCCAGCTGCCGGACGCATTTTCCGTTGGAAACTTTGATCATGGCGCTCACCCCCAAACCACGATCCGCCCGTCCTCAATGCGGATGATCCGGTTGGACATCTGGGCGATGTCCTCGTTGTGGGTAATCATCACAATGGTCTGGCTGAACTTCTGGCTGGTGGTTTTCAACAAGCTCATCACGTCCAGGGTGGTGGCGCTGTCCAGATTGCCGGTGGGTTCATCGGCAAGGATGATGGCGGGTTTGGCCGCCAAGGCCCGGGCGATGGCGACCCGCTGCTGCTGGCCGCCGGAGAGGTTGCCCGGCAGGTTTAGCAGCTTGTTTTCCAGACCCAGAGTTTTGATAATTTCGTCCACATACCCCTTGTCCAGCCGTCCGCCGTCCAGCTGAATGGGCAGAACAATGTTTTCGTATACGTTTAGGACCGGCACCAGATTGTAGTTCTGGAATACGAAGCCGATCTTTCTGCGGCGGAAGATGGTCAGCGCCTCGTTCTTGAGGGAGAAGATGTCCTTGCCGTCCACGGAGACGGTGCCGCCGGTGGGGCGGTCCAGGCCGCCCAGCATGTGCAGCAGGGTGGATTTGCCGGAGCCAGAGGTGCCCACCACGGCCACAAATTCACCCTGCTCTACGGACAGGTTCACGCCGTCCAAAGCGCGGACTTCCGTGTCTCCGGAGCCGTAAATTTTCCGCAGATCCCGGGTCTCTAAAATGCTCATGTGAAATACCTCCATCGGGAAAAGTCTGTATGCCTTTGGTCAGTACAGAGCATACCAAGGGAATCTTTCCACAATCTTTCTGAAATCTAACGGTTTTGAAAGATTTTACCCGGGCTGGGAATGGGACGGAGGACTCACGCCTTCTGGCGCCGCAGCACATAGTCCGCCAGGAAGCAGGCGGCGGCCAGAACCAGGGTAAAGAGGCTGTCCCCCCGGAGGGTTCTGCCGCCGCTGGTGATGGCGCCGGTGACGGCGTTGACAAACAGATTCAGCCCCGCCGTCAGCAGCAGAATGATCCCCGCGGCGGACAGCCGGCTGCACCGAAGCTTCCGCCAAACGGCCCAGCCGGCCCAGAGGTACAGCACCGCCGCCGGGGCGATGGGCAGGCCGAAGCGAAACACCCGGGAGTCCCCCAGCAGCCGGCCCAGCAGATAGAGATAGGGGAGAATGGCGGCGGACAGTGCTCCCAGGGCCAGGGGAAGGGCGTGCCGCCGGGCGGTCAGCAGGGGCAGGAGCACCACCCAGGCCAGCAGCAAAGAGAGGTCCACAATAAGGGACCAGGACAGAGTCCCGTTCAGGGCGGTGTCGCAGGCCCAGCACACCGCCGCCGAGAGCAGGAATGTGCCGCTGGCCCCCGCGAAAAGCCACAGCCGCAGTTTTTCCCGCCGCTGAGAAGAGGCCCTTTCCGTGTAAGAGAGGATGTCTCCCGCCGTGTCCTGCGGCGGGGTGTCCAATGCCTGCGGCGGGCTGCCCGGGGAACGGAGTCCGCCCAGAAGCTCTGTGACGGAGATGTCCAGGGCCTCTGCCAAAGGCAGCAGCAGCGCCACGTCCGGCAGGCTGGCTCCCAGTTCCCATTTGCTCACGGCCTTGTCCGTGATGTTCAGCATGGCGGCCAGCTCCTTTTGGGTCAGATGGCGCTCCTTTCGCAGCTGCCGGATAAATGGTCCAATTTTTTCGTTGTCCATGGGGACCCTCCCTTAAAAATTAGATTTCATGGCCCAATTGTAAGGGATTTGCAGGGGATTTTCAATCCACAGAAGGGGGAATGGCCGGGAGTCAACCGGCAGTAGAGCAGAATACAGCGCCGGCGGTTAACTGCCGGCGCTGTATTGGATACGAAATTTTGGCCTTGCGGCTCAGTTTTGTCCGGGGACCTGGGGGAGCTTGCTCAAGCTCTCCGCCAGCTCCGCGTCGGTGGGAACATAGTCCCGCATCTCGCCGTTGTGATACTTCTCATAGGCCACCATGTCGAAGTAACCGGTGCCGGTGAGGCCGAAGAGGATGGTTTTCTCCTCCCCTGTCTCCTTGCACTTTAGGGCCTCGTCGATGGCGATGCGAATGGCGTGGCTGGACTCCGGCGCAGGGAGGATGCCCTCCACCCGGGCGAACTGCTCCGCCGCCTCAAAGACCTTGGTTTGCTCCACAGAGACGGCCTCCATCAGCCCGTCGTGATAGAGCTGGGAGAGGACGGGACTCATGCCGTGATACCGCAGGCCGCCGGCGTGATTGGCGGAGGGGATGAAGCCGCTGCCCAGGGTATACATCTTGGCCAGAGGGCAGACCATGCCTGTGTCACAGAAATCATAGGCGTACCGGCCCCGGGTGAAGCTGGGGCAGGAGGCCGGTTCCACGGCGATGATGCGGTAGTCCCGCTCGCCCCGGAGCTTTTCGCCCATGAACGGAGAGATCAGACCGCCCAGGTTGCTGCCGCCGCCGGCGCAGCCGATGATGATGTCGGGTACGACGCCGTATTTGTCCAGAGCCGCTTTGGCCTCCAGGCCGATGACGGACTGGTGCAGCAGCACCTGGTTCAGCACGCTGCCCAGTACATAGCGGTAGCCGGGATTGTTGGTGGCCACCTCTACGGCCTCGGAAATAGCGCAGCCCAGGGAGCCGGTGGTGCCGGGGTGTTCGGCCAGGATTTTTTTGCCGATCTCCGTCTCCATAGAGGGAGAGGGGGTGACGGAAGCGCCGTAGGTCCGCATGACCTCCCGGCGGAAGGGTTTTTGCTCGTAGCTGACCTTTACCATGTAGACCTTGCAGTCCAGGCCCAGATAGGCGCAGGCCATGGAGAGCGCAGTGCCCCACTGGCCGGCTCCGGTCTCGGTGGTGACACCCTTGAGGCCCTGCTGCTTTGCGTAGTACGCCTGTGCGACGGCGGAGTTCAGCTTATGGGAGCCGGAGGTGTTGTTGCCCTCAAATTTGTAGTAGATTTTTGCCGGGGTCTGAAGCTTTTCCTCCAGACAGTAGGCCCGCACCAGGGGAGAGGGGCGGTACATCTTGTAAAAGTCCCGAATCTCCTGGGGAATGGGGATCTCCCGGGTGTCGTTGTTCAGCTCCTGGCGGATCAGCTCGTCGCAGAACACGGGACGCAGGTCGTCAAAGCCCATGGGAGCGCCGGTGCCGGGATTCAGCAGAGGGGCGGGCTTGTTCTTCATATCGGCCCGGACGTTATACCAGGTTTTCGGCATCTCATCCTCGGTGAGATAGATTTTGTAGGGGATTTTCGTCTCGGTTTTCATAGTGTGCACTCCTTTCAAAAATCGGCCTTTTCCAAAGGATGCGTCAAAAAAAGACCTTCATCCCTTGAAAAGGAGCCAGTAAATGGTTCCTTTGGGACAAAAGTCTGAAACTTCTGCGGTGCCACCCAAATTGGCGATCTGAAATCGCCCTCTCGGCGGTATGCCAACACATACCCTTCCTTGGTAACGGGGGAAAAACCCGTCGAAGCTTACTGAGGGCTTTCACCCCGTTCGGCCCGCCCTCTGCAGTCCATTCAACAGAGTTGCTTCTGCCGCCCTTGCACTGTCGGCGGCTCGCTGGGAGAAACGCGTTCTGTTTACTCGTCTGCGTCATCGGTTTTTGTTATAAACTTATACGCAGTATATGCCCTCTGGCGGTGGTTGTCAATCCCCTGGGGGCAAGTTTTATAGATGTGATAAATTTCTTTGAAAAGACCGGCCGTATTTTATGAGATTTTGGGAAAATTGCCAAAGGGTGAGACGCGGGACAAGAGGAGGCGGACTTGAACCGCGGAGCAGACACATTGCCGCCGGGACGATGATCCGCGGCACCGGCGCGGCTCCTGTGTTGTTTTTTGGAAAGATTTGGTGTAATATGGCAGCCAGAGCAATTACAGGAGGAATCAGCTTGTGAAAAAGAGAGGATTGCAGTTGAATGAGATGGAAGTGGGCCATCTTTTAGACCTTATGGACATTTACCTGTCTGAGTGGAAGCACAGAGACGAGATGTTGTGGAAACAGGTTTTTAAATATTTTTATGCAACGTTAGTTGTGCTGTTTTTGCCGAATATTGCGTCTTTTTTGGGGATAAACCTGCCTGAATTTCCGGCTGTCTTGTTTCCCCTTGCGGCGCTTGTTCTATCGCTGGTCTTCTTATATATTTCTATCGGTTATTCCAAAAGGTTAGAGGCCAGCGGAAATACATATCAAAAATTGATCAACTTATTGCCGGAGGAATTGCGCCGGGTCTCGGTTTCAGACCCCAATATTAAGTTTGGAAGATTTTTTCTAAGCGGATAAGTGTCGTCATCTGTGTGCTGATGTTTTTAGGGCTTCTCTGCTTGTCCATTGTGATGATTCTATATGACTTGTCATTGTCCGTGAATTGACGGATTCGAATAGCGCCGCCCTGCGCTTGTCCGGCAGGGCTTTTTAAGAGCGCCTGCCGGAGGTCAAAAGACCGCCGGCGGTTGGTATAATCCGGACGGGCCTCTCATAGGATACAGCATCACGACCGAGAGGTGGACGACATGACAACTCAAATCCGGAACGAGGTGCTGCTGGAGGGCGTCGCCCTGGAGACGCCCTCTTTGTCCCATGAAAACCACAGCACCCGCTTTTACCGCTTTCCTCTCCAGGTGCCCCGGCTGTCCGGCCAGGTGGATACGCTGCCTATTTTACTGCCGGAGAGCATGCTTCCCCAGGTGACGGAGGGCGGAAATCTCCGAGTGCAGGGACAGCTGCGCTCTTTCAACAACCGCAGCGGCGTAGGCAGCCGCCTGGTGCTGACGGTGTATGCCCGGAGCATCTCTCCGGGGTTGGACGAACCCTGCAACCAGATTACGCTGTCCGGCACGCTGTGCAAGCCGCCGGTATTTCGCAGGACGCCCTTGGGCCGCAGTATCTGTGATTTGATGCTGGCCGCTCCCCGGCGGTATGGCCGGGCCGACTATCTGCCGGTGATTGCCTGGGGCCAGCTGGCGGTGCGGGCGGGGCGTCTCCAGGTGGGAGACCCCCTGTCCCTGGAGGGAAGAGTCCAAAGCCGTACATACCACAAGGTCACGGATCTTGGCACCGAGGCGCGGGTAGCTTACGAGGTGTCTATGATGCACTTGCTGGAATTGGAGCCGGAGGAGAGATGAAAAGCAGCAGCGCCGGAAGAGATCCGGCGCTGTCAGTCTATTTGGTTGGGAAGCCAAAGGTGTTTCGCATCTCAAAGAGAAAGCGGAGAAAGCCCTTGGGGTACGGGATGAAGCTGCCGCTGTCCACCATGGCCTCCACCTCGTCCTCCGTCACGTAGCGGACCTCTGCCACCTCCTCCTTTTGCAGGACCAGCGCAGAGAGATCCAGGTCTTTTTGGATGATAAAAAAATCGTCAAACCCGCCGTGGAAATTCACGGTGATTGATTGGCGCAGGCCCCCCAGGTCCAGGGGAGTCCCCAACTCCTCCAGAAATTCCCGTTCTGCCGCCTGACGGCTGGTCTCACCGGCGTCCACACCGCCGCCAACGGATACGTCCCACCGGCCTGGCCAGAGGGTTTTCTCCTCCGTCCTGCGCTGGACCAGCAGCCGGCCCCGGCTGTCGAAGGCGCAGACGTGGACCACCAGCCGGTATTCCCCGGGACCCTTGGGAGCGTGGCGCTCCGCAGTTTTTCCCAAGGGAATGCGGTTTTCATCGTATAGATCCACCAGTTCCATGAGAACCTCCTGTGTTGTACTTATGTGGGAAGCGGGAACGTGACCGGCAGCACGGAGGTGGACTTTAAATGAAGTTCCGCCTGTCCCTGCTGCTGAATGGTTTTGGGACTGCCCGTCACGGCTCCGCGACTCCCGCTCACTGTCTGGAGGCGGTCTTGTAGTCGCCGCCGGGGCGGTAGAAGGGGCAGGCGGTATTGCTTCCCTTTAGAAACCGCTCCATCTCATCCTCGTCCAGATCCATGGTGCAGATAAAGGACTCCAGTTCCTCATCATAGTCGTAGCAGACGCAGTCCTCGCAGATATTGGACATATGTCATCACCCTTTCAGATCATGATAGCATAGATGCCAACCACATCCAAGTGTTTTTTGATCACCAGCTCCTCCAGGGCCTCCCGGGCCTCCGGCGGGGCGGCCCAGCACATGCCGCATCCGGCGGTGATGGCCCGGGGAACCGGGATCAGCCGCCCGGGGAGTCCGGACTCCTTGCAGGAGCGCTCCATGGCCATGGCTCCGGTAGTGGTTCGGAAGGTGATTACGCATTTCTCCATCCGCTTGCGCACGGCTATGCCTCCGCCGCCAGGACGCGGACGGCCTCCGCCGCCGCGTCGGTCTCCGCCTCTGTGTTGGCCCAGCTCCAGGAGAAACGGACGGCCCCCTGCTCCGTGGTTCCCAGTGCCCGGTGGAGCCGGGGAGCGCAGTGGGCGCCGGGACGGGTGGCGACGCCGAACCGCTCCGCCAGCTCATCGGAGACTAGGGCGGAATCATACTGCCCGATATTTAGAGTCACGATAGGTGCCCGTTCTTTTTGGACAAAGTCCCCATAGACCGTGACGCCGGGAATTTTACAGACAGCCTCATAGAACCGCCGTGCCAGACCGCATTCATGGAGGCGGACCGTGTTTGGTCCCCGGGCCTCCAGATAGTCCAGGGCGGCCCCCAGGCCGGCGATGCCGTGGCTGTTCAGCGTTCCTGCCTCCAGACGGGTGGGCCACTCCTCCGGCTGGGTCTCCAAAAAGCTCTGTACACCGGTTCCCCCCACTAGCCAGGGGCGGATGTCCACGCCCTCTCCAACGCACAGTCCACCGGTACCCTGGGGACCCAACAGCCCCTTGTGGCCGGTGAAGCACACCACGTCGATCCGCTGCGCGGACATGTCAATGGGAAAGGCTCCCGCCGTCTGGGAGGCGTCTAAAATAAACAGCAGCCCATGGTTATGGGCGAATGTTCCCACCCGGCCGATGTCCGCCAAGTCTCCGGTCAGATTGGAGGCGTGGGTACAGACCACCGCTTTGGTATTGGGCCGCAGCAACTGCTCCAGGCGGGTATAATCCAGCTGCCCCAGGGAATTGGCCGGGAGGAAGTCCAGGCCCATTCCCTGCTCCCGCAGCCGGTACAGGGGGCGGAGAACAGAGTTGTGCTCCCAGTCCGTGGAGATCACATGATCCCCCGGCTGCAGCAGGCCGCTGATGGCGATATTCAGCGCGGCGGTGGAATTGGGCGTAAAGACCACATGATCCGCCCGGAGACAGCCGAACCAGTCCGCCAGGTGCTGGCGCACACCGTATACCGCCCGGGCTGCGGAGAGAGCATCCGCGTGCGCTCCGCGGCCGCTGTTGCCGTATGCGTTCATTGCCTCCGCCACTGCCTCCGCCACGCCGGGGGGTTTGGGACGGGTGGTGGCGGCATTGTCCAGATAGATCACGGCTTGATCACCTTTTTCGCTCCGGCCAGCTTCTCTGCAATGGCATACATGTTGGTGGCGCTGCCCACAGCCAGCTTCTCCGTCAGACCGTAGAAATTCAGGCAGGTGCCGCAGGTCAGGATCTCTACCCCCTGGGCCGCCAGCCCTTTCAGATCCTCCAGGGAATCGGCTCCCTCCACGGTCAGCTTCGCGCCTCCGTTGTAAAAGAGCAGAGTTTCCGGAAGGCGCGGCAGCTGCGTGAGGGCGTAGAGAAAGCCCTTCATCAGCGTCCTGCCCAGCTCCTCGCTGCCCCGGCCCATGACGTCGGTATCCACCGCCACCAAAAGTCCGGTTTCACCCGCCGGCGCGCAGGCCGGCTCCAATTCCTCCAGCGGGGTTTCCCCCACGGGGGAGGTGACTTCCACGGTTACTACGTATTTCTGCTCATCCGTATGCTCCCATCGGGCGTTTACTCCGTGGCCGGCGGCCATCCGCATCAGGTTTTGAACGGCAATTTCGTTGTCCACGTGGATCTCCAGTGTCCCGGCTTCCTGCATCTCCCGCAGGGCGCGGGCGGCTTTCACCACTGGGATGGGGCACTGCTCGCCCACGGCGTCTACCACGACTTTTTGCATAGGCAGTTTCCTCCTCCGGTATGTTTTTGTCTATTGTACCGCGAGCCGGGCCGGATTACAAGGGTTGTTTTTTTCAGAGTATTACGAAAGAACAAAAAATTTCCCTGTCGTTTAATCGATTTCTAATGGGAATTTTGTTTTCTTATAAAAGTTCTTGACAGTGATTCTTTGAGGCGGTATATTCGGGTACAGAGGAATTTTCCCCGGGACGCTCCGCACTCTCCTGCTGCCACAGGGACCGTCCCTCCGGTACATATTTCTCCGCCATTCTGCAATTTCAGGGCGGCGCCGCAGGCCTCGCAATGTGCCGTCCTAACAAACGGGAGGTTATCTTATGGAGAAACAGGTTAAACGAATTGGCGTTCTCACCAGCGGCGGCGACGCTCCCGGCATGAACGCGGCGGTGCGCGCCGTCGTGCGGACTGCCACGAACCGGGGCGTCGGCTGCGTGGGAATCCGCCGGGGCTGGAACGGACTCATCAACAGCGATTTTGTGCAGATGAACGCCTCCAGCGTCAGCCATATTATCAATAAGGGCGGCACTATGCTGTATACCGCCAGAAGTATGGAGTTTATGGACGAGGGCGGCCGGGCAAAGGCCCTGTCTACCTGCCGTCTGCTGGGATTGGATGGAATTGTGGCCATCGGCGGCGACGGTACTTTCCGGGGCGCGCTGGCTCTGTCGCGCCAGGCGGCGGAGGCGGATATGTCCCTTCGGGTAGTGGGGATTCCCGCCACCATTGACAATGACATCGGCTGCTCCCACTATACCATCGGTTTTGATACGGCCTGCAACACCGCGATTGAGTGCGTTGATAAACTGCGGGACACTATGCAGTCCCACGAGCGCTGCTCTGTTGTGGAGGTCATGGGCCGCCACGCAGGATACCTGGCGCTGTATGTGGGGATCTCCGTAGGCGCCACCGCCGTGTTGATTCCGGAGCGTGAGGTGGATTTTGAGCGGGATATCGCGGAGAAGATTCGCCGTGCCCGTCTGGCGGGTACGACCCATTATATGGTGGTGGTGGCTGAGGGCGCGGGCAGCGCTATGGAGATTGGACAGCGTATCCACCAGGAGCTGGGAATTGATCCCAGGGTGACGGTGCTGGGCCACATCCAGCGGGGCGGTGCCCCCTGCGCCCGGGACCGGGAGACCGCCAGCCGCATGGGTTATAACGCGGTGATGGCGCTGGTGGAAGGGAAGGAGAACTGTGTCATCGCCACACAGAACGGACGCATTGTGGATATTCCCATGGAGGAGGCCCTGAGGATGAAAAAGACCTTCTCGATGGACCGCTATCAGATTCTGGAGGCTTTGACCAACAGCCAGGGCGGCGATTTTTAAGTTTTCCGTTAACAGCGCCCCGGAGCAAAAACGCTCCGGGGCGCTTGATTTGAACCGTATGAACCCGTGAAGAGAACTAGAAGGCAAGGCACCACAGCGGAATGGCGATCAGGGACAGCACCGTGGACACCGTGACACAGCCGGCAGCAAATTCCGCGTCTCCGCCGTATTTGGCCGCTACAATAGCCGTAGTTCCGCCGGCCGGCATGGCCGCCAGCAAAACGGCAACGGCCTCCGACAATCCGCCCATTCCCGCCAGGCGGCAGCCCAGCAGCACCAGCGCCGGAATAACAGCCAGACGGACCGCCGTAAAACACAGGGTGTCCCGGTCCAGAAAATCCCGCCACCGCAGTTTGGACATTATCATTCCGATCAGAAACATGGACAGCGCGGTGTTGCAGCTGCCCAGGGCGTGGATTGTCTGATCCAGGATGGACGGAAGCCGGATCTGCGCGGCCATGATGACGACGCCGGCTCCCGCCGCGATCAGACAGGGGTGGGTCGCCGTCTTTTTCCAAAAGGCCCTGCCCTCCACCTGGGTGAAAAAGGAGATGCCGAGAGACCACATGGCAATTCTCTGGGGAATGAGATAGATGGCGGCCAGCAGCGCCCCCTGGGCGCCAAACAGGCCCTCTGCCAGCGGTGTTCCCAGAAAACCGGCATTGGAGCAAATTGTGCCGTATTGGAGGGAGGGCCTCTTAGCCGCCTCACAGCGGCGGAAAGCCACCTTGGCCAGCAGCCAGCAGCCCAGCTGGATCGCTAGAGACGCCAGTAGGATCGAACCGGTCTGCCGCAGTGTCTGTCCGTTTACCGGCGTTTGAAAGGAGCAGATAATATTGCAGGGCAGCACCAGGTCAATGACCACCTCGGCCAGCCCCTTTTGAAACGCCTCGCCGGCCAGGTTCCGCCGCCGGAACAAAAAGCCCAGCGCCATCAGCAAAAACAGCTCCCCCTGGAGGGTCCACATGCCGTGGAAGTCAATCATGGCGGAGCGCCCTCCGGATATTGCGCCGCCCCTTCCAGTTGGACGGCGCAAACAGCAGCAGCATGGGAAAGATCTCCAACCGCCCCACCAGCATGTCAAAGGACAGCAGCAGCTTGGACGCGGGAGAAAAGGCGGAGAAGTTTCCCATCGGACCCACGGTCTCCAGTCCTGGGCCAATGTTGTTGATGCAGGCCGCCAGGGCGGTGAAGGTGGTCACAAGGCCCAGCTGTTCCAGGGAGAGCAGCAGGAAGGACGCCACGAATACCGCCATGTATACCGTGAGATAGATATAGGCGCCCCGCAGGGTCTTTTCCGATACGGGCTTGCCCTCCAGCCGGACGGTGGCCACGGCGTTGGGATGAAGCATTTTCTTCATTTCGCTGACAGAGGCCTTTAGGAGGATCAGAATCCGGGAGACTTTGATGCCGCCGCCAGTGGAGCCGGCACAGGCTCCTACAAACATCAGCACGACCAGAATGGATTTGGAAAAGGTGGGCCAGAGATCAAAATCCACCGTGCCGAAACCTGTGGTGGTGATAATGGAGGAGACCTGGAAAAAGGCGTGGCGCAGGCCGGTCCACACACTGCCGTACATGTGGCAGATATCGGCTGTGATCGCCGCCACGGCTGCGGCCACCACCAGCAGATATGCCCGCAGCTCCTCGGAGCGGAACACATCCCGAAACCGCCGGATCAACAAAAAGTAATAGAGGTTGAAATTTATGCCGAAGAGCAGCATAAAGATGCCGATCACTATATCAAAATAGGCGCTTTGATAGGCCCCGACGCTTAGATCCCGGCAGCTGAAGCCGCCGGTACCCGCAGTGCCGAAGGCATGGACACAGGCGTCGAACAGAGGCATTCCCCCTGCCAGCAGGAGGACGGTTTCTAAGACGGTCATGGCCAGATAGATGCCGTAGAGAATTTTGGCGGTGTCTCCTATGCGGCTCACAAGCTTTCCCACCGTGGGGCCGGGCACCTCTGCCCGCATCAGGTGCATGCCGTGGCCGTCGGTCATGGGCAGTACCGCCATTACAAACACCAGCACGCCCATGCCGCCCACCCAGTGGGTAAAACTGCGCCAGAACAGCCCGCTCCGGCTCAAGGGTTCTACCGCCGTCAAAATCGTGGACCCTGTGGTGGTAAAGCCGGAGACGGTTTCAAAAAAGGCGTCGATAAAGTTGGGGATATCCCCGGAGATCACAAAGGGCATAGCGCCGAACAGGGACATGGCAATCCATGCCAGAGATACCACCGCCAAGCCATCCCGGGCGTAGAGGGACATCTGCCGGGGTTTTTTGCCGCCCAGCAGCACTCCAATGCCGGCCAGCAGAAGCACGGGAATCAAAAAGGGGCCCAACGGCTCACGGTACAGCGCCGCCGTCAGCAGGGGCAGCGCCATCAGCGCCGACTCTACCAGCAGGATCCTGCCGATGACAAATCCGATCATTCGATAGTTCATATGCGGTCCTCACTGAAAGATATCCCCGATTTTCTGCAGGGAGGTCCGTGTGGTCACGACAATTACGTCGTCATAGGGATTCAGCACGTCGGCGCCGGAGGGGATTAGAATCTTGCCGCTGCGCCGGACGATGCCCGCCAGCAAAATGCCGCTTTTCAGTTGCAGATCCTTCAAAGGCACCCCGGCAAAAGGGGGATTGGGACCTACGCCGAATTCCAGGGCCTCTACCGCTCCGTCCACCAGCCGGTGCAGGGTCTTGATATGATCGCCGGAGGCGCTCTGCATGGCGCGTACGTACTGGACGATCAACTCCGTGGTGACGGAACCTGCGGAGACCACGCTGTCGATCATATGCTCGTTGGAAACCAGGTCTACCAGGGATTTTCGGTTGATCTTGGCCACCACTTTGCATGTTTCCGCCTGTTTAGCGGCACTCATGGCCATGAGGATATTGGCCTCATCAATGCCTGTAATGGCCACAAAGGCATCGGTTTGGTCGATCCCCTCCTCGCGGAGGAGTTCTGTATCCGTACCGTCTCCCACAATGACCAGGGCCTTGGGCAGCCGTTCGGCCATACTGACGCAGCGGGCCTCGCTCTGGTCAATGATCTTTACGTCCATGCCCATTTCCAGCAGCTCAGAGGCCAGATAATAGCATATTTTGCTGGCTCCCACAATCATCACCGAGGCGGCCCGGCTGCGAAAGACGCCAAGATGGCGGAAGAATTGGGCCAGCTGGTCCGAGGAGGAGGTCAGGTAGATTTTATCTCCCGCCCGGAGGACAAAGTCACCGGAGGGAATGATGGTCTCTCCCTTTCGGGACACTGCGCAGATCAGAACCCGAACCTGCAAGCTCTTATAGAGATTCAACAGCTGTACGCCGTTGAGGGCGGAGTCCTCCGGTACCCGGTATTCCACCAGCTCCAGCCGCCCCTTGGAGAAGGTTTCCACCTTCATGGCCGCCGGGAAGCGGAGGACCCGGGCGATCTCCCGGGCGGCGGCCCTCTCCGGGTTGATGGACATGGAAAGCCCCAGCTCCTCCCGCATGAAGCGCAGCTGCTTTTCATACTCCGGGTTGCGGATGCGGGCGATGGTGTGCTGAACGCCCATCTTTTTGGCTACAAGGCATGCCAAGATATTGATCTCATCGCTGGAGGTGGTGGCAATCAGCAGGTCGGCCCTGCCGCCTCCCGCTTCCAACTGCATTTCATAGCTGGCCCCGTTGCCGCAGACGCCCATTACGTCGTAGATATTGATGACATTATCGATCAATTGGGCGTCCTCATCAATGATGGTGACCTGGTTTTCCACAGAGAGCTGCCTTGTCAGCTCCAGACCCACCTTGCCGGCGCCTACCACTATAATCCTCATGTTATCCTCCAAAGTGCTGCGCCAATAGGGCGCCTCCGTAAAATGATCCGCGTCGCAGGATGGGCAACGGTGCCGCCCTCCGCGGCACGGTTGACCCAATGGATGTATTATAGAGCATTCTATTGAAAAAGGGAATAGTTCCCCCGCATTTTTTGCGTGTTTATCTTGAATGGGCCGCAAGGCTGTAGCGGAGGCGCTATAAACGGAAAGTGGAGAACCGGGGATGGGAAGTACCGTCAAAAATGTACCCGGTGAGCTTTGGCTCGGACGATGTGAGGCGCCCGGAGGTACAGGGGGCGCCTTGGGAGATCTGAAAAGAGGCTGGCGGCCAACGAAGCGTTTGCTTTTGCAAAAAAAGTTCGGTCTTTCCATGGCGGAATTATTTGACACAGTCAAGGGCGGGGGTGCGCACAGTGCAATGATGGATTGGAAGAACCCTCAGATCTTAAGCATGGATTTCTCGCATAAGGGATCAAAAGTGTCTGTACATCTTAAGACGTGCACAATGCAATGGAGCTGGCAAGTGAATTTGACGTAGAACACCCGTTGTTAGAAGTTGTAAAAACCAGACGGCGTGGATGGAAGAGTATGGTCTGCCGGAAGAAGATCCATGTGCGCTTATCAAGTATTACGAAGAGGCGATGGACATTGCCATTTCAGCATACCAGCCGCCAAAATAGAGATCATTATCCCCTCAGGATAATGATCTCTATTTATTTGCCGGCAAAGTTTGCATGAGGGCAAAGAAATACTGCGCTTCGCCGGTGCTGAAATACGCATACCATGCGTCCAATGTATCTGGCTGAAAGACGTTCAATCGTTCAATAATTTGCTTTGCCCACAGTAAGGACCCGGTGGAACTTGCGGTGATCAGGTTTCGCTCCGCAACAGATGGTTCGTCAACATAGAAGTTCTGTCCCTTGTAGTTGGGCGAAACCATGTCTAGATAACCTGCCCCATTGCTGGTATGCAGTCTTTGATCCAACAGGCCAGCGTTTGCCAGCGCAGCGGTTGCGCCGCAGATGGCGCACACCATAGCACCTGCGGAAAGAAACTCACCTGCTTTTTTAATAATGGCACCGTGCCTGGGATCATCCCAAGTATTTGCCCCCGGTAACAGCAGAACGCTTCTCTCATTCACTGTAATATCGTCGATGGAACAATCTGGAATGATGGTCAGCCCGCCCAGTGTTTTGACGGGTTCCTTTGAAATGCCGGCTGTTTTGACGGATCCAACCGGCGCATCCTTTTTGAAAAAGCGCCCGGAGTTTAACTCCGCTGTGACATACCCCAGCTCCCAGTCGGCTAAGGTGTCCAAAACGTATACATAGACTGTGAACATAATTTCCTCCGTCTTCTTTCGTATTTGGTTTGCCTACGCCTGTATCATACCACTCAATTGTTGACAACAGTATGGCAACAATTTATAATTTATACGATTAAGAGACGATTGAAAGGCGGCTGCCAAATGAAAGTTGACAGGCTTGTCAGCATTATTATGACGCTTCTGGATCAAGAGCGTGTAGGTGCACAGGCGTTAGCAGATACGTTTGAAGTGTCTCCCCGCACAATATACCGCGACATAGAAGCCATCAATATGGCAGGGATTCCGGTCCGGTCCAGATCCGGAGTTGGCGGCGGCTTTGAGATTATGCCGGAATATAAACTTGACAAAAAGGTTTTTTCAACGGCTGACCTTTCTGCAATCTTAATGGGGCTTTCCAGTCTTTCCAACGTGGTGCGAGGTGATGAACTGGCAAACGCTTTTGAGAAAGTTAAAAGCTTTATCCCTGCTGAAAAAGCAAAAGATGTTGAAGTAAAGACAAATCAAATCTGCGTAGATTTGAGTCCGTGGATTGGCAATCGAAATATACCGCCTTATTTAGAAATGATAAAAGCCGCTTTACAGGATCATAAGCTGCTGTGCTTTGAGTATAGGACTAATCATGGAGATCAAACGATACGGACGGTTGAGCCATACCAGCTTGTGTTGAAAGGCAGCCATTGGTATTTTCACGGTTATTGTTATATCAGGGATGATTATCGCCTATTTAAACTATCCCGCATGTCAAAGCTGCAAATGAAGCAGGAGACTTTTCTTCCGCGGGATTTTCAAAAACCGGTTTTGGATTTTACGGAAATTGCGGAGACGGTGCAGACAGAAGTCAAAATTCGCATTCATAAATCTGTGCTGGACAGGGTGCTTGAATATTGCACCGATGACTGCTTTGCACCGGATGGTGACGAGTATTACACCGTGAATTTCCCATTTGTTGAAAACGACTATCACTACGATCTTCTCCTTGGCTTTGGGGATAAATGTGAGTGCCTTGAGCCATTGCATGTCCGTACAACGATCAAGCGCAAAATACAGGGTATGGCTGCGATATACGACCGTGAGAAGTGGGAGGAATAATGAGAGCGCGCTGGGTTTCCGCAGGGATTTCCGAGAGAGGGCGTTTTGACATTTTTCAAACAGGGCCTAGCCCGCCGACCGAAAATTTTCTGAAACCCGTCTGTGGTATTTCTGCGGTCAAAAGAAAAATCACCCCAGTTTTCACTGAGGTGATTTCTTATTTGGAGCACGTGCCCACTTTCGAACCCGCGGCTCGATAGGTGGGAGAACCGTGTATCTCCCAAGCATTGATATAACAGGCTTTTTCAAGATTCACTCTCGGCACACTGCAATGCTGCTTCGCCGCTGGGGGCGATATTTTTTTGTGTTATTGCAGATTTCAATTTTCCGGTTTTACACAAATATCATTCATCTACATCAGGTTTATCGATTCCTTCGGAGGCTACTCCCTCGATCATATCGGTTACCAC
>CAJUQM010000049.1 GCA_910588005.1 uncultured Oscillibacter sp.
GCGTGGGCAAAATCGCCACCGTCATGGGCCGGTATTACGCCATGGACCGCGACAAACGTTGGGACCGGGTGGAACAGGCCTATGACGCCATGGTCTACGGTGAGAGCGCCGTCTCCAACCCGGATCCTGTGGCCGCCGTCAGAGATTCTTACGCCGCCGGCGTGACCGACGAATTTGTGGAGCCTGTGGTCTGTGATCCCGAGGGCACCATCTCCGATAACGACAGCGTCATCTTCTTCAACTTCCGGCCGGACCGGGCCAGAGAGATCACCCGGACGCTGGTAGACCCGGAATTCGACGGCTTTACCCGTCAGTTCTTCCCGCTGACCTTTGTCTGCAACACGGAGTATGACGCCACAATGCCGAACGTGGAGGTGGCCTATCCCCGCAGCACCGTAAAAAACGGTCTGGGCGAGTACCTCAGTCAGATGGGCCTGACCCAGCTACGCATTGCCGAGACGGAGAAATACGCCCACGTCACCTTCTTTTTCAACGGCGGCAGCGAGACCGTGTTCCCCGGCGAGGACCGGGTGCTGGTCCCCTCTCCCAAGGTGGCCACTTATGACCTCCAGCCGGAGATGAGCGCCGTAGATGTCTGCAACAAGTGCGTGGAGCGCATTGAGTCCGGAACCTATGATGTAATTATTTTAAATTTTGCCAATTGCGACATGGTAGGCCATACCGGCGTCTTTGACGCCGCCGTCAAAGCTGTGGAAACTGTGGACATGTGCGTTGGCCGGGTGGTGGATGCCACGCTGAAAATGGGCGGGATCGCCATGATCACCGCCGACCATGGCAACGCCGAACAGATGGTGGAACCGGACGGCAGCCCCATGACCGCTCACACCACCAACTTGGTCCCCTTCATCCTCTGCGGGGCCGGCACCGAACTGCGGAAGGACGGCCGGCTGGCGGATATTGCCCCCACCATTTTGGACGTGATGGGTCTGGCCTGCCCGCCCGAGATGGACGGAACGACCCTGATTGTCAAATAATCGTACCCAACACCAGCAAAAGCCGGGACGCTGCCTTGTGGCAGCGTCCCGGCTTAACAATTATGTTCTTTACTGTTTCGGATCCTCGGTGTCAAACACCGCTTTGGCGCTGGCGGCAAGGCCTGCCAGCCCCTGGAGTTCACTGGGGATGATAATCTTGGTGGCCTTTCCATCCGCCACCTTCTGCATGGCCTCCAGAGCTTTCAGCTTCACCACCTGCTCGTTGGGAGCGGCATCGTTCAAAAGCTTCAAGGAATCCGCCAGGGCCTGCTGCACCTGCATAATGGCCTGGGCCTCCGCCTCGGCGGCCATAATACGGGCCTCTTTCTCGCCCTCGGCCTTCAAAATCGCGGCCTGCTTGGCGGCGTCGGCCTTCAAAATCGCGGACTGCTTCTCGCCTTCCGCCACCAGAATTTGAGACTGCTTGGTGCCCTCGGCCTGGAGAATGGACTCCCGGCGCTCCCGCTCCGCCTTCATCTGCTTCTCCATGGCGTTTTGGATCTCCTTGGGCGGGATGATGTTTTTCAGCTCCACCCGGTTGACCTTAATGCCCCAAGGGTCCGTGGCCTCGTCCAGAATCGCCCGCATCCGGGAATTGATGATATCCCGGCTGGTGAGGGACTGGTCCAGCTCCATGTCGCCGATGATATTACGAAGGGTGGTGGCCGTCAAGTTCTCAATGGCGTTCATGGGGTGCTCGACACCATAGGTATACAGCTTCGGGTCGGTGATCTGGAAATAGATCACCGTGTCGATCTGCATGGTGACGTTGTCCTTGGTGATGACGGGCTGAGGGGCGAAATCCGCCACCTGCTCCTTCAGGGATACCTTCTTGGCAATGCGCTCGATAAAGGGGACTTTCAGGTGCAATCCCACGTTCCAGACCGCCCGGAAGGCGCCCAGCCGCTCCACCACATAGGCCCTGGACTGCTGCACGATGACGATGTTGCTGATCAGCAGGATCAGGATCAGCACCACCAGGACAACGATTGCAATGACTCCAAACTTCATGACACTACCTCCGCTTTTTTCTCAGATTTTTTTACAAAGAGCTTCACGCCCTCCATTCGCTGGATCTCCACACGGGTCCCTGCGGGAATCACCTCTCCGTCAACGCTGCGGGCGGTCCAAGTCTTGCCGTCTACGTATACCGCACCGGTGGCGGCATCGTTGTCAATGTCCTCGGTCACACCGGCTGCTCTGCCGATCACCCGGTCCAAATTTGTGGGAATGTGCCGCTGTCTCCCGAAGCGTTCTACCAGCGGGCGGGTCACCGCCAGAGCCACAGCGGACACCGCGGCAAAAATCACCAGCTGCGCCGTCACCTCCAGCTTTGCCAGAGCCGCGAAAAACGCACCGACCGCGCCAACGGCAAACCAGACGGATACCAGCCCCGCCGTGACAGCCTCAACTACGCCGAAGAGGACAGCGGCGCATAGCCATAGCCACATCATAATACTAAAAAGCCTCCTTTCGCCAAAACTCTCTGATTCATTCAATTTTATAATTATATTATAGCATACCCAAATCGAAATTGCGTTTCAATTCGGTAACAATTCCGTCCGGAATTTTTTCCCCTCCTTTTTTAAGCAGCGGGAAATTTTAGGCAGTCTTTTTTACCGAATACATTATTTTTGTCCCTTACCTTTCGCCTTGATGGGGCAAAGCACCGGCACCTCCACCAACCGCAGCTTGAACCCAACACCTGGGTGCGATATAATTATTTTATAAAACAAATTTTGGCTTGATCGGAGGATGAGACATTGAATATATGGCAATATTTCCGGAGTATTGCGGCATCAAAAAGGATCTCGGCCGTTTTATTTATATTTCGTCCCGGCAAAGATACGGATCAGGCAGCTCTAAACTCCTGTACCGGTTGGGTTAAGCATATGGGAAGATTTCATGAAAGCGGAACATATGAATTTGCCCTTGATGCGCATTTGTCAAAGGGGTGTGCAGAGGTAATTCTATTGGATGCAAAAAAACAACAGCTGATGAAGTTGAACCAACAGTCTCCTGCGGGTAAAATAGATTTAGCTGCAAAAAAGTATTATCTGCGCTGGGAATTCAAAAGTGCTACGGGAAAGTGTGCGTTACATTGGTACAAGGTATCAATGTAATTTTACCGAGCGGTTATCCGTCATGGATAACCGCTCATTCAATTGTTTTGACGGGAGAAGGGATTTATAGATATTTACCAACAAGGAAGGTAAAAAGAGTTCATTTTCTATAGGAACTTTGCAAAGCTCTATAGAAAATTTATGGGACATCTGTAAAAAATACCGCGGAACCCTACCTCAGCGCCGCGCAGGCAAGGCCCGCTCCGTAAAATATCCGGCAGGCCCAGTCACTCGCCCGTTCCATATAATTTGACATTTTCCCGCAAGAATGATATTTTATGATCACAAACTGGAAGGGAGTCCTCCCTATGACTTTGACTGTCCCCTGCCTCTTTGGCCTGGAGGGCCTTGTCTCCGATGAGATGAAGCGGCTAAAACTGAACAATGTCCGGGCCGAAAATGGCCGCGTCCACTGTGAAGGAAGTATGCTTGACATCGCCCGTCTGAATCTCAATCTCCGCTGCGGCGCCCGGGTGTTGATGGAGTTGGGTTCCTTTCCTGTTCCGGATTTTGAGGCCCTGTTTCAAGGCGTGCTGGCCCTGCCTTGGGAGGACTATATTCCAAGAGATGGCGAATTTCCTGTAAAAGGATACTCCTTGACATCTGTGCTGCACTCTGTTCCCGCCTGTCAGGCCATCGTAAAAAAGGCCGCCGCCAAGCGGCTGGGCAGCGCCTACGGCTGCGAAACTCTGCCGGAGACCGGCAGCCGGTATCAGATCCAATTTGCCATTATTAAAGACATCGCTACCCTGTATCTGGATACCTCCGGCGACGGGCTGTACAAACGAGGCTACCGGGCAAAAAATATGGGGGCGCCCCTGCGGGAGACGTTGGCTGCGGCTCTGGTGACACTCTCCCGTTACCGGGGAGGAGACCCCTTCTGCGACCCCTTCTGCGGCAGTGGGACAATTCCCATCGAGGCGGCGTTGATCGCCAAAAACCGTGCGCCGGGCCTGGACCGGTCCTTTGCCTCCCAGCGGTGGAAAAACATGGACAGCGGACTGTGGCTGGAGGCCGCGGACGAGGCCCAGGACTGTGAGTTCCACGGAACCTATGATATCTGGGGCGGCGACATCGATCCCGCAGCTGTGGAGCTGGCCCGCCACAACGCGGAGCTGGCCGGAGTGGAGGACTGCGTCCGCTTTGAAACGGCAGACGCCGCAAAATTTCACCGCAGCAGCGAATATGGTCAGCTGGTGACCAATCCGCCCTACGGCGAGCGGCTGCTGGAAAAGCGGGAGGCCGAGGCGCTGTACCGCAGCTTTGGGCAGGCCCACCGCGCCTTGCCCCCCAAGTGGCGGACAGTGGTTCTCTCCTCCCACACAGAATTTGAGCGGTGCTTCGGACAACCCGCGGACAAAAAACGGAAGCTATACAACGGCATGCTAAAATGCGACGCCTTTCTATACGGAAAGTAAATTTTTGACCGGATATTACTAAAATCCACTGAGAAAGGGACGTTGGTCATGCGTCACGTCTTTATTATCAACCCCCGGGCAGGGAAGAGAGATCAGACGGCCCGCATCTATGAGATGGCCAATCACCTGCGCAGCGCCCACGGGCTGGACTGCACCTGCATGCTGACAGACCGCCCAGGCGGCGCCACCGAGATAGCCCGCCGCCTGGCGGAGGAGGGGCTGCCATTGCGGGTCTACGCCTGCGGCGGGGACGGCACCGTCTCAGAGGTTGCCAACGGCCTGGCGGGCTTTTCGAACGCCGCCATGACCTGCATCCCCTCCGGAACCGGCAATGATTTTTTAAAAAATTTCGGATTGGATATGGGAAAGTTCCGGGATGCGGAGAATCTTTGGGATGGCCCCGTATTTCCGCTGGACCTCATTGACTGCAACGGGCGGTACTGCCTTACTATCGCGTGCAACGGCATCGACGCCCAGGTGGCAGAGAGCGTCCATCTGTACAGCCGTTCCCCTTTCCTGAATGGGCGGGGCAGCTACCTGGCGTCAGTGGCTGCCAACTTCCTCCTGCGGGACATTGGCCACCACTGGACCGTCACTTTAGACGGTGAGACGGCGGAGGGAGATTTCACTCTGATATCCGTGTGCAACGGCCGCCACTACGGCGGCGGTTCTATTCCCGTGCCGGAGGCCCGGATGGACGACGGAATCCTAAACACCATCCTAGTCCGCAAAATCAGCAAGGCGGCCTTCGCCCGGATGTTTAAGATCTACTCCGCCGGAAACTACCGCCAGGTTTCCCATGCGGCCCGGACGGTAACAGCCCGGGAGGTGCGCATATGCTCAGATCTGGAAGAGATCGTCACCTGTTTAGACGGAGAGTGCTTCCGGAGCCACGAGGTCATCATACGCTTGGCGGACAAACGGCTGAACTTTTTCGGCCCCAAGGGCTGTGACCCAAACGCCACCGCCCGGTAGATCTCCCGGCCTGGAATCTTTTAGCTTTTTTGGAAATTCACAAAATCTTCATAGATACCCCCTTTACAAACCGGTTGGTTTGCGCTATGATAGCACCGTTAGCACTCAGCGGACAAGAGTGCTAACGGTGCTGTTTGTTTTTTAATTTTAAATATTATAAGGAGGAACCCAACATGAAACTCACACCCCTTGCAGACCGCGTCATTTTAAAAATGGTAGAGGCTGAGGAGACCACCAAGGGCGGCATCATCCTCACCGGCTCCGCCAAGGAAAAGCCCTCCGTGGCTGAGGTGATCTCCGTAGGCCCCGGCGGCACCGTGGACGGCAAAGAAGTCACCATGACCGTGAAGCCCGGCGATAAGGTCATCACCAGCCAGTACGCCGGCACCAAGGTCACTCTGGAGGATGTGGAATACGTAGTGGTGCGGCAGAACGACATTCTCGCCATCGTGGAGTAATCCGAAGGGGAGCAGGCTCCCCCTCAACCTCCCCCCACCGCCAGTCTGCGGACTGGCGGCGCCCAAGGCGGCTGGAGTCAAGGTATTTTCGCCACGTACACACCGCGGCGAAAATGATTAAAATTTCTTCTTTTGCCTCTCGCAAAAGAAGCGGGAAAGCCTTGGGCTTTCCCGTCCCCCTTTCCTTTTGCTCATTTTAATTTTTATTCTCTATTGGAGGTAGATTGATTATGTCTAAGCTCATTAAACGCGGCGACGAGGCACGCAAGGCCCTGGAAGCCGGCGTCAACTCCCTGGCCGATACCGTCAAGATCACCCTGGGTCCCAAGGGCCGCAACGTGGTATTGGATAAGAAGTACGGCTCTCCCCTTATCACCAACGACGGCGTGACCATCGCCAAGGAGATCGAACTGGACGATCCTTTTGAGAACATGGGCGCCCAGCTGGTGAAGGAGGTCTCCACCAAGACCAACGACGTGGCCGGCGACGGCACCACCACCGCCACCCTGCTGGCCCAGGCCATCGTGGGCGAGGGCCTGAAGAATCTGGCCGCCGGCGCCAACCCCATCGTCATGAAGAAGGGCGTTGCCAAGGCCGTCGAGGCCGCCGTGGCTTCCGTCAAGGCCGATTCCCAGAAGGTCAACGGCACCGATGACATCGCCCGGGTAGGCACCGTGTCCTCCGGCGACGCCATGATCGGCAAGCTCATTGCCGAGGCCATGGAGAAGGTCTCCGCCGACGGCGTTATCACCATCGAGGAGTCCAAGACCAGCGAGACCTACAGCGAGGTCGTGGAAGGCATGATGTTCGACCGGGGCTATATCTCCCCCTACATGGCCACTGACATGGAGAAGATGGAAGCCATGGTGGACGACGCCTATATCCTCATCACCGACAAGAAGATCTCCGTCATCGCCGACATCCTGCCCATTTTGGAGCAGATGGTCCAGTCCGGCAAGAAACTGGTGATCGTGGCTGAGGACGTGGAGGGAGAGGCCCTGAACACCCTGATCGTCAACCGCCTCCGCGGCACGCTGAACGTGGTCTGCGTCAAGGCCCCCGGCTTCGGCGACCGCCGCAAGGAAATGCTCCAGGACATCGCCACCCTCACCGGCGGCACCGTTGTCAGCGAGGAAGTGGGCCTGGAACTCAAGACCGCCGGTCTCGACCTGCTGGGCCGTGCCCGCCAGGTAAAGGTCACCAAGGAGAACACCACCATTGTGGACGGCGCCGGCGAAAAACAGGCCATTGCCGACCGCGTTGCTCAGATCCGCTCTCAGATTGCCAACACCACCAGCGACTACGACAAGGAAAAGCTCCAGGAGCGCCTGGCGAAGCTGGCCGGCGGCGTGGCCGTCATCAAGGTCGGCGCTGCCACTGAGACCGAGATGAAGGAGAAGAAGCTCCGCATCGAAGATGCGCTGAATGCCACCCGCGCCGCTGTGGAAGAGGGCGTGGTCGCCGGCGGCGGCACCATTTTCGTCAACGTAATTCCCGCCGTAGAGTCTCTGCTGGCCTCCGTCGAGGGCGACGAAAAGACCGGCGTCCAGATCGTAGCTAAGGCTCTGGAGGCCCCCATCCGTCAGATCGCTGCCAACGCCGGTTTGGACGGCTCCGTGATCCTGGAGAAGGTCCGCTCCTCCGGCAAGAACGGCTACGGCTTTGACGCCTATAAGGAGGAGTACTGCGACATGGTGTCCTCCGGCATTATCGACCCCGCCAAAGTGACCCGCAGCGCCCTGGAGAACGCGGCTTCCGTCAGTTCCATGGTTCTGACCACCGAGTCCTTGGTGGCCGATAAGCCCGAGCCGCCCGCTCCCGCCCCCGCCGCTCCCGACATGGGCGGTATGTATTGATAACCCAGCAAATTCTCCGCACAACACCGACCAAGACAGGGCCGGCATTCACAAAGAGTGAATGCCGGCCCTGTTTTCTACTCCCTTAGACCCGGCCCTTTAAAAAAATCTTGACATGGAGTAGACTCCAAGTGGTACACTTTGTCATAACATAACCGCTTGGAAAGGAGCGCACATAAAATGATATACCGTACATTGGGCCGCACCGGCATCCGCGTCAGTGAGATTGGCATGGGGTGCGAGGGATTTGTGGATCAGCCCTACGAGCAGGTCCTGTCTTTTGTAGACAAAATGGAGTCCCACGGCGTCAACTGCATAGACCTCTATACCTCCAATCCAGAGGTGCGTTCCAACTTGGGTCGGGCTTTGCGGGGACGGCGGGAGAAATTTGTTCTTCAGGCTCACCTGTGTTCCGTCTGGAAGGATGGCCAGTACAAGCGCACTCGAAAAATTGATGAGGTCCGGGAGGGCTTTACGGACCAGCTCCGGCGATTGGAGACAGATCATGTGGAAATCGGCATGATCCATTATGTGGATTCCATGGCGGATTGGGAATCTGTGCTCAACGGAGAGGTCATGCGCTACGCCCAGGAGTTAAAAACAGCGGACGCCATCGGCTGGATCGGCCTCTCCAGTCATAACCCGGAGGTGGCCCTTGCGGCGGTAAACACAGGCCTTGTGGACGTGCTGATGTTCAGCGTCAATCCCTGCTACGACCTGCAGCCTGCCGGTGAAGATGTAGAGGAGCTGTGGGCGCCTAAAAATTACGAAAACACACTAGTGAACATGGACCCGGAGCGGCAGGCGCTGTATGAGACGTGCCAGCGGCTGGGGGTGGGCATCACGGTAATGAAGGCCTTTGGCGGCGGCGACCTGCTCAGCGAATCCCTCTCCCCCGCCGGAAAAGCTCTGACTCCCTTCCAGTGCCTCCACTACGCCCTGACCCGCCCGGCGGTGGCCTCCGTCATGTGCGGCGCCCGGACACTGGAGGATCTGGAAGCCAGCATCGCCTACGAGGACACACCGGAAAACGAGCGGGACTACGCCGCCGCTCTAGCCGCCCTGCCCAAGATCAGCTGGCAGGGCCACTGCATGTACTGCGGCCATTGCGCGCCCTGTCCCAAGGGTATTGACGTGGCCTCAACGACCAAATTCCTGAATCTGGCCCGGGCGCAGGGCAATATACCGGAGACCGTGCGGGACCACTATGCCCTCCTCCCCCACCGGGCGGGAGAGTGCGCCGTATGCGGAGCCTGCGAGAAGCGATGCCCCTTCGGGGTGCCAATTGTGGAAAATATGCGCCAGGCCGCCGCCCTGTTCGGCAGTTGACCCTGCCTGTGTAGAAGGAGGAACGCCTATGACCATCACGGAGGTCAGCAAAAAATACGGTCTGACGCCGGACACTCTGCGCTATTACGAGCGCATCGGCCTAATTCCGCCGGTCCCCCGGGGAAAGGGCGGCGCCCGAGACTACGGAGAGGAATCCTGTCAATGGGTGGAGCTGATGAAATGCATGCGCTCCGCCGGCGTGCAGATCGAGGCTCTGATTGAGTACGCCGCCCTGACCCAGCGGGGGGATGAGACACTGGAAGCCCGCAGAACCCTGCTGGTGCGGCAGCGCCAACAGCTCTCCGCCCGGATGGCGGATATGCAGGCCTCCCTGGACCGGCTGGATTACAAAATCAACCGCTACACCCAGTTAATGGGTGGAGAGTCCTCCAAGTCCCCCTCCTCTGACCCAAGCCCACAGAGCAAACGTTAATCCCCCCAACCCCTGTTTGGAAATTTCCAAACAGGGGTTTTTTAAAGGCATGTTGTCCCGCTCCTCCCATATAGTGGATAGGGAGGTGGAAACTTTGAAAGAAAAAAAGGAACCTTCTATTGTACGGGGCACACTGCTCCTGACCATTGCCAATCTCCTGCTGCGGCTGGCGGCCATGAGCTTTCAAATCTACCTCTCCGGCCGGATTGGGGCCGCAGGCGTCGGCCTTTTACAGCTGATTCTCTCTGTGAAGGCCATGTCCTTCACCATGGGTTCGGCGGGAATCCGCACCTGTGCCATGTATCTCTCCGCTGAGGAATTTGGCCGGAACCGCCCCCAGAACATCCACGCCGTGCTGTCCGGCTGCTCCCGCTACAGCCTTGTATGCAGCGTTTCCGTGCTGTTCCTGCTCTGGCAGCTGGCCCCCTGGCTGGCGGAAAACTGGATCGGCGGCAGCACCGCCGTCCCCTCTCTGCGGGTGTGCGCCCTGATCCTGCCGGTCTGCTGCCTCTATGGCGTCATGACCGGGTATTTCACCGCAGCCGGACGCATCGGAGAACTGGTGGGAGTGGAATTTCTGGAGCAGGGCTGCGCCATGGCTGTCACCTTCCTTCTGCTCTCCCAGTGGGCCGGAGCGAATGCAGGGCGGGCCTGCCTCTCCGTCGTTCTGGGCGGCGGCGCCGCAGCGCTGATCTCCCTTCGGGTCCTCCGCTTCCTCCACCAGGGAACTCTGCCGCCGCCGGAGGGACCCCAGAGGCCGCCTTACCGCCGGATCCTCCGCATCTCCCTTCCCCTGGCTGTAGCAGATGACCTCCGGGCCGGCCTGAACACCATTGAAAATCTGATCGTTCCCAAACGGCTGGCCCGATTTTCCGGTACCGCCAATGCCTTGGCGGATTACGGCGTCCTCCACGGCATGGTATTTCCCGTGCTGATGTTCCCCTCCGCGATTTTGTCCTCTCTGGCAGAATTGCTGGTGCCGGAGTTCTCCCGCTGCGCCGCCGGACGGCGGATGCCCCGGGTTCGCTATCTGGCCCGGCGGGGACTGCGGGTCTCTCTGCTGTTCAGCCTCTGCGCCGGAGGAATTCTCTTCACCGGAGCGGACGCCCTGGGTGAATTGCTCTACCACAGCGGCGCGGTAGGCCGCGCCCTTCGGCTATACGCCCCCCTGGTTCCGCTGCTCTACACCGACGCCATCGTGGACGCCATCTGCAAGGGGCTGGGCCAGCAGAGCGCCAACGCCCGGTACAATCTGCTGACCTCTTTTTTGGACGTGACCTTTTTATGGCTACTTCTGCCGCAATACGGTCTGCGGGGGTACTATATCAGTTTTGCCGTCACGCACCTCATCAATTTCTGCCTCAGTCTCCGCCGTCTGCTGCTGGCCTCCGGAGTCCGCCTGGAAACCGGATTATCCCTGCGGGCGATCCTCTGTGCCCTCGCCGCGGGGTGGACCACATCCCTCCTGCCGCCGCCGGACGGCCTCTTGGGCATTCTCTTGCCCGGGACACAGTACCTTGTAACCCTGTGCTTTCTATGGACGCTGTTTCGGGTGGTCCGCCGCGATGACCTCTTCTGGCTTCGGGAGCTGGTCCGCCGCCGGACAAAACAGGCATAAAAAGCGGCATGGCCAATAGGCTATGCCGCTTTTTATGCGCTTTAGCTCTCACCGTCCAGCTGCCGAAGTCCGGCAATGTCGCTGACGGGCACAGAGAAGGCCAGCGATTGGGCCGCCGAGTGAATCCCCGCCTGACTCATCACCGCCTTCATAATAGGGGAGCGGTCCTCTGTCCGGGCCAGAATAAAGATCAGCTCCCGTTCCGCCGCAATGGATACCCCCAGGAACTTCCGGGCCAGCTCCGCGCCGGTGCCCTTGGCGTGGATCGAGGTGCCGCCGGTGGCGCCTGCGGCCCGGGCGGCATCCATGACCTTATCTGTGCAGCCCTGATTGGTAATGACAATAATCAGCTCGTGGTTCCGTTCCTTCTCCATACTCTCCTCCGTCTCCTGCTGCTGCAGCAGATAGTCCCTGGCAGTCGCGCCGCCGATACTGGATACAGGTACCGTCATAAGGATCCCGCGGCCCGGGACGTCCAGCCACAGATCCTTGGCCGCGCGCCGCACCAGCCGGGCGGAGCGGGGCGTCACACACAGCAGCACTACCTTCTCTGTAGCCTCCAGACCCAGACAGTCTAAAATCTCCGTAGTAGCAGTGCCCTGGCCCAAAACCGTCAGCACCAGGGGGATCCCCTGACCCTGAAACCAGGCGGCAAACTCTCCGCTCCGGCTGCGGTCTGTGATGGTAATCATGAGATTGGCTCCGCCCATGGCAGTCTCTCCTCTCTGCGGCAACGGCTCTCCGGCCTCACAGCTCGATAATCTCTTCCTCCGGCGCAGCGGGTTCCGGCGCGCCGGCTCTGCGCAGCTTCCACTGGTAGGCAAGGCCCAGCAGCTGAATGGTCAGCAGCGGCGTCATCGCCACCATAGCCACCACGCCAAACGCATCGGTTACCACGTCGCCCCCCAGGGCCTGACAAGATCCCATGGCAAAGGGCAGCAGAAATGTGGCCGTCATAGGACCGGAGGCCACACCGCCGGAGTCGAAGGCGATAGCCGTAAAAATCTTTGGCACAAAAAACGACAGCACAATAGCTGCCAGATATCCCGGCACCAGAAAATAAAAAATGGAAATTCCGGTTAAAATGCGGAACATAGACAGGCCAATGGACAGTGCTACGCCAATGGACAAGCTGGTGCTCATGGCCTTGCCCGGAATCGCCCCGGAGGTGATCTCCTCCACCTGGTGGTTTAATACATGAACAGCCGGCTCCGCCTGGACGATATACCACCCCATCAGCATGCCAATGGGTACCAGCATCCAGTTCCAGGAGAGTTCCGCAATCTGCTGGCCCAGATATGTACCTGCCGGCAGAAACCCGACGTTGACACCGGTGAGAAACACAGCCAGCCCAAGACCAGTATACAGGAGGCCCACCACAATTTTCAACACTTTTTTTCGGCTCATCCGCAGAGATACCATCTGAAAGACGGTAAAAAAGGCCACTATGGGAGCGAGGCACACCGCCACCTCCACGGCATACTTCGGGAAAGCCTGCAAAAACAGCCCCCACAGCGCCCGGCTGTCCGCCGCCGCCGCCACCTCCGCCGGGACATAGGCTCCGGCTGCGGGATACACCAGCGACAGGATCAGCACCGCCAGAATCGGTCCCACAGAGCACAGCGCCACCAAGCCGAAGCTGTCCTGAGCGGCGTTCTCGTCGCTTCGGATGGAGGACACGCCCACACCCAGAGCCATGATAAAGGGGACCGTCATAGGTCCGGTGGTAACGCCGCCGGAGTCAAAGGCAATTGCGAGAAAATCCCTTGGCACAAAATAGGCCAGGACAAAAATCACGAGGTAGGAGGCAATCAGCAGCCCGTTCAGGGGAATCCGGAACAAAATACGCAGCAGCGCCACCACCAGAAACGCCCCCACGCCCACGGCCACCGCACCCATCAAAACGGGGGCGGGCACGCTGGGCACCTGCTCTGCCAGCACCTGGAGATCCGGCTCTGATATGGTGACCACCACGCCGATCAAAAAGCTGACCGACACCACCACCCACAGCTTCCGGGACCGGGTCATATGGGCGCCTACCCGCTCGCCGATGGGGGTCATGGCCATCTCCGCGCCCAGTGTGAAAAGTCCCATGCCCAGAATCAACAGCACGGCGCCCATCAAAAAGGCCAGCAGCGTATCCGCCGGCACCGGGGAGATCGTAAAACTCAGCACAACCACGATGGCCGTGATCGGCAGCACGGAGGCCAAGGCCTCCCGGACTTTTTCACCCAGAATTGTGCGGGTATTTCCCATTTTTTCGCGCCACCGCGCCCGCAGCCTCCCTTGCAACTGTACCGCCCCCTCTGTCCAAAGCAAAAAGTATAATAAAGTATATTTTTGATATTTTATCACAGAAAGAACGCCCTTTTCAAGAGAAATCCGTCTCCCTTAACAATTTTTTAGCATTCTCAAGATATCAAGCTTCCCCCCGCGTTGATTTTGAAGGGGAAATTTGGTAAAATAAAAATCACATCTCATGTTCAAGCGGCGGTTATACCGCCGACAGCTGAAAGAGATCGCCACAGCGGCAGTTCCGATGCACGCTAAGAATACTGCCGGGAACCAAAAAAGGAGTTGACCTTACTTTGAAAACCGCACTGGTCCTGGAGGGCGGCGCCCTCCGCACCATCTTTTCAGCCGGCGTCTGCGACGCCTTTCTGGACGCAGGCCTCCCCCTGCCCGATTACACCGTAGGCGTCTCCGCCGGTATTGCCTATGGCGTCAGCTACCTCTCCCGGCAGAGCCGGCGAAACCTGCGCCTGGTAACCACCTACGCCGGAGACCACCGCTACATGGGCTGGCGAAACTGGGCCGATCCCCGAAACCGCTCCTATTTTGGCTTGGACTTTGCCTACAACACCATTCCCAACCGGCTGCTGCCCTACGATTATGACGCCTTTGAGGCCTATCCCGGTGTAGTAGAGGCGGTAGTCACCAATCTGGACACCGGAAAGGCGGAGTATCTGCCAGTCCCCCGGCGGGACGAGAACAATCTCCTGCTCCAGGCCACCTGCGCGATTCCGCTGATGTTTCCCGTCTACCATCTGGATGGCA
>CAJUQM010000050.1 GCA_910588005.1 uncultured Oscillibacter sp.
CGGGCAGATACTTGCGCTTTTGCTCCTCGGTGCCGTTTTCAAAGATGGGGGCGCAGCACAGGGAGGTGTGGGCGGACACGATGACTGCGGTGGTGCCGCAGACCTTGGCCAGCTCCTCCACGCACATGGCGTAGGAGAGAACGTCGCCGCCGGCGCCGCCGTACTCCTTGGGGAAGTAGATGCCCATCATCCCCAGCTTGGCCATCTTCTTGACGGTCTCCATGGGGAACTCCTCGGTCTCGTCGACCTCCTCCGCCAGAGGCTTTACTTCGTTCTCGGCGAATTCACGGTACATCTTACGGAGCATCAGCTGCTCGTTTGTCAGATGAAAATCCATACTTTTTACTCCTTTTCTATCAGGTTTACTTGGAATAATCGTAGAAGCCCTTGCCGGACTTCTTGCCCAGCAAGCCGCCGCGGACCATCTTCTTCAGCAGCAGAGCGGGACGGTACTTGGGATCGCCGGTCTCGCTGTACAGGGTATTCATGATGGCCAGGCACACATCCAGACCGATGAAATCACCCAGGGCCAGGGGACCCATGGGATGGTTGGCGCCCAGACGCATGGACTTGTCGATATCCTCCACGGAGGCCACGCCGGTCTCCACCAGGCCGGCGGCCTCATTGATCATAGGAATCAGGATCTTGTTCACCACAAAGCCGGGGGCCTCGGCCACTTCCACCGGGTCCTTGCCGATCTCCTGGGACAGCTTATATACAAAGTCAAAGGTCTCCTGGGTAGTGTTGGCACCCCGGATGATCTCCACCAGCTTCATGCTGGGAACGGGATTGAAAAAGTGCATACCGATGACGGGGTGCTTCAGGCCGTTGCCCATCTCGGTAATGGACAGAGAGGAGGTATTGGAGGCAAAAATGGCCTCGGGCTTGCACATGGCGTCCAGCTCGTTCAAAAGCTCTTTCTTGGTGGCCATATCCTCCTTGACGCACTCGATGATCAAATCGGCATCGGCGCAGGCGGACTTCTCCTCCACCAGAACATTGGCCATCAGGGCGTCGGCGGCGGCCTGCTCCATCTTGCCCTTCTCAACGCGCTTCTGCAGAGAAGCGGCCAGCTTATCCCTGTGCTTCTGGGCGGAAGCGACGGAGCTGGCGTACATCAGAGCGGTATGGCCCTTTGCCGCGAAGACCTGGGCGATACCGCTGCCCATAGTGCCAGCGCCAAAAATTGCTACCTTCATGTTTGTTCCTCCTATTATTTTAATTTGTGCTTTCGATTTTCTGTGGAGAGCGTGGAATTTGTCTGGTCATTGTCCGTTCAGCCCGTGGAAAATCGCAGTAAACCCGCACTTTGCCAATTTACTGACAATGTTTATTATAGGGATAGCCGTCCAAATTATCAAGTGGTAAATACGGCTATTTATATCCCTTTTCCGCTTTTTTACATTTCACACAAATTATTCGTCAAATTTTATGCAATTTTGTTAATCCATTAACACATTCCCCTCCCGGCACTCCCGAAAACCGTTTACAGAACCTATTTCCTGTGATACAATGTCCGAGCTTATACAATACCTTGTGGTACTACATTTTACTTCCCAGGAGGACTTTCCTATGCGGATGCGGAAGAAAAAAAATTTAATTCCCCGGATGGAGCGGTGTGGAGAGCACCTGATCCGGGACCCTTACGACCGCCGGGGCCGCTGGCGGGAGCTGATGCCCCAGGCCCGGGAACTGCGGCTGGAGCTGGGCTGCGGCAAAGGCCGCTTCACCGCCGGAACGGCAGATGCGGAACGGGACGTGCTGTTCATCGCCGTAGAGCGGGTGCCGGACGCTATGGTGGTGGCCATGGAGCGATGCGCGGACGCGGGGTTGGACAATGTCTATTTTATTGACGCCAATGCCGACCAGCTGCCCTTCTTTTTTTCCCCCGGAGAAGTGGACCGCATCTACATTAACTTCTGTGATCCTTGGCCCAGCGGCCGCCACGCCAAGCGCCGCCTGACCCATGGGAACTTTCTGAAACTCTACCGGCAGGTGCTGAAAGAGGGCGGAGAGATCCACTTTAAAACCGACAATCAGGGTCTTTTCGAATTCTCTGTGGAGGAAATCCCCCAATTTGGTTTCCAGCTGTCCCAAGTCACCCGGAATCTCCACCAGCACGGTCCAGTGGGAATCATGACGGATTACGAGGCCAAGTTCCATGATTTGGGACAGCCCATCTGCCGGTGTGTGGGCACCATGGTCCCGTGGGTAGAGACGTTTCCCACCGATATCCGCCGGGTCCGGGAACAATGGCTGGACGCCTTTGCCGGAGACGTGTCCGAGGCGGAACTGGGCAAACACGTGCTGGCAGACGGGAACTATCTCTGGCACCTCTTCTCCTGGAAGCTGTCCCCCCGCCTGGAGGGTGAGGACGCCAAAAAGGCCCTGGCGGAGGTGCCGGAGGAGGAATTCTATTTATTTTATAATGAATATCCTCCCCAGGGAGCCTCCCGGGTGCGGCCCATCTCCAAGGCGGAGGCGCTGTCCATGCGCCCGCCGGAGACTCACGCCGGGGCGGACTGGTACCTGGTGGACAAGGACTTCACCTGGACCTATGCCCACACCCACGAATCGGAGTGCGGCCCCTACTTCTGCCGGCCATAGAGCAGCCGGCCTCTCCAAAAATAAAAGCTTCCTTCCCCCGCCCCGCGAACATTCGCGCGGCGGGGTTTCCCCTATGCTTCGCTGTTACTCTTTTTCCATTTTTGTTACCGTTTTGTGGTTGACATCCGTCTACCTTCCTGTTATAGTTTAGGTAGACAATCGTATACCAGGAGGGGTGTTTATGAAAATCAATCTCTCAGACAGCGAGTGGAAGCTGATGAACCATCTGTGGCGGCGGCAGCCTCAGACCATCACGGAACTGACGGCGGCATTAAAGGCGGACACCGGCTGGAGCAAAAACACAGTGATTACCATGCTCTCCCGGCTGGAGGCCAAGGGCGCCGTACGCCATGAGGCGGGGGAGCGGGCCAAGCGGTACTACTCTGCGGTAAGCCGGCAGGACGCCGCCCGGGCGGAGACGGAGAGCTTTCTAGGCAAGGTTTACGGCGGCAGCCTGGGTCTGATGATGAGCGCCATGGTGGAGAGCCGCCAGCTGACAGAATCGGACATTGCCGAGCTGTCGGCGATTTTGGAAAAGGCGGGAGGCGAGACTTTATGAAGGAAATTTTGATTACATCCTCGGTACTCATTGCGGCGCTGCTGATTTTGCGGCAGGTATTCCGCAGGTCAATCTCCCGGCGAGTCCAGTACGCCCTATGGGGGCTGGTACTGCTGCGGCTGCTGGTGCCCATCAATCTGCCCGCGTTGGAGCACAACGTGCTGACCGCGGCGGAGCCGGTGGTACAGAATGTAGAATCCCTCTATCTTACGCCTAACCGCATCGCCTATGTGGGACAGGGCGGTGCGCCGGTCTACAACCCGCCGAACAGTCCAGCGGTGGCGGTAGGCCCCGCCACGCCGGACAATACCCTTACATTTTCTGTGGAGGACGTCTTCAATACCCCTGTAAAAGCCACCACAGAGTACCAGCGGCAGATTGCCCTGCAAGATCTCCTCCGCCCCGTCTGGTATACCGGCTGCGCCGTGATGGGGGTGTGGTTCCTCCTCTCCAACCTCCTCTTCTGGCGAAAGCTGCGGAAACGCCGGACGCCCTATCCGGTGGAGAACTGCCCCCGCCGGGTATACCTGATCGAGGAGGGACTACCCTCCCCCTGTCTCTTCGGGCTGTTCCGGCCCGCCGTCTACCTGACTCCCGCCGCCGTCTCCTCGCCGGAGGCCCTGCGCCACGTGCTGGCCCACGAGGAGACCCACGCCCGCCACTTGGACCCCCTGTGGTCGCTGCTGCGGGCGGTGTGCCTCACCGTGTACTGGTTTGATCCATTGGTGTGGGCCGCCGCGGTCACCAGCCGCAACGACTGTGAGCTGGCCTGTGACGAAGGCGCGATCCGCTCCCTCGGCGAGGAGGAGCGCCTCTCCTACGGCAGAACCCTCCTCTCCCTGATCCCCGTCCGCCGGGGACCGGGCAATCCCCTGCTGTCCGCCACTACTATGACGGCAGGCAAACGGCAGCTGAAAGACCGGGTCACCCGCATCGCCGAGAACCGCCGGCATCTGGGCGCGGCGCTGTTCGCCGTCATTGCCATTGCGGCGGTAGTGTGCGCCGCAACCTTTACCGGAGCCGCATCCGAAGAGGCCCCGAAGGACAGCGCAAGCGCCGGCGGTCCCCTCACAGGCGCGGAGCTGGAGTATTTCAACCAGGAATTTTTCAATGGCGAGAGCTTCAATATCCGAAACCAATTCCTCTCCTCCACCTATGAGACACCGGAGGATCTCGATCTCTTCCAGCTGTTTTACAACGGCACCGGCCTTCCGGACAGCGCGGGCGAAGAAGAGCGGCAGGCCGTGGCAGGCGCCCTGGGCAATGACCCCGGCACTGACCTCACCAAATGTCCCGCCAAGGAGATCAACCAAATTCTGTTGTCCAATACCAATCGGACACTGGCGGAATTTAATGGTGTGGGACTGGAGAATTTCACCTATCTTGCAGAATATGACGCCTATTACCATTTCCACGGAGATACCAATTATTGGAATAACGTTCACATTGTCTCCGGAGAACGAAAGGACGGCCTGATCTGCCTCTACTATGAGGACACCTTCATGCCCAACGGCTGGAAATGCGTCACACTGCGGAATACGCCGTCGGGAGAATATCTGTTTGTCTCCAACACCCCCTGTGAACGGCCCGCCGTCCCCACGGCCTACCCGGCGGGAGAACCCTGGATGACCATCCCCCTGGACGGCCTATCTCCCTATGAGCCACAGGCGCTGGAGGTGGAGCGGCGCGGCCCGGAGGACGCGGACCGGATTCTGTACCGGTTCTCCGTGGAGGAAACCGGCGTCTATGACCCGGAGGCGGAGACGGTGACCGACGCCAGAAGACTGGTGCTCTACCAATCCGTGGACGGCGCCATCCGCGCCGCCGTGGAAAACCAGACCCTGGACTGCTTCCTCACCCTTCCAGAGCGGATCAGCCCGGAGTACGCCGCCGAGCATTTCATCCCCTTCCATGACCTGCTTGGCCACAGCGGCGTGACCATCTCCTACAACGCTCAGAAAGACGGTGAATACTACACCACCTTTAACGACTACTACACCGTGGACGAAAGCGGCGCGCCCTGCCTGCTGGCCCGGGCCTACGGCAACTCTGTGATCGAGGCGGACCTGGACGGCGACGGAGCATGGGAGCTGGCGTCCGCCGGCATCCACGACGCCCAGGTCTTTTTCCAGCGGGACGGACAGCTGTATGAGGCCGACATCCCCGCCCTGCTGGCGGAGCGCTGGACGGATCCCGTCTCTTTCTATCCCACTTACTGGGACAAATACGGCCGGTATCTGTACCTCAACGCCGAGGTCCCTTTCCCTGACGCCGTTTTACCGGAGGCGTTCGGCGGCGGCCAGGCCACCGGCACCGCCGTGCGTCAGGTGTACTTCGACGGTGAAAATCTGCGGCTCTACAAGGATCATGACCGTCCCGTGACAGACCATGTGATGGCGGGCCTCACGGCCCCGGAGGATGTTCTGGAGGCCGCCAGGACCATGGTCCATGACCATTACGAGTACACCCGGACCCACACCGGCGTCACCGGCGGGGACGGGGAGATGTGGGGTACCCCGGCGGAATACGACGACTGGCGGCTGGAGATCACAGGCGGCCCCTGGACCGAGACGCTGGGCGGACAGACCTTTGAGATCTGGAATATCAACTACGAGTTTCACACCACCACGCCGGAGCGGGTCATTCTGGCGGGAGGCAGCTATCTGACGGAGGACGCCTGGCACTGCAGCACCTATCCGGAGTGCACCTACCTGTACTTCCAGTTGATGGAGGACGGCTCCCGGCGCTATCTCTACTCGGCCATGGAGAACGACTGCGCCCCCGGCACGGAGATGTTCCGCACCGACATGGCGTACACCCTGGACGGGATGGGCGTTGTTCCCCTGACGGAGCTGGAGGGGGAGGTACTGGCGGACATAATCCTGATGAACGAGTCCTCCTTCCTCAACAGCATGGCGGAGCGGGAGGACGGCGAGATTGTCATCGACCGTCTGCGGAACTATCTCATCTCCACCTACGGCAGTGCGCTGGACGGCCTCATTGAGATCAGCATCGCCTTTTCCGGCAGCAGCAGCGGCTGGAGCCACGAGGAGCTGTACCAGTATTTCGCCCGGAGATTCGACAACATCTCGGACCTCACCGAGGGCGGCGCGGCGCTGTGGGCGCAGCTGACGGATCAGGAGGCCGCCCCGGCGGCTGGCCCCCTCCGCCCCACCCTGGCGGATATTGAGGCCCTGGCCCCGGCGGAGGTGGCGGAGGCCGTCTTCCAGCTGGGCCAGGCCAACCTGGTCGAGTTCCTGCGGGAGCCCGCCCTGTACGACGGGTGGCGGCTCTCCGGCCTCACCCGGGTGACGGGCTTTTCAACCTACGGCCTGAACCTGCCCGTCTACTCCGCAGGGTTTGAGCTGCACCCCTCCCAGCCGGACAAGGTGGTCCTGGCGGGGGGCATGGACTTCACGGAGGACGGCTGGGTCAAGGGCCTGATGTCCGCCTCCCCCTATCTGCTGTTCCTGGTGGAGGATGGACACCACACCCTGTTGGAGAGCGACATTCCCTATGATCTCTCCACAGATTCCCCCGGCTTTCAGGCGGAGATCGCCTGGGCGCTGCTGGAAAATCAGCGTCTCCGCCCCTCCCAGATCGACGATGAAACGCTGCTCTCCATGCTGGGCACCCACACCCTGAACCTTCTGGGGACCTACCCGGAGGAGGAGCAGGAGGCGGTCCTCACGGCCCTGGACGCCTTTCACAACCAGGGACCCCAGGAATTGCAGATGGATCTGCGGGACAAAATCCAGACCACCGTGTGGACCCAGCGGGACCTGGACGAGCACGGCTCCGCCCTCTTCCAAAAGCTCCTGGACCACACCGGCATCCAGGCCTACGGCCTGGGGGAATCTCACTCCCACCTGACCAGCGCCATCTACGCGTCTCTGCGCTACTGGCGGCAGAACGCCTCCGCCCACGAATACGACCACCACAGCGTGGCCTACTACCTGCTGGACACCCAGCGGGGCGGCAGCAGCTGCACCGCCTACCTTCTGGTGTCCTGGGGGGACTACGAGCTGACGGAGGACAGCTATGAGCTGGTCACCGGCGGCAGCACCGCTATGGCCGTCTCCTTCTCTTATGTCAATGACCGCTACCAGGCAACGGAGATCTGGCAGCCCCACGGCGGCGGCCTGTACGAGCCGGAGATCCGGGCCTGTTTCCCTAAGGACGCGGCGGACATTGTCTTCTCCCAGGGAAGCGAAAAATATAAGGCTATCACGGAGGCGCTGGATTCCTATCTGGAGATGGATGTGGAGGCCTGGTACAAGTTTTACCAGCGGAGTCAGGCGGGCCGATAGGCGGCGGCGCAGGAAGGGTCTTCCCTTTTTCCTCCGTTTGGGGTATACTGGTTCCATCAATCCCCAAAACAGGAGGAATATACCAATGAAAAATCTCTTTCTTCTGGCCGCCGTCATCTGCTTCGGCATGGCCATCATCAAGTTCTTCGCCGCCCGCTCCACCCCCAACGTCCCCGCCCCCAGGAGAGCCAGCCAAAAATACCTCACCCTGACGGCGGAGGAGGCCAAGGCCCGGCTGGATGAGGACGACAGCATAATCCTGCTGGACGTCCGCACTCAGGAGGAGTTTGACGAGGGCCACATCCCCGGGGCCGTGTGCCTGCCCAGCGAGGACATCTCCGCGGATCTCCCCCTCCCCTTTGACAAGGACGCGGAGATTTTGGTCTACTGCCGCTCCGGCCGCCGCAGCGCAGAGGCCGCCGAGAAGCTGTCCGAGATGGGCTTTTCCAGTGTGGCGGATTTCGGCGGGATCATTGACTGGCCCTACGAAACCACCACAGACTAAAAATTGATCCATAGGTCCGCAATGCTCAGAGGATCTGCCCATTTTTATGAGTGGACTCCGAATGCGGGTCTGCCGTCGCCGGAGAGCCGCCGTCCCCAAAAGGACGGCGGCTCTCTACTTTTTTATAGAATTGTCTGGAAATTCTCCAAACCCCCTTGACAAGAACAGATGTTCGATATACAATATCAATCGAACAAACATTCTATTTCCGCAATTCTCCAAGCGGTATCAAGGGAGGTCTTTTCATGACTGGCTGGACTCTTTTCTTTATTATCGTAGGCGTAGCGGTCCTCACCGCTCAGCTCTTCCGCGTGATCGACGCCATTGAGCGTCCCTCCCGGCAGGACAACCGCTCCGCAGTCCGATAAGCTTCCCATGGATGTCTTAGAAAAATTGACCGTTCTGACGGATGCCGCTAAGTATGACGCCGCTTGTACCTCCAGCGGGGGAAACCGCAGGGCTAAACAGGGATATATCGGCAACACCTCCACCTCTCTGGCCGGATGCTGCCACACCTTTTCCGCCGACGGACGGTGTGTTACGCTGCTGAAAGTGCTGATGACCAACCGCTGCGTCTACGACTGCAAGTACTGCGTCAACCGCCGCAGCAACGAGACCCGGCGTGCGGCCTTCACTCCCGAGGAGCTGGCGGATCTGACCGTTAATTTTTACCGGCGGAACTATATTGAGGGTCTGTTTCTCTCCTCCGGCGTGCTCAGGAGTCCGGATTACACCACGGAGTTGATGATCCGCGCCCTGCGGCTGCTTCGGGAGACATACCGTTTCAACGGTTATATCCACGCCAAGGCCATCCCCGGAACCGCGCCGGAGCTGGTGGAACAGCTGGGCTTTCTGGCAGACCGCCTCAGCGTCAACATTGAGCTGCCCTCCGAGACCGGACTGAAGGTCCTAGCGCCGGATAAAACAAAGCGCGCCATCCTCACCCCCATGCGTCAAATTCAGATCCGGAACCATCAAAGCCGTGAAGAGCTGGTCAAATACCGTCACGCGCCCAAATTTGCCCCCGCGGGACAGAGTACCCAGCTGATCGTAGGAGCCACAGCGGACAACGACCTCCGCATCCTGCGGCTGACCCAGGGACTCTATGACCGCTACCACCTGAAACGGGTGTTCTATTCCGCCTACGTGCCCACAGTGGAGCACGCTCTGCTGCCCGCCAAGGATGTGAAACCACCCCTGTTGCGGGAACACCGGCTGTATCAGGCGGACTGGTTGCTGCGTTTTTATGGATTCCGGGCCGAAGAACTACTGGATGAGGAACAGCCGGACTTCGATCCCCGAGTAGATCCCAAGTGCAGCTGGGCCATTGGTCATCTGTCTTTCTTTCCCGTGGAGGTAAATACAGCGGACTATGAGTCTCTGCTGCGGGTGCCCGGTGTGGGCGTCACCTCTGCCCGGCGCATCCTGGCCGCCCGCCGGACAGGTCCCCTTCATATTGAAAACCTGCAAAAACTCGGCGTGGTGATGAAGCGCGCCCAGTATTTTCTCACTGCCTCCGGCAAAACCGCCAACGGTCTCCGTTTTACGCCGGACAGTCTTCTGCGCAGTCTAATCGCCGCAGAACGTCCCCTGTTGCCCCAGCCTCCTATGGAACAGCTGTCCCTCTTTCACTCCGCCGTATAACTGGAGGTCCCCCCTATGACGGAAATGGTCTATTGCTATGACGGCAGCTTCGAGGGTTTTCTCTGCTGCGTTTTCGACAGCTACGCCAATAGAGAAGTCCTCACCGCGATCTGCTGCGATGAGGACTTTATTCCGGCGCTGTTTGCCAGCCGTTCCATCCCGACAGATCGGGACCACGCAGGCCGGGTGTACCGGAGGGTTGTCAAATGTTCCCCCTGGGCTGCGGAACTGCTGCGCAAGGGGTTTCTCACCTGTCTGCCGGAGAGAGAACTCCACCTTTACCATTTTATCCAAAAGCTGCTGCAAGACGGTCCCGGCTTTATGGGAAATCTGGCCGATCCCACCCTCTATCCTGTAATCAAAGCGGTCCGGCACCTGGAGGGCGAGGCCCATCTCTTAAAGGGCTTTGTCCGTTTCTCCGATCTGGGCGGTGTGCTGGGCGGCGAAATTGAACCCAAAAACCGGGTGCTGCCCATGCTGCGCGGCCATTTCTGCGCCCGTTACCTGAATGAAAAATTCTTTCTCTATGACCGCACGCACCATGAGGCGCTCTTCTACGCCGCCGGAAAGGCGGTCATCCGTCCCTTGGCGGATTTTCAGATGGCCCCTCCGGACGAGACCGAAGCGGCCTACCGAATTCTATGGAAGCGTTTTTATGATACCATCGCCATCAAGGAGCGTTACAATCCCAGATGCCGCATGACGAATATGCCAAAACGCTACTGGAACACCATGACGGAGTTTCAAGGCGACTCCTATTTTAAGGCCCAAAGCTCTCCCGCAGCCGTTTCAGCCCCCGGCGCTCAAGCCGGGATACCTGCACCTGGGACACTCCCAGCACCCGGGCCGTCCGCTCCTGGGTCAGCCCCTTGAAGTAGCGCAGTAAGATTGTCATTCGCTCTTTTTCCGGCAGCTGGTCGATGGCCTCCCGCAGGGCAATACGCTCCACCAGCGCCTCCTCCGGGGCCTCCGTTCCCAGCACGCCTTCCAAGGTCAGTCCATCAATGGTCTCCTGTTGGAGAGATTCCGGCGCATCGGTAGCCAAGTCAATCTGCGCAATCTCCTCCGGCGTCAAACCGGTGGCCTCCGACAGTTCCGACAGTACAGGCTCCCGGCCCAACTCATGGCGGAGACGCTCCCGCAGGCCGTAGAGCATCTGGGACTGTTCCCGCAGGCTCCGCCCCACCTTTACCGCGCCATCGTCCCGCAAAAACCGCCGGATCTCTCCGGCGATCTTGGGGACGGCGTAAGTGGAAAAGCAGGTGCCATAATCAAAGTCAAAGCCCTGGATGGCTTTCAAAAAACCAAGACAGCCCAGCTGGTAGAGGTCGTCCGGGTCTACCCCCCGGCCGTAATACCGCCGCACTACGCTCCAGATCAGGCCGTTGTTTTCAATAACTGCCTGCTCACAGGCGTCCCTGTCACCCTCCTGCGCCGCCCGCAAAAGCTCCAGTGCAGCGCTCATTTCACCGCCTTCAAACGGGGCGCCAGCCGCTTTTTCATTACCACGGCGGTGCCTTTCCCCGGTACGGAGCGCACGGTCAACTTGTCCATAAAGCTCTCCATAATCGTAAAGCCCATGCCGCTGCGCTCCTCTCCCCCGGTTGTAAACATGGGCTGCCGGGCCTTGTCCACATCGGATATTCCCCGCCCATAATCGCGCACCGTGATCTCCAGAATGTTCTCCGGGCAGACGCGCACCTTTACAATTACTTTTCCGATAGAATCCGGATAGCCGTGGACAATGGCATTCGTCACTGCCTCGCTGACCGCTGTCTTAATATCCTCCAGCTCGTTGAGCGTCGGGTCCATCTGCGCCGCAAAGCTGGCCGCTGCTGCGCGGGCAAAGGCCTCGTTACTGCTGCGGCTTGGAAATTCCAGCGTAACCTCATTGGACGCTTTTGTTTTCATTATGTAAACCTCCCCCTATCGAATCGTCACCAGCCGCCCTACGCCGGCAGCATCCAAAACCCGCCGGGCCTGAGGCGGCACATTGCAGACCAGCACGCTTCCGTCCAGCAGCTGCATCCGCTGCTGCGCCCGCAGAATCAGCGCAATCCCCGAACTATCCATAAAAGTCACCCCGGCCAGATCCAGCACCAGCTTTGCAGGCAGAGCTGCATCCACCGCCAGTTCCAGTTCCCGCAGGGCATCCCTTGCGCCGTGATGGTCAATTTCTCCGGAAAACTCCAACAGCAGATTCCGGTCCGCGCTCTTTGCATTGATTTCCATATTTCTCGCCCCTTTTTCGTCCTTTTCATAAAAAAGCACCGCAAGGCTTGGCCTTACGGTGATGATAGCATGTCTGATTTTTACTTTCTGTCGAAACCTTTGGAATCTCTATGGAAATTTTCTCATTTTTTCACTTTGCGGACTTTCCGGGCGGCTTTCGAAGCCTTAGGTCGGCTCCCCGCCGCTTTGCCGCTTCTTTGCACAGTGCCGCAGCGGCGGCGGCCCGCCGCTGGAGCGGCTGACCGGAGTCCTCCGCTGAAAGCCGTTCCAAAATTTGATGCAGCACCTCTAATTCTAGCAAATTTACCGCCAGCGCAAATAGGCGCTTTCTCCTGCCGTCGTTGTAATGATCCAACAGAAGCCGCAAAATTTCAGATTTTTCCCGCTGTTCCCTCTGGTAGGCCTCCACACCAACCCGGCGAGCTTTCTCCGGGTCTGCCAAGCGGTTTTGCCGGGTGATAAAACTGTCGTATTCTTCACCCTCATATCGGGCGCAGGGAAACTCCCCGCACTGCCAGCAGTATTCCACGCCGCCGTGGTCCAAGCCGCACCTAGCCGTGGCGCAGCTCTGGTTTCCCTCTCCTCCGCCGCAGCCTGGACAGTGGCCGCCCAAGTGCATCGTACACAGGCCGCAATTCAAACTACACAGAGAGAGCTATTGATCTCCCCGTTGAAGATTTTTCATGATTACTCCAAATTCTCTGAACATAATCAGCGTGTTAAATGAAGGAGTTAAAACATCTCTCCCTGACAACACACAAATGTATTTTGGCTGGCGGTTCGCACGGGAAGCACCTCTGTGAGCCGCCAGCCAAAGGGACCCTGCCGGCATGCCGGCAGGGTCCCTTTGCTCTTTTTACGCCCGCATGGCTTTGGCGGACTCCTGCAGCTTGACAATGAGTTCCTGGAATTTGGCGGCCTTTTCCCGCTCCGCGTTTACCACTGCCTCCGGCGCCCGAGAGACAAATTTTTCGTTGGAGAGCTTCTGCTCCACAATCCGCAGGCCGTTTTGGGCCTTTTCGATCTCCTTATTGATCCGTTCCAGCTCGGCAGCGACATCCACCAGCTCGCTGAGGGGCAGATACACCGTGGCGTTGTGGGTCACCACTGTCACCTGGCCTGAGGTGTCGGCGGGGGCGGCATCCGCAAAGGTGATCTGGGAGGCATACGCCAGACGCTGAATAAAGTGCAGGCCCCGCGCGTAAATCTCCGGCGCGGCAGTGACCAGCAGGATTTCCGCCTTCTTGGAGGGCGGTACGTTCATCTCCGCCCGGCGGCCGCGGATAGCCTTGATGGTGTCCATCACCGCCTCCATGGCGGCCTCCTCCTCCGGGAAGGACAGTTCCTGCCGGTACTCCGGCCACCGGGAGGTCATGATGAAGTCCCCCTCGTGGGGCAGGGCCTGGAAGATCTCCTCCGTAATAAAGGGCATGAAGGGGTGCAGCAGTTTCAAAAGTTCTATCAGCACATAGCACAGGACGTTCTGAGCGGTCAAGCTGGCATTGCGGTCTTCCCCGTTCAGCCGGGTCTTGGTCAATTCAATATACCAGTCGCAGTAGGTGTCCCAGAGAAAATCGTAGACCTTGGCGGACGCCACGCCAATCTCATAGCTGTCCAGATTCTCCGTAACTTCCTTCACCAGCGTGTTCAGCTTAGAGAGGACCCACCGATCCTCCGGCGCCAGCTGCTCCGCCTCCGGCAGGGCGTAGCTGTCAATGGTGAGATTCATCATCACAAACCGGCTGGCGTTCCAGATCTTGTTGGCAAAATTCCGCATGGCCTCACACTTTTCCGTGTAGAAGCGCATGTCGTTGCCGGGGCTGTTGCCGGTGATGAGATTAAACCGCAGGGCGTCTGCGCCGTATTTCTCCGCCACCTCCAAAGGATCAATGCCGTTGCCCAGGGATTTGGACATCTTCCGTCCCTTGTCGTCCCGGACAAGGCCGTGGATGAGGACGGTGCGGAAGGGGATCTTCTTCATCTGCTCGCAGCCGGAGAAGATCATCCGGGAGACCCAGAAGAAGATGATGTCATAGCCGGTGACCATGACGGAGGTCGGATAGTAAAAGTCCAAGTCCCCGGTCTTTTCCGGCCAGCCCAAAGTTGAGAAGGGCCAAAGCGCCGAGGAAAACCAGGTGTCCAGCACATCCGGATCCCGGGTGAGATCCTCACAGCCGCACGCTTCGCACTTGGTGGGATCCTCCCGGCTGACATTGATATGGCCGCAGTCATCGCAGTACCAAGCGGGGATCTGATGGCCCCACCACAGCTGGCGGGAGATGCACCAGTCATGGACGTTCTCCATCCAGTTGGTGTAG
>CAJUQM010000051.1 GCA_910588005.1 uncultured Oscillibacter sp.
TACTCATGCCCTGGTTGTGTGTATCGCCGCTCAACTTCTGCCCCATCGCCAGTTTTTTCAGCGTCTCCCGGCGGCGCTGCTTGCTGTCTGTCCAGGTAAACGGCGCAGGAAGCGGCGGCAAATCATTACCGCGCTCCAGAGCTCTGCCCAGCCGGAGAAGGCCGCTTGCCAGATTTCTCATCCAGCCCTCAGCCGGTTCCAGACTGCCGGGACGAAAGCCCACGGTCTGCCGGTATGCGAACAGTGCTTCCAGATTCTCCTTGAGAAAAGTCTCGTCGTGCAAACTGCTGTCCCGGCACTTGCGCCCATTGGGACAGGTGAAGGTGATGTGCTTCCGCGTGTCCGTCCAGGTGACCTCGTAGCCCTCGTACTCCATGTTCTCAATGAAACTCTCCCGGTCAACAGCGTACTCCAGCGCCTCGTTGATGGCCTGGATCAAATCCAGCTTCCAGCTGTCTGCCCTGAGTCCAGCCTGATACTCACCGGGCTTCATCCGTTTCTTCTTCGGATATCTCTCCGGCTCCTCCAGCACCCGCAGTCCGTGGGCCATGCAGATCTCATCATTGAGCTTCCGATGTGCCAGCAGGGTATCACGGTTCTGGTGGAGCTTTCTTCCGTTCTCGCAGCTGACGCTGTTTACCACAAGGTGGTTGTGGAGGTGGTTGGTATCAACGTGGGTGGCGATCACCACCTCATAACCGGGGAACGCTCTCTGGGCCAGTTCCAGACCAATTGCGTTGACCTCCTGGGGCGTGAGATCATCAGTCTCGGAGAAGGACTGCACGAAGTGGTAAAACTGCCTACCGTTCGTTTTCTGAAACCGCTGTTTGGTGGTCATCATCTCCAGGTACGACGCCTGGGGCACGCAGTTGCTTCCGGTAACCAGGCACGCCCCATCCAGCATCGTCTTCTTCCCCTGCGCCACATAAGACAGCACACCCAGCATGGCCCCGGCAGTCTGCTTCTTATTTCGGATGGCGGTGAAGGTAGCCATCAGCTCACCTCCTTTGTCAGCCGACGGATCGCCGCGCAGAGATCAGTGTACTTGTCGATCAGCTCATCGCTCCGCAGGATGGTGAGTCGTCCTATGTTAGCCAGCATGGTGAGCTGGTTGAGGTTGCGGCCCTGGGCTTTCAACTCAGAGAGGACTCCATCCAGTCCCTCCACGCGAACAATCTCCTTCCCCAGACCGCAGATACACAAGTAGTCGGTGAGCGTCATGTTGGCATCCTGCGCACGCTCTTGCAGTTGCTGTTTGACCTCCGGCGTCATCCGAGCCGTGATGATCGCTGTTTTCTTCTTCCGCATCTCGTTCCTTTCTCCCCTTCAGGGGCAGGGGGTATGGGGCAGGGCCCTGAAACTGCAGCCGGCGTATAGCCGGATGCTATGCTTGCCCCACCCAAGGGTGGGTTTTCCGTCCTCCGGCGGACCCGTGCGTCTGATCCCCAATTCGTCCCACAGGGCCGTCTGTGCGTTTTAATGTGCCTCTGCCCATGTTCCCCCGCTTCTCCACTGGATCCCACACAGCGCCCTCACTGCGCCGCCGACGCGCCTTGTGACAGCTGTGACGGCTGTGACAGGAAATTTGACACTGGACCTGTATCATTTTTGCCGTCATTCCCGTCACTGCCGTCACACCGGATGTGGATCAGCCGACTGTCGCGTGTGCGGCTACTGGTGATACGGATCCCGATCCTGTTCAGCTCTCCACTGTAACGCACCAGTCTTTTCGCCAACGCTGCCGGAGTCACCTTCTCACCTGTCTGTTTTTCCAAAAGTACACTGAGCTCAGTGGCCGAGCCGTCAAATGCAGAGAGATCAAAAAGAAATTCAGAGAGAAAAACAACCTGCGGATCCAGCTGACACTCACTGACTTCCACAGGCTCCGTTAACTCCCATGTATATGTCTCCTTCCGGAACTCCAGGGGCAGCTCCCGGTACTCAATATCCCGGCCGGTACAGTAAAGAACCGCCGTTTTGCTTCCGCGCTTGGCGGGCTTCAGTACGGAACTGGAATCCGCCGCACCGCTGATCCCTGTGGTACCGGAGATCATGTTCAAAGGATCTTCATCCCCCATCTTCCGCAGGTGATGAATCAGCACAATGGCAATCCGGTGTTGATCCGCCAGCGCTTTCAGTACAGAGAGATCGCGGTAGTCGTTGGCATAAGGGTTCGCCTCTCCAGCACCGCTGCGGACCTTCTGCAGCGTATCGATCACAACCAAATTTGTCCCCGGGTGCTTCTCCAGGAACTCTTTGATCTGCGCCTCCAGCCCGCCGCCGATCTGGTTGGAGAGGTTTGCGAAGTGGAGCGTTGTCGGCGCGTCCTCCGTGATTTGAAACAGGCGGTTTTGAATACGGGCATAGCTGTCCTCCAGACAGAGATACAAAACTGTTCCTTGGGTGCTCCCGAATCCCCACACCGCTTCTCCCTTCGAGACCTGGAGGCACAGCCACAGGGCCAGCCAGGACTTTCCCACCTTGGGCGCGCCTGCCAGAACGTGCAGCCCCTGCGGCAGAAGCTGATCCACGATGTACTGGACAGAAGGCATTGGCGTCGTCATGAGCGTATCGGCGTCAATGGTGTTAAGTGGCCTTACTTGCGTCTTGCTCATATTGGGGTCCTCCTTCCTTGAAAAATGGTTTGACTTCTGTTCTTATATGTGGTAGTCTAATTTTAATCCATTATATACTATCAGTCCTTTCCGGTTCTTAGTGTAACAGAACTTCCTTCTCTTGTCAAGACCGCTTATAAACCATTTTTACTATAAGTCCATTCTTCGAGGTGCAGTATGCAGACGTACACTTTCAAAACCTATATCTCCAACCGCAGGGAGTATTTTTGCTACGGTCAGAGCCCGTCACTGGCAAAAAAAAACTTCCCATTTCCGGAAAGCCTTTTGAAGCTGCTGCGCCTGGATATCTGGCAGCATGAGCCTTTGATCAAGAATATGGAGCAGGCACTTCTGCGGTTCTATCAGACCCAGGACCTGCGGGACGCCGACATTGTCCTCAGCGGGTTGGGCGAGCTGGCGGAGGCCCATATCTATTTTCAGCAACTTCGGCTGGACTGGCTGCAGCGCTTCGAGCGGGCACTGAACTCAGACGGCTCTGATCTGATCGACCTGCTGCCCAGGAAGGACCTGAACCACATCCCCAGCAATCTTGACACCATGCAGAGGCAGATCCAGCGGCTTTTTCAGAAGGTACTGGACATTGATCTGGGGAAAAAGACTTCTGTCCAGGATCTCATGGCGAGTTACTATGAACGGGAGGGCTCCGACACGCTGGAAACCTTTCGGTTCTGCACCCTGCCGCTGAAATTCGAGCTGGTTGACACCCACACCTTCACAGAGGTCCTCTACCCCAATACCATCTATGACCTGATCGACTACTTCCTCCGGGAATGTGTCCAGCGGGAGCAGCGGATGCGCGTGTGCAAAAACTGCGGCCTCTACTTCGCCGTCAAGGGCCGGGGCACCGCCGAGTACTGCGATATCACCACCGATGCGAAGGGCCGCGTCTGCAAGGAGATCGGAGCCTTCGTCCACTGGTCCCAGAGCAAGGAAGATGACGAGATCTTTAAGGTCTACCGTCGGGAGTACAAAAAGCGGTTCGCCTGGACGAAGACTGGGAAGATCACCCCCGCCACGCTCTACGCCTGGGGCGAGAGGGCCAGGGAGAAAAAGGAGGAGTGTGAGGAGGGAAAGATCACGCTGGAGGAATATCAGGAATGGCTGCATGACTCTTAGAGCCTGTTTAAAATCCGGCGGAGTGCCGGATTGGGGCAGATATTTTTGTCGGGCAAGGCGGTTTGACGCAGGAATCCTGGCGGATTTCAAGTCAAACCAACGCAGCGTCGGCGGAAAAAGATGCTCTGAGACGGCGTTTCGATGGATTTTAAACAGGCTCTCAAGCTCCAAATTCTTCCCGCCCCGATCAGGTTGTGACATACATTACCATTGAAGGCGAGCATATCGCTCCTCTATGGAGAAATATGCTCGCCTTCGGCATTCATCATGAAACGGTTGCAGCTGCGTTTTCCCCTTCGACATTCGTATAGAAGCAGATTTTGTCTCTCATCATCTCAGGGAGCTCTACCGCAGTATGGAAGGGATTGCCGGTCTGTTTTGCCAACGCCACATATTATTAGATGGGGATATAAGAAACCGATGCGGAAATCGTCATCGTAACGAAAATCATGCAGCAGGCAATCGCTCCTGTCCAAACATTACGGGTAATCTTGTAGAACAGCCGGTTAAAAATTGGAAGAAGGAACATCATAACCAGCAGTCCAAAAACCATATTCACATACAGCCAGATTTCGGTGCCATTGCCCCAGTATCCATAGAACGGTGTTCCTGTGGCAAAATAGCATACATAGTTAATCAGCAGGATAAACGCCAGGCCAACGCTGTTTGCAAGCGCGCCCACAAGAATGGTCTTCCACTCGCTCCAGCCCTCCCGTCCTATGCTGCAATTCACCCGGATGGAATTGGAGATATAGAACACAAAGAGGATGGGGATGTATTCAAGCGCCGTGACAAACATCCTCTTATTGAGCGGCGCCGCGGATACCAGCATGAATCGGAAATCCTCGTGGAACACCCAATAGCTGACCTGGACAAGGAAATAAAACGCGCCGAATAAAAGCAAAGCGAGGAGAACAGCCTTTGCCGAATTTTCCAGCACACCGCTCCGCTCATTTCCCCTGATTTTGATCTCCTGGAATTTCCCCCAGTCAAAGACTTCAACGGCTGTCCCTTTGGCCTTTGCGTGCGCTTTTTCATAAGCCCACTCGGCAATGGTCGTTCCAAAGAAGATTATCAGTCCAATCGTGCCATTGACCAGTGCCCAAAGAAGTATTGCGTTTACCATTCTCGCCGGAAACACAAAGGTGAACACCTTTGCGGAATTTCCAACCGGGAAAATCTCAATGGAGAGATTGGCCAGAGGGATGTAGTCGAGGCAAGCAATGATGGCCGTGAGAAGAATACTGGACCAGAAGATAACCTTATGGGACACGGTGTGCCGCTTTGCGGAGGGTGCCTTCATGTTGTCCTCTTTTCCGCTGTTCAGTGTGGCAAAGAAGGGCATCTTCATCAGCACAGCACAGAGGAAAATGATAAATGCAAACGCCGCCGCGAGGGCAAGGCCATTGGACAGCTCCTTCCAAAACCAGACCTGGCTCTGACCGCCGATGCCGGAGTTCATTCCCAGACTTTCATCAAAGAAATCGATGGTATTGGCAATACTGGTTCTGTCGTACATTTCAAAACAGTGATTGATATTTTCGCGGTGTACGATCCGGTAGGTTCCTGTCTCCATATCGCCGTAGCCATAGTCATAGGCCACTTTATCAAAGCTGTTCTGCACACCGCCCACCTCATTGATAAAGCGGAGGCTGATGACCTCAAAGGCCGAGGTATCCGTCTGATAGCGGAAGGCACCCTCATCGTAGTACGCATAGGACAGGGCGGCGTTGCAGTTGAGATTTTTGTATTTTTCCGCGGAGGACGTCTTGATATAGCCAGAGATATACACGGATTTGATGACACTCTCCTGGTAGCTCTCTCCCGCCATATCCGCGGCCAGCGTACACACATTTCCACCGCCTGCGGAGTGGCCCACCGCTCCAAACCGCGTCTTGTCGCAGAATCGGAAGTCGTCCGTATTGTTATAGACATACTGCACGAGGTATTCAATACCATTTGCTCCGGCGGTGGAGGGTTCGTTCGTTCCGCCCTGGCCGCCGGGGTCCATGCAAAACGCAACGAAACCGCGCCGGGCCAATTCAAGGCAATACTGCGCCATAGTTGCCTTCGTACGGGTGAAGCCAGGCAGCACAAACACCGCAGGTGCAGGGGTTTCCGCTGTCGCCGTTTTGGGCACATACATCGTGACCGCGTAGGAGGTGTCATTCTCCATAACAAACGGTTTGCCGTTGATCTCACCGTTGTTGTAAGCGCAGGTCATATCACGATCCAGTCGGAAATCGCTGACCTTGACGGAAAAGCCTGCCGTTTCAACGCACATTGCGGAAAAGCCGCTGAGGAAGACGATGACAAAGGCAACGCACATGGCAATAAAGGCCCTCGTCCTGTGGAGCGGCCGGTTTTCCGTAGAGGCACACACTTCTCCGCCGCTCTTGGCGGGTTTTAGATCCTGCCGCACCACCACAAGTTCGTCCTCCGTCTTGCGGAAAAATGAGATTCCATTGAGGATAAACGCGGGCAGGCAGAGGATACTGACGATCCAGCACACGAGGAATTTGCTCTGCGCGCTTTTTTCCAGAGAAACCTCCGTCATGCTCTCACTGATCGAGGTGATCACAAAGCCGTTATACAGGCAGGCCAGGCCAAAGATCAAAAGCAGCCAATACAGGCCATTGGAAAAAGCAAAGCAGCACGCCGCCGCGATCAGCCACAGACCTGTAAACACATAGGAGCATATAGATGCGGCTTTCATCAATCTGCGTTTTAAGTACATCGTTTCTCTCCTTTTTCAGTATATCTCGTTTTACACGCCAATCCCTTCCAACTGAGCATCGACGGTCAGGCGCCGTATTCGCTCTGGATCCAAGTATAAACAGACTGGCAAAGCTCTGTATCCGATATCCGTGCAATATAACGGGCCTTGCTGCCGACCGTCACATCACCTGCGTTTTCGAGGAAATCCGTCCCCTCTGCAAAGCCACCCTTTTCCGCCAGATTTTCGCTGTTCGACCAGCCGATCATCATATCAACATCTGCGTCATTTTTGATTGCCGCACAGGTATCTCCCACATTTCCCTCATAACCGCGGAAAAGGATATCCATCTCATCCGGCTTATAATTCTGTGAGGCAAGATACTCGTACAGCTTCACTTGGAGCGCATCCATTGCATCCTGATCCAGGCCGGAAGTATCGGTCTTTGCATACCAGGCAATGACGAGGTCCCGCTTCGGTACATCTTCAAACGCCGCATAGAGCGTGACACTCAGCCGCTCGCCATCTACATAATCCTTTACATCGTCATAGCGGAGCAGCTCCCGGTTTTCACTTACAAGGACCACGCTCCCATTCGGTCCTTCCCCGTTTTCCTGGACGGTCCAGCCAATAAATATCTTGCCTCCCGGTGGCTCCGGCTCCGGAACCACCGCATTATTGAAGATGTTTACAGTATAGCAGCCATAATACTCGCCATTGGATTCAAGGACCACCTGCAGATCCTTTTCAAACCCTTTTACGGCTGAGCATCCCGCGAGGGCTGTCACACACACGGCCATCGCAAGCAGGCGTAGAATAAAGTGCTTTTTCATGATTGCCTCCCTCAGCGTTCTAATAATTCCGCTTTTCATGCACGTACTTCTATGGAAAATCTCAATTCGCCCCGTATTTCAAGCAGAGCAAAGCGATTCCAATGAGTTCCTGCCGGGAATACAGGGGCGAATTGAGACAAAAGGAATTTCCAGTGAAATTACAGCCGCGCCACGCCGCTGGCACGAGCCGCCTCTGCCGTCGCTTTCGCCACGGCATCCTTCACACGGGGATCAAAAGCCTTGGGCAGGATATAGTCCGCGTTCAATTCCTCGTCGCTGACCAGCCCGGCCAGGGCGTAAGCCGCCGCTACTTTCATCTGGTCGTTAATATCCGAGGCCCGAACGTCCAGGGCGCCGCGGAAGATGCCGGGGAAGCAGAGGACATTGTTGACTTGGTTGGGATAGTCGCTGCGTCCGGTGGAGACCACCGCCGCGCCCGCCGCCTTGGCCTCCTCCGGGAAGATCTCCGGAGTGGGATTGGCACAGGCGAAAATGATGGGGTCCTTCGCCATGGAGCGCACCATGTCCGCCGTCAGGGTCCCAGGGGCGGACACGCCGATGAACACATCCGCTCCGCGGATCACCTCTGCTAGAGTGCCTTCCTCTTTGGCAAAATTCGTAATTGCCGCCATTTCCTCCTTGATAGGATTCAGGCCCTCCCGGCCTTGATAAATGGCACCTTGGCGGTCTGTCATGACAACATTCTTCAGACCCATGGACATCAGCAGGCGGATGATGGCAATGCCCGCCGCCCCCGCGCCGGAGGTGACAATCTTCACATCCTCCAGTTTCTTGCCCACCAGCTTCAAGGCATTGATAATCCCGGCCAGGGTGATGACCGCCGTGCCGTGCTGGTCGTCGTGGAAGATGGGGATATCACAGCACACCTTCAGCCGTTTCTCAATTTCAAAGCACCGGGGAGCGGAGATGTCCTCCAGGTTCACGCCGCCAAAACTCCCGGCCAGCAGCCGGACCGTTTCCACGATCTCATCCACGTTCTTGCTGCGGACGCAGAGAGGAATCGCGTCCACATCGCCGAAGGCCTTGAACAGCACGCATTTCCCCTCCATGACGGGCATTCCCGCTTCTGGGCCAATATCACCCAAGCCCAGCACCGCCGTACCGTCGGTCACCACCGCCACGGTGTTCCAGCGGCGGGTCAGGTCGTAGCTTTTGTTGACGTCCTTCTGGATTTCAAGACAGGGCTCCGCCACGCCGGGCGTATAGGCCAGACTCAGGGCCTCCTTGGAGTCCACTGCCGCCCGGGCCGCAATTTCCAGCTTGCCCCGCAGCGCATAGTGCATTTTCAGAGATTCCTTTGCGTAATCCATCATTCGTTCCGCCTTTCGTGTTATTTTCGTTGTTGCATCGTTTGGGACTTTAGAAGGGACCGTAATTGATCCCCACACCGATCATGATAAACACACCGCCAATGGCGATAAAGACCAGCAGCCACTTCCAAGCAAACTTCAGCCAGCGGTCCCAGGGAACGCCCGCGCAGCCGATGCAGCCCATCAAAACGCTGAAAACCGGCGTGACCAGGTTGGTAAAGGCGTCACCAAAATTGAAGGTCTGGACTACGGTCTGCTGGGTCAGGCCCAAAACATCGCCCACGCCGGAGAAAATGGGAATTACAGTGGTGGCTTGGGAGGAGGAAGAGCAGAGCACGAAGTTGATGAGCAGGTTGCTGATGTACATACCGATGGCAGAGACATAGGCGGAGCCGCCGGAGAACAGGCTGGCCATGGCGTGAACAATGGTATGGATGATATTGCCGGAGCTGAGGATGGTGTTGATTCCGGTGGCAAAGGCGACTACCAGCGCTGCGCCGGTCATGGTCTTCGCGCCCTTAACGAACTCCTTGGCGATTTTGTCCGGAGAAAAGCCGCTGATCAGGCCGCAGGCAATCGCGGTGAGCATAAACACCGCCGGGATGGCGTCCGCCGTGCTCCAGCCGTGCGTTGCGCCGTAGACCAGAACCCCAAAGCCGATGATAAAGGTAATCAGCGCGCCGATCCTGCGCGGCGTCAGCTCCGCCTCCTCGGACGAGCCGTCTGCTTCTGCGGCAACGCCCTCCACCCCATGGAGAATGCTTTTTGTGGGGTCTTTTCGGATTTTCTGGACATAGCGGATCAGGAACACGGAGCCTACCGCCCACAGGACGACGGAGGCGATGATACGAAGCTGCCAGCCAGTGAAGATCTCCAACCCCACCAATTCCTGGGCAACCGCGGTGGAGGAAGTACAGAACGCGCCGCCCGCCTGCCCACAGATCTCGCCCATGAGCACCAAGGTAACGCCCACCAGTGCGTCTCCGCCGAGGCTGCGTCCCAAAATCAACGCGATGGGAACAAACGCAATAATCGGTGTATTGATGCCCATGGTCCCCAGGATGGTAAACACGCCCAGGAGCAGAGGGACGATGATGTACAGGTTGTTTTTATATTTGGATACCAGCTTCCCAATGGAGGCGTCGATGCATTTTGTTTCGTTGATTACGCCAATCGCTCCCGCGATCATGGTAATCATGGCTATGATGGAGACCTGCTTGCTAAAGCCGCCCGGCAGGGCCAGAAATGCTTGCCAGGGGCCGACCGGTGTCTGGTCAATGTAGTGGAAGGAGGCGGCGTCAATCGCCTTTCTGCCGTTGATCTCAATCTGTTCATAGGCTCCAGCGGGGATGACGTAGGTGGCGAGAGTGGCGATGGCCGCAATCGCCAGCATAATGATGAGTTGATGGGGAACGCGGAAGGTTCTCTTCTCCGTCTTTTTCATAACGTTTCTCCTTCTTTATTCACGCTTTTCCCGTGTCCTGTATCGACTCTATAATCTTTCCGCGCCAGCAAAGTTGGCTTTTCTCGTTGCGGTAAAATCCGCTGAAAAACTGGTCGTAGCTAATCCAGCTCTCCTCAGGGTAATTGGCGTGGGGCATATCCCGGACAATACCCACCGTCAGCATGGGAACTCCCTGTTCGTCCGGCCAGCAGTACCAGGTGATCGGGTCTGTGGTCCAGGTCTGTATGCGCTTTATATCTAATTGACAGCGCTCCAGCTTCTCCATGATGTCCCGCCGCAGCTCCGGGATCAGGCGGAAGGGGAGCTCTGGGTCTTCTCCCCTTTCTGTGCAGAAGGCGTCCTCCGCGCCGCAGAGAAACAGGGTAGGGATGACGGGAGCAGTCCGAGGATACGTTCCATGCACCTTCTTGGGGTGGTACATCCCGGACCAGCTGGCGCAGGCGGTAAACAGGTCGCTGGCGCAGGTGGACAGCACGTCCGCCATAATGCCGCCGCTGCTCTGTCCGCAGGCGTATATCCGGCCTTGATCAATGGGAAGGCGGCTCTCAACATCCGCCACCATTGCCCGGATAAAGGCAACATCGTCAATCGGCGTCCCCTCATAGCTGCCGTTCCAATAGAGAACATTCTTCAGCCCGCCCGGCTTCTGCTGGTGGATACCAGCCTGTGGAAAGACCGTGATGAATTTCCGGGCCTCCGCCACCTGGAACAGGTTGGTCAGGTCAAAGAAAGTCTCCGCCGTGCCACCCCGTCCGTGCATCGCCACTACCAAAGGCCACTTCCGATCTGGCGTACAGCTCTCCGGCACATATTCGTACCAGAGGCGGTCCATTCCGCCGATCTCCCGCTGCTGGAGCACCGCGCCCAGATCGGAGGGCCGCTTGAAATACCGGAGGTTTTTCTGCCCATAGCCCCGGTGCCGCCGGGCCAGCCCGATATAACCCCACATGCGCCGCAGAGACTCCAAGCTGACATCCTCGTTTCCCAGCGTGACGCGGACCTGGGCGATCTGCTCCTCGTTGACCTCGCTGTACCGCCGCACCGGCGAGGGCATCCAGATCAGATCCGCGCCCTGGCCGGAAAGCGGCGGCTCTGCCGCGTGGTTTTCGGCCTTCCAGTAATTTACGGCGGCAGCCGTATGCTCGTCCATGGACGTAACCGCCAGCCACACCGGCAGCTGACACTTCACGGCGGCAATCCGCAGCTCAGATCCGTTCTGCTCCTGACTGGCTGCCCGTGCGTCCCGGGTCTCCAGCAGATTACGGGTCAATGCCCCAAAGCTGAACAGGCCGCTCCACTCGCTGGTCATCCGCTGGGCCGCCTGATGGGCAATCACCGCTCCATCCCCGATGCCGCAGGCGTAGATGTTGTCCTGCATGGTTACATAGAAATCCCGGCGCTGGATCGCCATGTAGACAGTGTTCATGTAATCTGCGTCGCCGCCATCCGTTTGCCAGCCGCCCTTTTCCGGAACCAGCAAAAACAGGAACAACCGCTCTTGGTCAGCCAAGGCCCGCAGACCCGACGCCTCCAGATAAGTCAGCGGATCATGCCCTGAAGGCGGCGCGACTACTAAGCAGGGCTGGCAGTATTCCAAATCTTTTGGAATGTAGGTAAGAAATTTCCGCTCTTTTCCCGCGATGTTTGCCTGCTCCCAGAAACAGCCGTGCAGAAGCGTCCGATTGGGTTCGGTAAAATCCACCGGAAGACTGGCCATGTCCTCCGGCAAAGATTTGACCGTCAATTTGTCCATTTTTCTCCTCCCCTCAATTTGATTCCCTGTGTTTTTGACCAATTTCAGGATACCCCCTTGACCGAGCAAAGTCAATTTTATATATTATATACTACTATAAATCTAATTTATGGAGATGCGCTATGCGAAACGAACTGGAATATATTTATTTGGTCTACCAAAAGGGCAGTTTTTCCAAAGCGGCGCAGGCTCTTTATCTCACTCAGCCGGCGCTGAGCATCGCTATCCAAAAAATCGAAAACGAGATCGGGATGCCCCTGTTTGATCGGAACCAGAAGCCGCTGGGCCTGACGGCTGCGGGACGCATCTACATAGACAAGATCGAACAGATGCGCGTTTTAGAAACCGAGCTGCAAAGCCAGCTATTAGATTTGACGGATATGAATACAGGCACTCTGCGAATCGGTGCAACCAGCTATATCATTTCCCGCATCCTGCCGCCAGTATTGCTTGCGTTCAAAAAAGAATACCCAGGCATCAGCCTGGATATTGTAGAGGCGGGGGCTTATGAGTTGAAGGAACTGCTGCGGGACCGGAAGCTTGATTTCACCTTCATCAGCCAACTGGCCAAGGACCCGGATTTCAGCTATTATCCAGGGTTCCGCGATCAAATCATCCTGGCCGTGCCGGTCAGTTTCCCGATCAACAAGAAGCTGCGGAAGGCCGCCATGACCTGCGCGGACGTTCAGGCGAACCGCCATTGGGACAGCGGGCAGCCCTACATTAATTTAAAGGATTTTGGGGATACGCCTTTTATTCTGCTGGAATCCAAATATGATCTTCGCAGACGGACAGACGCATTTTTTTCGGAATGTGCCGCTTCGCCGAACATCTGTATGGAAATAACCCAGATTGTAACCGCGTTTTCCTTGGCACTGACAGGAATCGGAGCAACTTTTGTCCCGGACCGAGCCGTCAAGGAGAATCATCCGGAATTGGTATTTTATAAGCTGCCTTCACAGCAGACCGTGCGGAATATGCACATTGTTATCAACAATAAGCGCTATATGTCTAAGGCCGCAAACCGTTTTATTGATATGTTTGTCTCATCTTACAAAATAGGGCACAAACCTATGTATTGATTTTTCAAAGATGTATATCTGTTGATCTGGAGGCAACACGGGAAATCATTTGTCCAGATATTCCTCGACTTGAAAATCATAGACTTGCCGTTCTGGATACCAGACCTTACATAGGTCGCTGACTACTATTTGACTACCGTTTCGGGAAATAGGCAAAAAGCGGCAGAGTCATTGCGCCATAATGGTTCTGCCGCTTTGCCTCATCTCTCCAAAATTTGTACAGAACCGCTGAAAGCTCTGCGAATACAGTCTTTTCCCTTTGTATGTCAGAAAACTCCGACGTTTCTGACACCTCCGGCTGAGATGCGGCGCAAGGCCCTGCAAACAGGGGCGTTGGCGGATCGGCAGAGGAAAAAACGCCGTGAGCTGACTACTGTTTGACTACTATTTCCCCGGATAGCCGGAAAACTGAAAATCTTATATTGTCAGGTATGCGCCCGTGGCGCAGTTGGATAGCGCGTCAGACTCCGACTCTGAAGGCCGCTGGTTCGAATCCAGTCGGGCGTACCAAAAGCTCTAAAAACGCGGTTTTTAGAGCTTTTTTGTAACTTTTTGCGTTCATTTTGCAAATTTGAAAAGGAGGAATTCATCATGTCCAAATACGCCGGAACACAGACAGAGAAAAACCTGGAGGCCGCTTTTGCCGGGGAGTCCCAGGCCCGGAACAAGTACACCTATTTTGCATCCAAGGCCAAGAAAGAGGGCTTCGAGCAGATTGCCGCCCTGTTTTTGAAAACCGCCGACAATGAAAAAGAGCACGCCAAAATGTGGTTCAAGGAGCTGGCGGGCATTGGCTCCACCG
>CAJUQM010000052.1 GCA_910588005.1 uncultured Oscillibacter sp.
CTTCATTCCGGTCAGAGTCTGCATACTAATTTGCGAAATAATCTTGACACTACCGGAAATCTCAATAAGATTGCGGCAAGGTTTGGGGTAAACCGCAGTACGCTGCAGAAATGGCTGCTGAATTATGATTTGTTTGACGGGGAAAGGTTACGACATCGAACGAGCAGCCATCACTATCCTGCGATTGTAAAGCAGCAAGCGGTAGAATCGTATCTGTCCGGCCAGATGAGCATAGAGGCAGTCTGCAAACAGTATTAGCTGCGGTCAAGATCGCAGCTGGAACAATGGGTTATGATGCATACTGGTCAAAAAGGATTCCATTCTCTCAGAGGCAGAAGAGGTATTCAATTGACCATGGTATCTTATGAGGAACGTGAAGCGGCGGTGGAGTATTGTATTGCTCACGAGAAAAATTATAAGCTGGCTGCGACTCACTCTGGATTTACATACCGGCAAATCTATGGGTAGGTACAAAGATATCAAAAGGTCTGTCTGGAAGGGTTGGACGGCGGACATCGTTCTTCCAGACTTGCCGCAAAGAATCAGCATCTGAGGGTAAGCAGCCTGAAATTGGAAATGAAACTGGCTGTACAGCAGAAGTACCAGCAGATTTGCTGGCGCAGGAATCAACTGCCGGACTTCAGCGGGGTGCGGCAGAAAGCAGCCTATCAGGCCGTCAAGGAACTACATGAAGCGTATCATTGGCCTGTGTATAAACTCTGTGCTGCGGTGGGCGTCAGCCGGGCCGGGTTATAAATGGCTTAACCGGACAGCAAGCGTCAAGCAGATGGAAGACGAAAGTCCAACGCGCCTGATTGTTGAGATATACCAAAGCCAACATGGCGTTCCTGGTTACAGGCAGATGCAGATGATTTTGGAGCGGCGGTATGGGGTAAAGTGTAATTTGAAGAGTGTACACCGGCTCATGCAGCTCCTTGATCTTCGTTCTGTATGCAGGAGGAGAAAGCGGACGCGCAGGAAGAAGCTTCCGGCTGGGTATCTGGCAGAAAACATCCTCGGCAGGGACTTCAAGTCTAAAGAACAGAACGAGAAATGGCTGACAGATGTAACAGAATTCAAATATGGGACGGGCGGGAAGGTCTATTTGTGCGCGATTCTGGATCTGTACGGAAGAAACATTGCGGGTTTCTCATTGGGGCAAAAGAATAATATCTCTTTGGTTTTCGAAGCCTTTGACCAGGCGTTCCAACGGTATCCTGACGCCTGCCCGATGGTTCATAGTGACCGGGGAACTCAATATACCGGCCACGCCTTTCGAAAGAGAATGAAAGAAGCTGGAATCTGCCAAAGCATGTCTCGCCCAGGCAAATGTCTGGATAATGCGCCGATGGAAGGCTTTTGGGGAATTCTGAAATCTGAGATGTACTATTTGTATCATTTTGGTGAGTATGATCAGCTCTGCAATGCGATCACTGATTATATCCATTATTACAACTGCGAACGATGTCAGAGAGTGCCTGACTGTATGACGCCTATGGAATTCTTGGCGGCTGGAGACAAGTAAGAGCAGGAACCTCCTTGCGGTGATTCCTGTCCATCTTTTTTCTCTGTTTTGTCTACTTGACAGGGAGTGCTTCAAAATCAGCTGATTCCGATTAAGGAGATTCTTTGCCAAATGAACATCCCGCCTTCTTCTATTTGAAAACAGCATAATCTCAGACACCGCAATTTCACCGATTCAGAAATCTTCTCTCAGGATGTTAAAATTGAAGAGTTCTAAATTCCGCATTGACGCCTTTGAAAACCAATGGTATAATCTCACCCGCTGCCATAGCGGATATCTTTCAAAGACGAAAAGAGAGGCGCATTTATGAAATCTAAAACCATTGCCATGTTGTTTAACCGCCCCCGTATAGGGCGCAGGCTGGCGGTTTTGATAACCAGCCTGACCGTAATCGGGATCTGCGTTGCGGTCTTTAAATCTGTTGGATTTGGCACTGATCCCTGCTCAACTTTCACACTGGGCATATCTGCCCGCACAGGCGTGTCTTTTGGGACCTGTCAACTGGTGTTTAATCTGCTGATGTTTCTCCCTGTGATCCATCTTGACTTGTCCCGTATCGGTATCGGTACCGTTGGTAATATGGTAGGTGTCGGTTACATTGCAGACTTCTGCATGAGAGTAATTGATATATGGACTCCGCCTGAAGGCCTTTCTATGGCAGTCAGAGTCTTTATGTTTGCCCTCAGCATGGCCGCATTTCTAGTCGCCGCCTCCTTTTACATGGTGGTGGATCTTGGTGTTGCGCCCTATGACGCCATTCCACAGCTGATCGCGGCACGTACAAACAAGCTCAGTCCCCGCTCGGTCCGCATGCTGTGGGATCTCTCGATCCTGACTATCGGATTTCTGCTGGGTTCCACAATAGGCTTGACAACGTTGATTACGGGGTTTTGCCTTGGTCCAGCCATTGCCCTTGTGGCCGGCCATGTAAAGGACTGGTTTGAATAAGAATCGCCTCTCAGCGGATGTTTCTTCCAGCCATCCCACACTCGCGCCGGCCGCCGTTGCGGCACAAAAATCCCCAACGGCGGCTGCGGCACTTCTGCGGTAGGTGAAGGGAGACCTGAATAAGCCGCAATTCATTTCACCCGCGGTCAATCTCCTCAAGGAAATCTTTCAAACATATTGCCCAGCCTATACATTTAACACATAGAAATCACACGGAAATACGCTGCCATCCGCCTCAATGGGATATTGGATATTGCAATGACCGCCCATTGAGTACAGCTCCGCCTGCCGGTTTTGCATGATATACGCAAGACTGCCGAAAAAAACAGATGGAGATCTAACAGCCTGATGTCAACACCGGTAAAGAGATGTCTGCCGCCATGTATGGCCAAGGCGGAAAGTCTTGATAGCAACCGGCTGGGTCTCCTGATGACTGGCGCTCCAGGCCACGGCAAAAGAGGAATCGAGAGTGCAGCTGACAGGAAGGAAGAAGGCTGTGTATACGGCACTGCGGACAATTTACGCGTTTTACCTACCCTGGTGTTGGGCGGCACTGCGGGCGGCATGGCCGGACCCAGAATCCCCGCAAGAACAGGTGACAGGCAGATAGGCAGGCTTTTAATCGGACTGCCGTTTGTGACCGCCGCAATCAGCCTGTATAATTTTCCGGCCCTTCAAACGGGATGACATGGAGTCACTTTGCAGAGTGGAATCCCTGCGTTCAAATGTAACGCACCGGGAGGACAATATGAAAACCAGGGGCATAGCCCCTGGTTTTCATATTGCAACGGTAAAACGGCTCGCCGCTATGACCCTGACGGCTCTCGGCTCATACTCATCCGAAACCGCAAAAGGGACAATAAAACCGGCGCTTGACGGTTGTCATAAAGTCCTTGCGGGCATCTCCCCTCTATAAGCGCTCCGCCTGGATCTCACGGAGGATCCGCACCATCAGCGCTACCCGCTTAAAGGGCGTCATCAAATAAAATCCGCCGGTATAGGGCGCAATCTCTCTGGCAATCCCGATGGAAATCCTCACCGCCAGGTCCTCCGCCTCCTCCCGGGTTCTCCCCTCATACAGCGCGGTAATCTCATCTGAGATCCGCATACCCGCGATTTCATTGTTAAGAAAGCAGGCGTTTTTGTGGCTCACCACCGGGTAGACGCCCCCCAGGATCTGCCCCTTCAAGACCTCTCTTGCGGTAATTAGATTTTCCAGCGCCTCTCTGGACAGCACCGGCTGCGTCAAAAAACAAGCGACCCCATTGCGCTCCTTCTCCTGAGCGGCCTTTAGCTGAATCTCAAAATTTTTTGCGTTTACATTCAGCGCCCCAAAAATACGGAAGGGCGTCCGCAGAACCGTCTCGTTAAGTCCGCTGACATAGCTCGCCAGTCTCCTGGAATTAAAGTTGAATACGCTTTTAACCTCCTCCCGGTTCTCGGAGGGAATCGGGTCCCCGGTGACCAGCAGCACATTGTGGACACCTTCGATAGACAGTCCCAGCAGCAGCGCCTTGGTAGCATTGAGGTTCCGATCCCGGCAGGTCATGTGCGGCAGAGGTTCCACGTCCAGCTCTCGCTTGAGCTTGCAGGCCAGAAGACTGCTGTCCGCCCGCGGCCTGCCAATGGGACAGTCTGCAATCGTGACCGCGTCCGCTCCCGCGTCCCGCAGGGTCTTTACGCCGTCCAGAAAAAAAGCGATGTCATCGTCCGCCGGCGGATCCAGCTCCACGGCGATAACCCGCTGACCACTGTCCAATTTTTCCGCCAGCGTATTGGCGGAGGCGGCAGGCCTGCGGGCAGGCTCCCCGCTGGGCCGGGCGGAAATCCGAATTTGGGGCACAGCGTTCAAGGCCGCCGCCGCTTGGGCGATATGGGCCGGGGTGGTGCCGCAGCAGCCGCCTACAATGGAGGCGCCCGCCCGGACAATCTCTGCCAGTTTCCGTCCAAAGTAATCCGCCGTCCCCTGGAACATTGTCCGCCGTCCCAGTACGGTGGGATATCCGGCGTTTGGCATAACAGACAGCGTTACGCCGCAGTGGTCTAAGTTCCGAATGTACTCCAACAGGTGGTGGGGGCCGGAGACGCAGTTAAAGCCCACGGCATCCACCTCCTCCAAGGCGGCGGCGCGGCGGAGCAGCGTCTGCCCAAAATCCCCCTCCCGAGTCGTCCCGTCAAAGGACACGGCAAAGGAGGCGATCAAATATGCCTCCGGACAGCAGGTCTTAAGATGCTGGGCCAGCTTTCGCAGGCCGTGGTCACCGGGCAGTGTTTCCAGCAAAAAGTGCCGGATTCCCTGTTCCAAAAACAGATCCGCCTGACGGCAATAGTTCTCCGCACGGCTCAGTTCCCGGCTCTCGGGAGCGGGACCGATATCCGCAAAGACATAGGCTCCGTGGGACTTTGCACAATCCTTCGCCAGCCGGCATGCCGCCTCCACAATCTTTTTAGCCGTCTTTTGATCTCCACGGGCCAGATCCACACCCACGGTAAACGTATTGGTTTTAATGGCGCAGCATCCAGCCTCCAGATATGCCCGGTGAATGGCCGTGATCTCCTCCGGACACGTGAGGTTTGCAAGCTCACAGCGCTCCTCCGCCCGTCCGGGCAGAGCCGCGAAATATGTCCCCATAGCGCCGTCAAAAAGCAGCGGGGCATCCTCTTTTAAATATGTCCGAATATCCGTCATCCCAGCACCCTCCTGGTGATCTCCACGGATTGGCGGGCATCTTTGGCATAGCCGTCCGCACCGATCCTCTCCGCGTACTCGGGTGTTACCACCGCGCCGCCCACAAAGACCGCCGGCGGGCGGTCCAGCGCCCGCAGCTGCCGGACAGTCTCCTCCATGGCAGGCAGAGTGGTGGTCATCAGAGCGGAGAGACCCACCAGCCCCACGTTATGCTCCTCCACAGCCCGCGCCACTGCCTCCGGCGGCACATCCCGGCCCAGATCCAGCACTTCATACCCATAATTTTCCAGCACGGTCTTGACAATGTTTTTGCCGATATCGTGGATATCCCCCTGGACTGTGGCCACAATGAGCCTCCCCTTTTTTACCGGCGCGCCGCCCCTTTCCGCAATAGAGGTCCGAACTGCCTCAAAGACAGCCTGGGCCGCCTGGGCGGCGCTGAGAAGCTGCGGCAGGAACACCGTCCCGCGCTCATACCCCTCTCCCACGCTGTCCAACGCGGGAATTAAACGGCCTTCCACCAGCGAGAGTCCGTCCTCTCCTTCCAATGCCTCCTTCGCCAACCGGGCGGCGTCGGTTTTCAGCCCCCGGATGACGGCCTCTTCCAGCGTAGCCGGGCCGTCTTGAGCGGGCGCCGTCCGGGATGCGGGAAGGGCGGAGAACCGCTCGATGTAATCCCGACAGTGTTCATCCTCTCCGGATAGAACGCGAAAGGCGGCTACGGCATCCATCATCTCCCGCTGATTGGGGTTGACGATGGGCAGTGTCAACCCCGCCGCCAAGGCCTGGATAAGAAAATTTTCCGTGACCAGGGGCCGGTTCGGCAGGCCGAATGAGATGTTGGATACCCCCAGAACGGTTTGAAGGCCCAATTCCCTCCGAACAGTCCGAACCGCTTTTAAAGTCTCTCCGGCCTGCTCCTGCTGGGCGGAGACGGTGAGCGCCAGACAGTCAATCCACAGATCCTCTCTGGGAATTCCGTGAGCCGACGCCCTCTCCAAAATGCGCTTGGCAATCTCCACGCGCTTCTCCGCTGTCCCCGGAATTCCCTCACAGTCCATGGTGAGACCCACCACGGATGCCCCATATTTTTTTACAATGGGCAGAATCCGCTCCAGCACCGCCGCCTCTCCATTGACAGAGTTCACCGCCGGTTTGCCGTTGTAGACCCGCAGCCCCGCCTCCAGCGCGTCCGGATTCGAGGAATCCAGCTGCAATGGCAGCGACACCGCGCTTTGAATCTTCTTTACAACCCGCGGCAGCATCGCCGCCTCATCTACTCCGGGACAGCCCACATTGATATCTAGGATATCCGCTCCGGCCTCCTCCTGCTGAACGGCAATATCCAAAATATAATCCAGGTCACCCTCTAGAAGCGCCTGCTGAAACCGCTTCTTCCCCGTTGGATTCACCCGCTCCCCGATGACCCGCACACCGTCCAAACGCAGCGGCACTACCGGCGTGCAGACAAAGCTGCCGCCCGCATATCGCCGGGAAACGGGCCGTCTTCCCTCAAGAGCGGCTTTCAATTCCCGGATATATGCCGGGGAGGTCCCGCAGCAGCCGCCAAAAACGGTAACCCCCGCCTCCAGACACGGCAGCATTGCGGCGGCGAATTCCTCCGGTCCCATATCGTAATGTCCATCCACCGGGTCAGGCAGGCCCGCATTGGGTTTGGCGATTACCGGCAGACGGGTATTTTCACACAGCTCCCGCAGCAGAGGGACCAGCTGCTCCGGTCCCAGAGAGCAGTTCAGTCCCACCGCGTCAGCCCCCAGCCCCTCCAGCGTCCGGGCCATAGAGGCCACGGTACAGCCGGTGAAGGTGCGGCCGCTCTCCTCAAAGGACATCGTAACCAGTACCGGCAGGGTGGAATTCTCCTTTGCCGCCAGCAGGGCCGCCTTGGCCTCGTAGAGGTCCGTCATTGTCTCAACGGCGATAAGGTCCGCCCCAGCGGCGGCGCCGGCAAGCATCATCTCCCGGAACAGCTCATAGGCCCGCTCAAAGGTGAGGCTTCCCATAGGTTCCAGCAATTCTCCCAGGGGACCCACATCCAGCGCCACCATGGCCCTTCCGCCTACGGCCTGCCTGGCGGTAGAGACAGCGGCGGAGACCACCTCCTCCACAGTATGTCCGGAGCGGGCCAGCTTCAGAGCGTTGGCCCCAAATGTATTGGCATAGACCACCTGACTTCCGGCGTCCGCATATTCCTGATATACGGATGCCAGCAGCTCCGGATCCGTGAGATTCAGCAGCTCCGGCTGTCCTCCGGGAGGCAGCCCCCGCCTCTGGAGTTCAGTTCCCATGGCTCCGTCCAAAAGCAGAATCCTATCCTGAACGAGATCAATTTTCACAGTGATTTCCTCCTTTATGAAGGGCACAGCTCTCCCGCATCTGGCAATAGGTGCAGCCCCGGATCCGGGCCTTTTGAGGCTGATCCGACAATCCGACGACGGCGGTCACAGACTTTACCGGATTGAGCAATGAACTCTCCGTCACGTGGAGTCCCAGCCGCCGCGGCGCATCCAGCGCCGTGCAGATATTGCCTTGAAGAGACAACGGCAGATCTCCATAACCGGGACTAAAGCGGTCCGTAAGGTACTGCCCGGGGAAGCGGGCGGCCAGCTCCTTTTCCGCTCCGTCGCAGCCCTGTTCCACCAGGGCACTGCCGCAGGCGTCCAAAATCACCGCCCGGGCCATGTCCCGGGCCTGCATTGCCGCGAGAGACAGGTCAAACCTGGTCCCTAGGGTGCAGGCCAGCAATGCGGCCCGGCCGCAGCTCCCCAGCATCCGAAACGCAGTCGTACCGGTCAAGACCACAGCGGTCCCCCGCAGAAGAATCCTCTCGCTCTGAAAATCCAACTCACAGACCCTGTAGGCAAACCGGGGCCGCAAGGAGGCGGACAACGCCTTCGCCTCCACAGCTACCTGCCTCCGCAGGTCCTCCGGCGCATCGCCGGCGCCCAGATACCGCAGAGCCTCCTCTACCATATGGAACTCCAAGTCCTATTCCCCTTCCCGCCAAAGACACACCCGCCGCCGGTCTCCGCATTATAAATCTGGCAAAATTCTTCCCTTTTCAGATCGGCGTCCCTTACGCCATTTGTCAAAACTACTTACCAAAATATCTAAAGAGGGCATCCACCTTTCGGCCTTGTTTGAAAATTGGCAGAATGCCGGATTGAGACAGATTTTTTCGTCAGGCAAGGCGGTTTTCCGCAGGAATCCTGACGGATTTCAAGGAAAATCAACGAAGTCCTGGTGAAAAAGATGCCCGAGACGGCGTTTTGTCATTTTTCATACAAGGCCCAAAAGATGACTGCCCGACAAACTGAAATTTATCGAATTGATTATACCACAAGGCCTCTGGCGTATCAACCTGCTTTTACGGAAACTGCAGAGGCGGCATCCCAACGGCACTTTTTTAAGAGATAAAATTTACGCCTCCTCCCCCCTTTTCAATACGGGCAAGATCCGGACGGGAAGCGGCGGGCAGCTTTCAAACTTCCGAATCCTGTGACGCGGAGTATTGTCTCCATACAATCTTTTCTGAAATCCCGCCGTCATTTTCGCGGCCTCCGCCGCTCTCTTTGCGTTTCCGCCCCAAACATGCTATATTGGATTATGATGCAACAATGATGGAACATAGCAGCAAACTGTAACGGACATGAATCACAAGAGGTGTACGCTGTGAACAAGATTTTGATTGCGGAGGATGAAGCTCCCATCGCTAATCTCATCAAAACCGCCCTGGACGGCGCAGGATACCGCTGTGTCTGGGCGGCGGACGGGGCCGCCGCTGCGGACAAGCTGGAATCCCAACCCTTTGACCTGGCTCTGCTGGACATCATGCTGCCCAAGGCCAACGGGTATGAAGTCCTGGAATACTGCAAGCAGCTGGAGGTTCCCGTGATCTTCCTCACCGCCAAGGATCTGCTGGAGGACCGGGTGCGGGGACTGCGGCTGGGGGCGGAGGACTACATCGTCAAGCCCTTTGAGCTGATGGAACTGCTGGCCAGAGTGGAGACGGTTCTGCGCCGCTGCGGCAAAACGGGGCGGGTGCTCCTCCTGCCGCCGGATCTTGAGATCGACACCGCCAGCCGCATCGTGCGGCGGAGGGGGCAGGCCGTGGCTCTCACGGCCAAGGAGTACGACCTCCTGCTTCTCTTTATGCAAAATAAAAACATCGCCCTGTACCGGGACCGGATCTACGAGCGGGTGTGGGGCGAGGAATTCCTGGGAGACAGCCGCACGGTGGACCTCCACATCCAGCGGATGCGAAAGAAGCTGGGGCTGGAAAACCGGCTGGTGGCGGTGTATAAAATTGGCTACCGGCTGGAGGCCTAGGCCTTCGCATCACGAGGAAACGCCATGAAATTATTTTGGAAACTCTTTTGCAGCATGACCCTGATTACGGCGATGGCCTGCTCTGCCGGCGGCTACGCTTTGATCGACACGCAGTTCCGCGCTTCCTTGGAGCGGGAGGTCTCGGCGCTGTACGAGGAAAACGACCTTCTGCGTTACGCACTGGCCCAGGAGCTGACCTTCAATCCCCTGTACAGCCGCCAGGAACTGGCAAAGGCTGCCGGCGGCATCAGCATCTCCACCAGCCGGGGAGTCCTGGCCTTCCGGCTCAGCGGAGAAAGGGGAGAGATTCTGGGCGGCAGCGGCGTACTGCCGACGGAAAACGTCACACTATCCAACGCACTGCCCACCGGGCAGAGGGGGTGGACAATCGAGATCCTGCCGGACGGACGCACCGTCCTCCACGCCGCCAGTCCCCTGGCTCTGGAGGATGGGATCCTCTACTTGGAAAACTGCCGGGAAGTCAGCGAAATATTCGCCAGCCGTTCTGAACAGTACCAGAACTTTTTTGCCCTGATGCTGGTCCTGATCGGGACGGTGGGCGCACTGGCCCTGGTGGTATCCGCCATGCTGGTACGGCCTCTGAACCGCCTCTCCCACGCTGCCCGGCAGATGGCGGAGGGTGAATTGGACCAGCGGGTCACCGTCCGCGGGGACGATGAAATCGCCCAGCTGTCAGCGGACTTCAACGTAATGGCCCATCGCATCCAGCGGCAGGTTCAAGAGCTGAAAGCCGCCGCCCAGCGGCAGGAGGATTTCACCGGCAGCTTTGCCCACGAGATCAAGACGCCCCTGACCTCCATCATCGGCTATGCCGACCTGCTCCGCTCCCGGCCGGCCACAGAGGAACAGGTGCGCCAGAGCGCCGGATACATCTTCAACGAGGGACGGCGGCTGGAGTCCCTCAGCCGCAAGCTGATGGACCTGATTGTGCTGAACAAACACGACTTTCCGCTGCGCCCGGTGCCTCTGGACGCGTTTTTAAACCGGGTGGGCGGCACTTTGCGGCCCTCTTTGGAACAGCAGGGGATTCGTCTCACCGTATGCGCCCAGGCGGCAACGGCGCTGATGGAGCCGGACCTGATGGAAACTGTCTGTTTGAATCTGCTGGATAATGCCCGCAAAGCCATAGAGACCGGCGGGGAGATCCTGATGGAGGGATTTTCTCAAGAGGACGGAACCCCCTGCATTCAGGTGACAGACAGCGGCAGGGGCATCCCCGCGGAGGATTTGAACCGGGTGACGGAGGCTTTCTACATGGTAGATAAATCCCGTTCCAGAACCCAGGGCGGCGCTGGGCTGGGGCTGGCGCTGTGCCGGCGAATCACGGAACTCCACGGCGGCACATTGGAGCTGGAGAGCAGTCCGGGACAGGGCACGGTGGTCCGCGTCCGCTTAAAGGGAGAAACTCTATGAAGCATTGGAAAAACTGGCTGCCCCCCATCCTCACCAGTCTGGTAGTACTGGCCCTGGCACTGCTGCCCCAGCGCCTGTCCGCCCTTCGGGACAAGACGCTTACCGGCGCTATCCACACCGAAGAGCTGCCCTCAGACAGCAATTTTCCCGCAAAACCGCCGGAACTGGCCCGGCGTCTGCAATTGCTGGCTCAGTATGTGGATTTTCCAGACACCCTTACCATTATTGGACAGGATCCGTCAGACAGCGTATTGGCGGAAAATACAGAGCGGGCACAAGAGGAATTAACGGCCCTGACGGAGGCCAAGGTTCTGCCGGAAAATTCGGATTTTGACAGCATCGAACTTTTTGCCAGCAAAGTCTATCTGCGGGACCAGTCTGACCTGTCCAGCGCAGGTTTTGTAAACTTGAGCGGATATGATCAAAGCCCCCGAGAGTACCCTTCCCTGGTTTTAGACGATGAAACCGGGCTTCTGGTAAAACTGGAGATCATCTGGACTCGGAAAGACTCCCTGGACCCCGCGGCAATGGGAGAGGCCTTTCTAGAACGGCTGGGGCTGGAGTATCAGCTCACCGGCTGCAGCAATTCCTCTGCGGCCTGCTTCCGCCTGCTGAAAGTTCCGGTGCTGTATTGGGTTACGGCTGACCGTTATACCTTGCGCATCGAGCCTCAGCTGGACTGGGAGTCCATAATCTCCACCGGGAGTCTGCCCGGCTCCCAGGCAATTGCTACTGACTCCGATATCACCGGCCAACAGAGAACAATAGGTTTTTCGGATGGAAAACGCAGCTTGGCGGACACACCGCCCCAAGTCAACCGGCGACAGGCGCAAAAAACGGAAATGATGCCGTTTTGATGGGAAAAGTTTTTGGAATTGATGGGAAAACGCGGCTATTTTGACGGGCACAATCTTTACCATGAGAGCAGATTTCAAAGATAAGGAGCTGTTCTTATGTCTTCCAATCGTTCCTGCGTCCTAAAAGAACTTTCTCTCCCTGAGCGAGAATACCGCGTAGCCCCAGCCCGGTGCTGGGATGCGGAGCTAAAAAAACGGGAGCGCCGCACTCTTCCTCCACGGAGCCGGAGACGGGGCCTCTCTCCTCTGCCGCTCCTCTTGGCAGGGCTTGCGATGTTTGGCTGTGGATTTCTGCTGGGCCGCGCAGCCCTGGCCCGGGAACCTCTGGCGCCGGGAGACGGCGCCCCTGTCTCCGTTTTCTCCCAAGAGGGCAGCAGCCAGACAGAGGATCTGCCGCCGGAATTTCCCTCCAGTCAAGCAGCGTCCGGCTGGGCACCTCTGGGCCAGGAACCTGACAGCACCGCCATTTCCGCCGGTGATTGGAACCTGATTCTGGTGAACCAGGAGTCCCCCCTGCCGGAGGACTTTTCCACACCGGATCTGACACAGCTGAGAAATGGTCATGCCATCGACAGCCGGGCCTATCCCGCCTTGCAAAGCATGATGGACGCCGCCAGAGAGGAGGGGCTGCGTCCCCTGATCTGCTCGTCCTACCGCACTTGGGAAAAGCAGAAAGAGCTTTTTGACAACAAGGTCCAGAGGCTGCTGGCAGAGGGGTACAGCCAGACGGAGGCCGGGGAATACGCCGCCATGTGGGTGGCCCGCCCCGGTTCCAGCGAACATCAGACCGGTCTGGCGGTGGACATTGTGGATACTTCCTACCAGCTGCTGGACGAGGCGCAAGAGGATACAGCGGTTCAAAAATGGCTGATGGCTCACTGTGCCGAATACGGCTTTATCCTCCGCTACCCCACCGGCAAAAGCGCCCTGACCGGGGTAAACTACGAACCCTGGCATTACCGCTACGTGGGAACGGAAGCCGCGGAGGAGATCATGAGCCAGGGCCTCTGCCTGGAGGAATATCTCTCAGAACTTACCGGATGACATAAACGGCGGGAGCGCACAGCACTGTGCGCTCCCGCCTGTCACTTTGATATTTTTATAAAGCGCACTTTCCGCGGGCCATATAGCGCCCCTGAGGTGTCTCATCCAACACCTTTCCATTCTCCACAGCAAGGCTTCCCCGCAGCCACACCTGCCGGATGCCACCGGAGGTGACGAACCCCTCATAGGGATTATAATCCACATTGGCCACACAGTCCTCCGCCCGAATCACATGACTGGCGCCAGGGTCGTAGACCACAAGATCCGCGTCGCTCCCCGGGCGGAGCACGCCCTTTCGCGGAAACAGGCCGTAGAGTTTTGCAGGATTCTCACACAGGGCCTTACACATCTGGGCCTCGGTAATGCGTTTGGTGGACACGCCGTAGGAATAGATCAGCTCACCGCGGGTCTCCACACCCGGAAGACCCCCGGGAATCTTGGTGAAGTCCTCGCGTCCGGCGTCTTTCTGGGCCAAGGTAAAAGAGCAGTGATCCGTGGAGACGGTCTGGATCTCCCCATGGCGCAGCGCCCGCCACAGGTCGTGCTGCTCCCATTTCTCCCGCAGCGGCGGGGCACAGACATACCGGGCAGCAGAGGAATAATCCGGATTGAAATACACACTGTTATCCAGCAGCAAATACTGCGGACAGG
>CAJUQM010000053.1 GCA_910588005.1 uncultured Oscillibacter sp.
GTCCCGAGGCGGGCGGTGCTCTGGCATCCCCCCCCCCCCGCCCTCCTCCCGTTTCGGATTCGAATCCGGATCAGCCCCGCCAGCTACCGCGGTCAAAGCAAAAGGAGACCTTGCCGGCATAAGCCGTGATCTGCATACGGCAGCCGGACACAGCATTTTCTTGAAAACGGCCGCAAAAATATGTATACTAAAAAATAAACTGACAAACGCGGGGGACCCGGAACCGAATTTCCAGCGACGGGCTGAATGCACTCACGCCTGAAAACACCTAAGGAGGCCGGCCTATGCCTCGGATTCTAATCGTAGAAGACGACACCGATATTAACAACTCCACCGCCCAGTACCTGCGCCGGCAGGGCTGTGCGTGCGTCCAGGCCTTTTCCGGCACGGAGGGCCGTCTGCTCTGGCAGGCGGGGGGCGTGGATCTGCTGCTGGTGGATCTGATGCTGCCGGGCCTGTCCGGCAGTGAGCTGATTGCGGAGATCCGCCAGACCAGCCGGACGCCGGTCATCGTGCTGTCGGCCAGGACGGAGCTGTCTAACAAAGTAGAGCTGCTGAGCCTGGGGGCAGACGACTATCTGACCAAGCCCTATCAGCTGGAGGAGCTGTGGGCCAGGATTCTGGTGCAACTACGCCACGCCAGCGCCGCGCCCGCAGGCGGGCTTCTGCGCTACCGGGACTGGGTGCTGAATCCGGACGGGATGACGCTGGACGCCGCCGGCCGGACCGTCAGCCTCACCGCCCACGAATTTAAAATCGTAGAGCTTCTGGCGGGCCGCCCCAAGCGGGTCTTCACCAAACAGCAGATCTATGAGGCCGTCTGGCAGGAGAAATATGCGGTGGAGGATAAGACCATCACCGTCCACATCAGCAACATCCGGGCCAAGCTGCGCCCCAGCGGCACAGACGGCTATATCCAGACCGTGTGGGGCATCGGCTTCAAACTGGCCGAGTAATTTTATACTTTCTTTACCTTTGCTTTGCGATGTTTGGGCACTTGCCTGTTAGACTGAACCTGCAAACAAAAAGGAGGCTTTTGTATGGCAGTGATACAGACTATGGGACTGTCCAAACACTATCAAGATAGATGGGCCGTGGACCACCTGGACCTGCGGGTGGAACAGGGGGACATCTACGGCTTCATCGGCCGGAACGGCGCGGGCAAGTCCACCACGTTGAAGCTCCTGTGCGGGCTGGTCCGGCCCACTCGGGGAGAGGCCCTGATCTTTGATAAACCGGTCCGTGACTCGATGGCCCGCCGCCGGGTGGGAGCGCTTATTGAGCAGCCGGGACTTTATCCCGACCTGAGCGGACGGGAGAACCTGCGGCTCTACGCCGCCCTGCTGGGGCTGGACAGCCCGGAGCGGCAGGTGGAGGATATTTTGAAGACCGTGGGCCTGTCTTCAAAGGAGAGAAAGCCGCTACGCCACTACTCCATGGGCATGAAGCAGCGGCTGGGCGTGGCCCTGGCCCTGCTGGGCGGGCCGGACCTGCTGCTGCTGGACGAACCCATCAGCGGCCTGGACCCGGAGGGCATCCGGGAGATACGGGAGCTGCTTCTGCGTCTGAACCGGGAGCGGGGACTGACCATTCTGGTAAGCTCTCACATCCTGGGGGAGCTGAGTAAGATCGCTACCCGGTACGGCATCATTCAGGAGGGCCGCATGGTGGAGCAGGTCACCGCCGCTGAGCTGGAGCAAACATGCACCGACTATCTGCATCTTAGGGCGGACCAGCCCCAGAAAGCGGCGGCTCTGCTGGAACAGGAACTCCATCTAAAGCGCTGGGAGATGCGGCCGGAGGGTGAACTCCGAATTTACGAGGCTGTGGATCCCAAGACCGTCGGCCAGGCCCTTGCCCAGGCGGGCGTCGCGGTGGAGGAGCTGGGCCTGCATAGACAGGATTTGGAGGACTATTTCCTGGAGCGCATGGGAGGTGCAGATCATGTTTAATATGCTGCGTATGGACCTGCGGCGGCTGTTCAAAAGCCGGAGCTTTTATATCATTCTGGGTGTGACGGCCGTTCTGCTGATTATGGTGACTGTCATGGCTTACACTATCGCGGACCCGGAAATGATGGATGCGATGGAGGCGCAGGGAGCGGAGATCACAGAGTCTGACCGCATCATGAGCGAGTACATCCAGAATATGTCACAGCTGGACCTCATGCACGAAACCTTGGGCAGCGGCTTTTTGCTGGTCATGACCGGGATTGGAATGACCTTGTTTGTAAACGGTGATTTTTCCAGCGGATTTATCAAAAATATCTGTTGTATCAATCCCCGCCGCCGGGATTATGTACTTTCCAAAGTTGCCCTGGCAGGCATTTACAGTGGAATCATTACCGTTTTATCTGTCCTGTTGATGCTGTTGTCCCCCGTGCTGATCCACATGTACCCGGTGCCGGATTCCATTTCTCAGATTTTGCGGTATGTCCTTTGGATGTGGCTGCCCCACTGGGCCTTTGCCCTCATGGCCCTGGCTCTGGTCCTGCTGACCCGGAGCACCACCCTAGGGATCATTCTGTCCCTGGTGGCCGGAGGAGGGCTGACCGCCGCTCTGGTGGGAATGCTGGGGAGGCTGCTGCGCTGGCCCCCCTTTGAGCAGTATTTTCTCGCCGCCGTGGTAAAGGGCCTTTATACACCACAAAGCGGCATCACACAGACAGGGGTTATCCTGGCCTGTACCATGGCCTGGGCGGTTCTTTACGGAGTGGGAGGCCTGCTGTCCATGGAAAAGCGGGATATTTAAGGAGGAATTCTGATGCTGCCGGTCCTGATTCTAACTCTTGCCGCACTGGGAATTGCGGTGCTGCGCCTGTGGTCATACCGCGCCCAGATGCTGGAGATGGCCCGGGTGCTGGAGGAGACGCCCGCCCAGAGCAATCTGCGTCTGACGGTACGGATGCCCGGCGCAGTGCCCCGGCGGCTGTGCCGGGCGGTCAACCGGCGCCTGGAGGAGGGGCGGCAGCTGCGTCTGGAGACTCTGAATCGGGAACAGGAACTGAAGTACACCATGGCCTGCATCTCCCACGACATCCGCACCCCCCTGGCCGGGGCCATGGGTTATTTGCAGCTGCTGGAGGGGGAGCCGGAGCGGCAGAAGGAATATCTGGATACGATCAAAAAGCGGCTTGGGGATCTGGAAGAGCTTTTAGAGGAATTATTTCTTTACACCCGCTTACAAGGCGGCGCTCTTCCCCTGGAATGCGGAAAAACGGCGGCTTTGCCGCCCCTGTGGGAGGCACTGGCGGAGTTTTATCCCCAGTTGGAGGCGGCGGGAGCCGCACCGGAGCTGCGGTTTGACCGGGAAAATCTGGCGGTTTGGGCCAGTCCCGAAGCGCTGGGCCGGGTGTACCGGAACCTGATCGCCAACGCCCTGCGCCACGGCGGAGGAGGACTGACGGTCTCCGGGCGGGATGGGGAGATCTGCTTTTCCAACGAATTGCTTCCCGGTCCCAGGCCAGACCTGGAGCATCTGTTTGACCGCTTCTACCAGAGCAGTCCCGCCCGGGCCAGGGGCGGGGCGGGACTGGGCCTCTCCATTGTGCGGGAGCTGATGGAGCGGATGGGCGGGCAGGTGTCTGCGGGCATTGCGGAAAACGAGCTGTGGATCAAGCTGGTGTTTGCCCAATAATGGAGCGGCTCTGCCCGCTCCGATTCCGACCCGGTTTCGCCAGATATCCAGAGGACGTACCAGCCCCCTCCGCCAGACGGCGGAGGGGGCTGGTTTTGTCAGATGATGGAATAATGAAGCAAGACGGAGGGGAGCAGGCGGGGTACCGTCTCTTCTTAACCAAAATACTTTTTTCGAGCGCACCACATATCGTGGCCGGTGAGGAACCACTTGGGATCCCACTCTTCGCCTAGCAGCATGACCTTGTCAAAATCACCATCAGCCATCTGAATATGGTTTAGGCCCTGTTTGGCGTCTCCAGAGACAAATCTTGCCGCCGTAATGGTAGTCGTACAGGATTTGGAAACCCTTGCAACGCTCTCGCTTATCAATGCGGAGATTATGGGAAAACCGGACGCAGATCCCAAGCCCCGGAAGGCAGGATACATTGTCCGGCCCTGTGGGCAGTTTGTATGTAAGGCGGAAGACAAGAGCATTTCCTTCATCGGCTTGGCGGAAGAATCCCGGCGCTGCAAGTCATCGGTTCTATTAGAGGCTGGTATTGTGGCCAAACGGCCAAGCGGCAAAGGCAGTGCCGCCAGCCCCCTAACCGTACTAAACGGCAAATCACCCTGAGAGATCGCCAGACAGCAAGAAATTTCACGGCAACGAGGTTCAGACCAAGGCCTGTTCTCTTTGACCAGACGGCACCACAGAACCGAGATAAAACAAAGCCGCCCCAATGGATGCAGGCATAGCCGCTCAGCCATTCTTCGCCTTATATGCTTCTCCCCAATCCCGCATCGCCTCTAAGACCGGTTCCAAGCTGTGTCCCAGCTCCGTCAACGCATACTCTACCCGCGGCGGTACTTCCGGATAGACCGTCCTTGTCAGCAGTCCCCTCTCCTCCATCTGCCGGAGTTGGGTGGTCAACACCTTCTGGCTCACGCTGCCAATGGATTTCTTCAACTCCCCAAACCGTTTTGTTCCAGGCAGCAGGTCTCGAATAATGAGTACCTTCCACTTGTCGCTGATGAGCGTCAGCGTCGTTTCCACCGGGCAGGCGGGCAAAGTTTTCTCGTTCACTACCCCATCCTCCTGTCTATTCGTTTCTAAAATGCCGTACATCTCCATTTTACCGGATCTCCCACATCGCAGTCAAGGCGCGAAAAAATCCCCCTGCGGCAAGAGCCGGAACCTCTTGGGATCACCCGATGTTTTCCTTTTGGTGGCTGTGCAATGGTTACTCTCAGGTAACTATGCCACAAAATTGTGCGTACTTTTCAAACAGTTTTTGACGCTGTATCATACAGACGCAAGGACGGGGACCGCTCCCGCTGCAAGAGAACGCATCAATGGAGGTACACATCATGAACAAGAGAGACTTTATCACTGTCCGGCTGGCCCAGGGCGAAATGCACATCTATGATTCCGGCGGCGTAAAGCTCCACGCCTATCAGACCGGCGACCCGCTGGCGGACGAGGTATTTCTGGTGGAGAAGGCGGGAAGGTTTGTGGCCGTCGAGTCCCCCTGCTTCACCGGCAGTGTGACCGCGCTGAACGAGTATCTGGCGGGGCGGGATGTGGCCGGCGTGCTGGTGTCCTATCACGGCGCAGGCGCCACCTTCCTGCCCGACGCTCCCAAGTACGCCACCGCCAACGCTGCGGAGTACGCCCGCCAGGGAGGCGGTAAGGCCCTGATCAGCCAGTTTGCCGCCGTATTCGGCAGTGCCTTTGACAGCTCCATCCATCCCATCAGCCGCACCCTCACCCAGGGGGAGGTGACCATCGGCGGCATCCGGTTTGTCATTCATCAGACGGCGGAGGCCTTTGACGTGGAGATTCCCGAAATCAACGCGGTCTACACCCACATGCTGGGCCACGACTGCCACTCCATCGTGGCCGGGTCCGGCCACGCCGACGCCATGATCGCCCAGCTGCAGGGCTACATCCAGCCCGGCTATGACCTGATTCTCACCTCCCACTACACCCCGGAGGACTTGAAAGACGCGGAAACTAAAATTCGCTACCTGGAGGAATTGAAGGCGATCGCCTCCTCCTGCACCGGCGGAGAGTCCTTCAAAACCGCAGTCCGGGAGCGGTATCCGGCTTACAGTGGGGAAAACTATCTGGACATGACCGCAGGCTTCTTCTTTGGCTGATTTTGCGCAGGTCCTCTCTCCGGCCAAATCCGGGGGGGGAGAGGACTGCCATGAGAGGGTATAAAATGGACCATTTGACGGTGATACACACTTTGAACCATATGCTGCTGGCAGAAATGCCCGAATATCAACCGCAGGCGCGGGAATTTCGGCAGGACACAGCCAGTCAGCGGCGGGCCTCCAGCTCCGGGACGAGTGCAGTCAAATCATGGAGGCCCAAGGCCACCCGGACCCCACAGGCCGGGCCAAGCTGACAAAAGAATATCATCTTCCTGCCCAGTATGTTCTGCACACGGTTGGCCCTATCATCCAAAGACACATTGCTGGCAGAGATCGGAGGGAGCTTGCGTCCTGCTATCGCTCTTGCCCGGAATTGGCGGCAGCCCAATTGCTCTTGGAATCGCAATCGCGCCGGTTGCCGCCATCCTCGCGCCGGGCGGAACTTGGAAAAAGCTGATCGGCAACAAGCTTGTGCCACAGTACAAGAAGCAAAACGTACTAGACCGGCTCGGAGAAACCTCCGCCAGCTTTTGGTGCCAAACCCGTGATGCCTTCCGCAAAGGGGCGGAGCAGGTGGAAGACGACTGGCAGAAAGAAATAAAGCTGTTCCGGGAAAAGGTAAAACACTCTGACAGCGAAGCGCTTTTGAAAACACTCCAGGCAGAAATCAACAACACCAGGGAAGCCGCTCAATTCTTTCAAGCATTCTCCGAAAAAGTCCAAAGCCGGCATTCCGGTAAGTGATGATCCCCTTACCAGGCGCCCAGGCAGGCTGCTGCGGCCTGCCTGGGCGCCTGGAGCCATGTCGTCTGAAAGAGAGTATCCCGCATCCATCGTGCAGATCACCGCAGGTCCACCTGCGGTGGCCCAGGAAGCCGCACAGCAGTATTCTTCCGGGATGCCTCCGGCGCCGTCCTGGCCGCCATGGTCTCTCCCCCGGGGGCGGAAACGGCATGGTACCGGGCCGCCTTCCAGGGGAGTAAAGCGGCGAGCCGCCGCGCCGCTTCATTTTAAAGGGCAGGCCCTCTTTGCGCCCTTCGCTATCTTTCCTCTGCGATAATTACCCGAATCTGCCCGCCGGCGGGGCAGCCGAAATTGTCGTAGTACCCTGTCAGCGTATACGCCTCCGCATTGATATTAGTAAGATCTGTCTGATAGAAGGTGCCGCTTTGCCGGAGATATACCTGCACATGATCCGCCAGCTCATAGATCTTATCATCTGTCCTGGCAGTCAGGGTCCCCAAGGAGGCCAGTCTCACGGCAGTGGTGTTCTTCATAGACTTGATGGAGCCGTCACTGTTATACCGAATTGCCAAGCCGCCGGTTTTAACCGCGTACTTCGCACTGTTGGAGACCGTCTTGACATCTCCGTCCACAATGTATGTATACTGCATATTGATATCCATGCCGCCCTCCTGAGAGAGGTCATTGGCTGCGGAGAGATAGCCGTAGGTCCAGGTATCCCCGGTAGCGTCCTCCAGAATCAGGCGGTCAACCGCTCCGTTTTTGTCCAGCGTATAGTACCGGACCATTTTATTGGTGAGGGTCTTTCCCGCCAGCCGGGAGACGTCCACCGCGGCATAGCTCCCGTCACTGGCGGTGTCCAGAATCTGAATGTCCTCCGACAGCGGAAGATCTCCCAGCTTTGCGGTGTTTTTGTCAATCGTACCGCTGACGGATCTCCCGGAGACCCCCTTGACTGTGACGCCGCCGCCGGAAACAGAGACGGAGACCAGATGTCCCGCCGAAGAGGTCCCTTTATCCACCGTAAAGGAACGCAAGACCCCATCCGTGCAGATCACATCAACTTTTGTTCGGACCTGTGCCGCGTTTTCGGTATCCAGCACCCGCTCTGTGGAGGTGATAACGCCGAAATAAACGGTATCCACCGCCTCGCCGGTGAGGATCTCCACCACGCCGCCGTTCATGCCCAGAAGCAGCGTGACCACCCGTCCCGCGGAGCCGCCGCCCATGGCGGAGAGCTGATAGGCAGCGGAGGCACTCTCAATCTCATAGGTGTTCCCGGAGATGGTCACAGAGGCCGGATCGGTGGCGCTGGGCAGCAGCGCCTCAATCTTTCCGGAGACCCGGTCCGTATAGATCCACGCCGTACCCGCGCCTTCGCTGTAATAGTAGACATCGTATTCGCTCAGCGCCGGGCTGTCTGTCAATTCCCCGTTCCGGTAGACGGTGGCGGCAAAGGCCGGCAGAGCCGTACCGCTCCGGGCAACATAGGGACCGCTGAGATTGTCCAGAGCCACCGTGGTGTAGTTGACCTGGCCGTTGGTGACCGTATATCCCAGGGTCGCGGCATAGGTTTGGCCGCTGCTGGTCTGTGCCGTCAAAAGATTATAGAAGAGATTCGCACAGTCCTGGCGGGTCAGCGATTGTCCGCGAACGGCGCTGACCTGATCCCGCAGTCCCAGTGCGCTTGCCTTGCTGAGCTGTGCCTGGGGGAAGGAACCCGCCAAAGACGAGGCGCTGTACCCCAGGAGCTTCAGCAGCGCTGCGCAGGCTTCCTCCAGCGTCACTGTTTTCTCCGGGCGGAAGGTTCCGTCCGTATATCCCGTCATCCACCCCTGCCGGATGGCCAGCTGAATGGCCTCCGAAGCCCAATAACCGTTTTTCACATCCTTGAACAGGGAGTAGCCGCCGCCCTCCCGGCTGACGCTGTCCCTATAGGACGATGCCGCCGCCAGCATGAAGGCAAATTCCGCCCGGCTGACAGCGCCGGAGAGACCGGTATTGCCGCGCTCGTCTCCCTTGAGGATTCCCAACGCCCTGACCGTTTGAACCGCGCCGGTCCCAAGGTCCGCCGCAAAAGCGGGAACCGTCAGGGAAGCCAGCAGGCAATATGTCAGAATTGCCGTCAATATCCGTTTCATATCATTGATTCCTCCAATCAGTCATATCGTAATGCGTCGATGGGATTCAGCCGCGCCGCTTTTTTTGCGGGGAGATAGCCGAAGGTGATACCGATGGCGGCGGAGATGCCGAAGGCCAGCAATACCGCCCCCATGGACGGCGATACCGTCAGGGCCGTGTCCATCAGCGCGGTGATGACCACTGTCGCGGCGCTGGAGAGCACATAGCCCAGCAGAATGCCCAGGATGCCGCCCAGCCCGGAGGTTGTGGCCGCCTCCATGACAAACTGGCGGAGAATACTGCCCTCCTTGGCGCCAAGGGCCTTGCGGATCCCGATCTCCTTCGTCCGCTCCGTGACGGAAACCAGCATGATATTCATGATCCCGATGCCGCCCACCAGGAGGGAGATCCCCGCGATGACCGCCAGAATCGTGATAACCACATTGATCATGCCGGTCATTGTATCCAGCATTTCGGACATGCTGACCACCATGTAGGCGTTGGAGTCATGGAACACCCCGTAGAGGCTGTTCTCCACCAGCTCCTTGGCGGCGGCCGCCTGCTCCTCGTCCACCAGGGTGAAGATGTAGCTGTTCACGGTTCCCATCTTGGAGAGCCGGGCCGCTGTGGAATAGGGTAGATACACGCAGTCGTCGGTACCGCCCTCCTCCATCTCCCCGGCCTCCTGCGCCATAACGCCGATAATCGTCAGCTGGTTTCCGCCGATCCGGACGGTTTTTCCCACCGCGTCTCCGCCGTAGTAATTGGCGGCGAGGTAGCTTCCCACTGTGCAGACGGACCGCCGGTTCTGTATATCCATGTACTGAAGGCTCCGGCCCTGGGCAATCTCATAGCCGCTCATGGAAAAATACTCCTCGCTGACGCCGGAGACGCTGGTGGCGTCCAGCGCCTCTGTTCCCGCTTTGACCGTTCCCATCATACTGACCGTGGGTGATACCGCTTCCAGCAGCGCCGGATTCTCCTCCGCAATAGCATACATATCCTTCACAGAGACGCTGCGGGAGGACCCCCGGCCCATGATCTGCACCGTCAGTGTGTCGGTGCCCAAGCTGGAAAAGCTGTCTGCCATGTAATTTCGCATCCCATTGCCCAGTCCAACGATGACAATGACCGCCGTCACACCGATGATAATACCCAGCATGGTTAAAAAGGTGCGGGTCTTGCTGCTCCAGATATTTTTCAAAGACAGGGTAAAGGTCTCGTGGATACTCATGCTGTACCCCCCATTCCCGCCGCCTTCGGTGTGACCACCGCCTCCGGCCCATGGGCGTCGCCGTCGTAGACCACATGGCCGTCCTCCAGGCGGATAATCCGCTGGGCCTGGACCGCGATGGAGTTGTCGTGGGTAATCAGAACAACCGTGTTTCCCGCCCGGTGGAGCTGCTGGAGAAGGTTCAGCACCTCCCGGCTGGTGTGGGAATCCAGAGCGCCGGTTGGCTCGTCGGCCAAAATCACAGCCGGCTCTCCCACTAAGGCCCTGGCAACCGAGACCCGCTGCTGCTGTCCGCCGGAGAGCTGACTGGGGCGGTGGCGGAGCTTGCCGCCCAAGCCCACCAGCTCCAGCGCGACTCTGGCCCGCTCATGCCGCTCTGCCATCGGAATCCCGGCATACATCATGGGGACCTCCACATTCTCCAAAAGCGTCAGCTTGGGAAGCAGGTTGTACTGCTGGAAGATGAACCCCAGAAGCTCGTTGCGAATCTCCGCCAGCTCGTTTTTGTCCATCTGTCCCACGTCCCGGCCATCCAGCAGATAGGTGCCGGAGGAGGGCACATCCAGACAGCCGATGATATTCATGCAGGTGGACTTTCCGGAGCCGGACTGTCCCACAATGGCAACAAACTCCCCCTTTTGAATTCCCATGGAGATATGGTCCGCCGCGGCGATGGTCTCGCCGCCCATCTTGTAGTGCTTGCAGACATCCCGAAACTCAATCAGTGCGCTCATCTGCCGGGTCCTCCTCCCATACCGTCTCCGGGACCCCCGCCGGGCATGCCTCCGCCCATGGGAACGCCGCCCATACCGCCAAACACCATCATGCCGCTGTCTCCGGAGGAGGGGATGTAGGCGGCGGTATCGCCCTCCTGAAGGCCGGAGAGAATCTGGGCATAGCTGTCATCGCTGACACCGGCCTCCACAGAGACATAGACATAGCCCTCCGGGGCCTCCCGCTCCTCCGCACCCGACGCGCTGGGGGAGTCCTCCGTGATTAAAGCCAGATTTCCCCGGCTCACCGCCTCCACCGGCACGGCAAGGACATTCTCCGCCTGTTCCAGAACAATCTCCGCATCCACGTTCATACCGGGACGAAGGCCCTCCGTCTCTTCAATCCGAACCGTGGCGGGATAGGAGGTCACACCGCCGCTGGTGGTTCCCAGAACGGAAACCTTGGTGATGACACCGGTGTAGGTCCGGCCCTCCGCGGCCTCCGCTGTGATTTGGACGGACTGTCCTACCGCCACCTTGCCGATATCCAGCTCGTCAATGTCCATGGTCATCTCCAGATAGCTCAGGTCGTAGATGGTGCAGAGGGTTTTTCCGCTCTCTACGGTGTCTCCGGACTTGTACTGCTTATCCACCACCGTCCCCTCGATGGGGGAGGTGATGGTATAGTTATCCAGCTGGTTCTGGGTGCTGTCCATGGAGAGCTCCGCGTTCCGCAAGCTGTCCCGGGCGCTCAGGATGGAATTCTCCAACGCGTCGCCGCCCAGGGTCACCAGCGTCTGACCCTTTGAGACGGAGCTGCCCTCCCGAACGTGGACGGCGGCCACTGTGCCGGAGAGGCTGGCGGCAACGGTGCTCTCCGCCTGATAGGTAAAGGTGCCGGAGGCGGCGCATCCCACGCCGCCGATGGTGACGGAGGCCGCCTGTTCCACCCCCAGCCCGCCGGGATTTTTTACAGAGACCGTCACGTTCCGTGTCACGGTATTTCCCGTGCCCACAATGTCACTGCCGGAGACGGCGCAAACCGTACCCTCCAGGGTCTCAAAGGAGCCGTCCAGCAGGACCTCCGCCGCCTGACCTGTATAGAATCCCTTGGCGTCATCCGCCGGGAAGGGAACGGTGAGCTTCATGGTGGTGCTGTCCCGGATGACGGCGATCTCCTGTCCCGGTGAAACCTCGTCTCCCACCTCTACTGCAAGGCTGAACAGCGTGCCGGAGACCGCAGCCTTGATATTTCCGCTGTCCGCCGCGTCCGCATAGTTCCGCTGGGCCTGGTTCAGGGAAATCTGGGACTTTTCGATGTTGTTGGCCGCATCGGAGCTGTCGATCTCGTAGAGAACGGTGTCCTTCTCCACCAGATCCCCCTCTTCAAAATCCGCTGTAAGGATGTCGCCCTCCACCAAGGTGGTCACGGTGTAGGAATTGGCGGGGAGGAGCGTCCCGCTGCCGGTGAGGGTGCTGGCAATGGTGCGCCGCTCCACAGGCGCCTCCAGATAGGCTGCCTCCCCCCGGCCTCTTCCGCGGCCCCGGAATACCAGGACCGCGGCAATCAGAAGGATTGCGGCAGCCGCCGCAAGTAAAAGCCATTTTCGTTGAATGGGTCCCTTTCTCCTCCAAGCGGCGGCCAGCGCACGCCTGACGTGCGTCGATTTTTCTAAAGCTGCTCCCATGGTTGTCAACTCCATTCTACTGCCGCAGGGTAATGCGGTCGATTTCTGTCTGGATCTCTGCCAGCTGTGCTTGAATGCGCTCCTGCGCCTTTTCGTCGCCGAGCTGGAGCGCCAGCAGCATCTGCCGGTTCAGGGAGAACTGCTGATCCCGCAGGGTGTTCAGCGTGATTCCCCGTCCAACCAGCGCCTCCCTAAGTTTCTGATCATTCATAATAATTTCTCCATGTTTCTCGCCTTTTTCGCCCAGATGCCATCGCCGCTATTTCAGGAGAACATTTGTCAAGGGGGATTTCACCCAAAAGATGAAATCCCCCCGATAAACTGGAAGCTGTCTTATACATCTGTTAGAGTTACTGCTGCTTTCTGAATGTAATTACAAATCCCCCTTTAATCTGTACGGATGTCGCCATGTAATCGTATGTCACAAGTTCCCATCCATCAGCAGCCCTTTCGTTGATTAACTGGTCTAATACTGCTATATCGTTTGCGTCTGCTTTGTCGGAAAACCACTTGGTTCCGACCATCAAAATTTCTGTTTTGTAAGTGTACATGATTTATTTCCTCCTATTATTAATCATAGTTTCAAAATACAGATTCCGATTTTTCGAATTGGCACTAGCCTAGTATACCATCAGTGTAAGCACTTTTCAATCCTCTTTTATAGAAGCGGAGTAGTAGCAAGCAATGCCCCGGTATATACCCGGCGCAGCTTGTTGGTGGCCGATGGTCCCCAAGCCCCTAGTGCATCGGCGAAGCTCTGCCCGATGCAAAAGCCGCCGTTGGCGTCTGCTGGTATATACTGGCAGGGAAGGACACCCCTTGGCGGAGCCGCCCCC
>CAJUQM010000054.1 GCA_910588005.1 uncultured Oscillibacter sp.
ACCCCATCCTGGTGGACAAATACCTCATGGGCCGGGAGGTGGAGGTGGACGGCGTCTTTGACGGCGAGGACCTGCTGATCCCCGGTATCATGGAGCATATTGAGCGGGCCGGCATCCACTCCGGAGATTCCATCTCCGTCTATCCCCCCATGCACATCGGGGAGCGGCACAAACAGACCATTCTCCGCTACACCCGGGACCTGGCCAAGGCCCTGGGGGTCATCGGCCTGGTAAATATCCAGTTCATCGTCTACAACGACGAGATCTATGTGATCGAGGTCAATCCCCGCTCCTCCCGCACCATTCCCTATATCTCCAAGGTCACCGGGGTCCCCATCATCGACCTGGCCACCCGGGTGATGCTGGGGGAAAAGCTGCGGAGCATGGGCTGCGGCACGGGAATCTACCGGGAGGCGGATTATTACGCCGTAAAAATGCCGGTATTCTCCTTTGAGAAGCTCACCGACGTGGACACCGGCCTGGGACCGGAGATGAAATCCACCGGCGAGTGCCTGGGGCTGGCCGAATCCTTCCCCCAGGCGCTGCTGAAGGCCTTTAAGGGGGCCGGGATGAAGGCTCCCAAGCGGGGCGGACGGATCATCGTCACCGTCCGGGATGAGGACAAGGGGGAGATCGTGGACATCGCCCGGGGCTTTGCGGATATGGACATCGAGATCCTGGCCACCCCCGGCACCTGTGACGCCCTGCGCTCCGCAGGCGTATCCGCCCGCAAGGTGGCCCGGGTATCCGAGGCCCATCCCAACATCCTGGACATGATCTCCTCCGGCTCAGTGGACTTGGTGATCGACACCCCCACCCGGGGCCGCCGCCACGACACCGACGGCTTCCGCATCCGCCGCTCGGCGGTGGAGCACTCCGTGCCCTGCGTCACGGCGCTGGACACAGCCCGGGCCATGCTCACCGTGCGCACTCAGGGCCGCAGCGCGGACCTGCGTCCCATCGATATCACCCGGATCTGACCCGCCGCAGGACGATTTCCCGCAAATGACACATGAGGCTCCCGGCTTTTGCCGGGAGCCTCTTTTTGCGAAAGCGGCGGAGGGGAGGCGCTTCCAATGGAAGCGCCTCCCCTCCGCCTTATGAATACGGGTCTTACCGTTTCACCTCGATGCACCGGACATAGCCGCCGTCGGTGTAGATATTACACCGGTCCGCATAGGCATGGGCCTCGGACAGAGACACCCACATCTTCATATCCCGGTTGTAGCACAGCACATTGGCGGGAACCGTATACGTCGTGCCGCCGACCGTCACCAGGTTCTCGCTGGTCCAGGCGGAATTGGGAACATTCTTGGTCTCAGCCAGCTTTTTCAGGCTGGAGAAGCCGGTTCCGCCCTGGTTTACCGTCACGGCCACATAGTCGCCGGTATCCACATCATTCCGCACTCCATACTCCTTGGTACGCAGGCCGTTGCCGTATTCCACGCCCATGGTCTCCCAACTGGTGGTCTTGACGACATTATATCCGTTTTCATCTTTTATGGGGTTTCCATCATCATCGAACACATTTTCCTGGCTTTCATGCGTCTCTGTGAAAATCCGTCCATAAATCACGGTGCCGTTCTCACCGGAGTTCAGGACAATGAGATCCACCTTGTCCGCGGAGTTCGCCCTGGCGTAGGTGATCTGCCTGCCGGGGATCACGCCCTTGTTGAGGCTGCTGAGGCTGATGGCCTCTACGCCGTTGAGGCCGTTCTGGAAGATCATCACATTGTCCGCCAGCTGCCGCCGGCCCAGCATCCGGGCGGCCACGTCCAAATCGCCGCTGGCGTTGCCGCCGCTGAGCCGGGAGAGTCCCAGGTGTCCCCGGTAGGTGGAGGAGACCCTGACCAGCTGGCCCACCAGGTCCTCCCCGTCGGTCTTCTCGCCCGTGAGGGTAATCCCACAGAGGAGATCCACCCGGCCGCCGGACCGGACAATGCCGATGGCGTTGCTGGAGGCGATGGATCCCTTGGACTCCACGGCTCCGGCCACCTGGTTATCCTCCGTCAAAAGCAGCGTCAGCTGGTCGCCGGGCTTAAACTTGGAGACGCTCTCCCTCGCCGTGGTCAGCACCGGGAAGGCGTGGCCCAGCACCGTGATCTCCGCGGGTTCCTCCGGATTGGGGGAGGAACTCTCATAGAAGCCGCTGATGCGGGTATCGCATACCCGGATGGAGTTGGTGGCGGGGGAGTAGGTAGCCACGTCGTACTTCTGGATGTCCCTGGCCAGGGCCTCCGCGCCGTTTTTGTAGAGCTTGTAGTTGGTTCCGCCGCCTGTGAGGTCGGCAAACCCGGCGGTGGAGCCGTTTTCATAGACAATGACGGCCGAGCTGGCAGTCGTGCCGCCGCCCACGAAGATATAGTCCGCACCGCCGGCGGAGTTGAGGTACAGCGTCACACTGCTGCCCGCGCTGACCCAGGAGAACACCTCGCTCCAGCTCTTCTCCTCGCCGTTGTAGTACGTCTGGGTCTTGCCCGTCACCGCGTAGACGGCGCCGCTGATATCCACGATCTGATTGGCCTTCGCGGCAGCAACCGTGACCGTCATCTGCACGCCCATGGCGTCGGGCACAAAGGTGATGACCTTGCCGCTCTTATTCAGCACCAGTGTTCCCCGCAGGCCGTTCAGCGCTCCGTTGGAGGCCTTGCCGGAGGCCATCTGGTACACTGTCTCGCCGGAGGCCAGCTTCATGGCGGTGTCCAGCCCGTCCGGCCCTGTGGCCGAGGAGGTCACCAGCACCTGGTTTTCCAAAACGGTGGCCTTCAGGGAGGCCAGATAGCTGCCGCCCTCCTTCATGTTGGCCCGCAGCAGGTTCAAAAACAGCTGGGCCGCCTGGCCGCGGGTCAGCGTGGCGTTGCCGTTGGTGCCCACGCCGTCGGTGAGTCCCACAGTGGCGCCCACCGCCATGTAGCTGGCGGGCCACACGCCGCCGATGTTCTCATCCTTATAGCCCAGCATCCGCAGCAGGATCGTCACGGCCTGTCCCACGGTGACGGACCGCTCCGGGTGGAACTTTCCGTCCGGATAGCCCGCGATCACGCCCTTTCGGGAGGCCATGTTGATGTAGGCGGACGCCCAGTGGGAGGGCTTGGCGTCCGGGAAGATGGTAACGGAGCTGTACAGCCCCAGCTCATCCTCACCGTTCATGGCGTATACCGCCATCTTGCAGAACTGCGCCCGGTTCAGCGCGGCGCCGGGACGGAAGGTGCTGTCGTCATATCCGTCCAGCACGCCCATCAGCCGCAGGGACTCCACGGCCATGATGGTATTCCGGTCCGTCACGTCGGAAAATCGGGCCACATCCGCCGCGCCCGCCGGCAGGACCAGCAGGGACAGCGCCATAACCGCCGCCAGCAGGAAACTCCAAAATCTCTTCATGCTCGTTCTTCCTCCTTTATTCCGCCCGCAGGGCTTCCACGGGCTGGAGCTTGGCGGCCTTGGCCGCGGGATAGATGCCGAAGATCACGCCCAGGGCCACCGACAGGGAAAAGGCGCTGCCGGTGATCCAGGCCGCCGGATAGATGGTCATCTGGAACAGCAGCTTTCCCGCCAGCAGGCTGCCGCCTGTACCCAGCAAAATGCCGATGATGCCGCCGATGCCGCAGAGCATGGCCGCCTCGATCAAAAACTGGGTGACAATGGAGCTGCGCTGGGCGCCGATGGCCCGGCGGATGCCGATCTCCCGCGTCCGCTCGGTGACGGTGACCAGCATGATGTTCATGATGCCGATGCCGCCCACCAGCAGACTGATGGCGGCAATTCCGCCCAGCACCAGGGAGATCATGGCCATCTGCTCGTTCATAGACTGCTGCCAGCGGTCGTCGGAACTCACCCAAGACCCGCCGGTGGACTGGTCCACCAGCCCGTTGAGAAAGCTCTGAATCCGGGCCGTGGCCTCTTTTACAGACTCGCTGTCCTTGGCTTTGACGATAAAGTTCTCCATAGTCTCTCCGCCCAGGACCCGTCGGGCGGTATAGGGCAGGATGATGATGTTGTCGATAAAACTGGTCTGGGCGTCGGCCCCGGTGAGTCGGGGGGCGTAGACCCCCACCACGGTGAAGCTCTGGCCGTTGAGCTGGATGACCTTTCCCACCGGGTCGGCGGCGCCGAAAAAGGTCTCCGCCGCCCGGGAACCCATGACGCACACCTGGTTGTACCGCTCCACGTCCAGCTCGGAGATATCCCGGCCCTTCATGACGGTCAGGTTGTTGCAGATGCTGTACTGGTCGCTGCCGTAATAGATCTCCGGGCGACGCTGGCCGGTCTGGGTCTCCCAGTCCCACTGGAAGTTATCGGAGTTCTTGGTGCCGTAGACCACCGTAGCGCTGACATAGGCCTCCGGCGTCACGCCCACCACATACTCGGACAGGCTCTTGCAGTAGTCGTAGAGATCCGGGAAGTAGTCCTTTCCGGCACTGACTATGTTGCCGTTGGCGTCCTCCACGTACACATAATTATAGATGTTCACATTGATCTTATTGCTGCCCATGGCGGAGTACTGCTCCATGGTCTTCACCGTATAGCCGTTCATGGTGGCCACAATGGTCATGACGGCGGCGATGCCGATGATCACGCCCAGCATCGTGAGTATGGACCGGCCCTTTTTGCCCACAATGGACTTCCAGGCCATCTTGACCGCTTGGCGGATATTCACAGCCAGTCCACCTCCTGTTCCCTGTCCTCCACAATCTTGCCGTCCTGGAGCCGCACGCAGCGGCGGGCCGTGGCGGCGATGCCGTTGTCGTGGGTAATGAGGATGATGGTACTGCCCTCCTTATTGAGCTGCTGGAGGAACTGCAGCACCTCCTGGCCCGTGCGGGAGTCCAGGGCGCCGGTGGGTTCGTCGGCCATGATGATGGGGGGATGGGTGGCGATGGCCCGGGCAATGGCCACCCGCTGCTGCTGGCCGCCGGACATCTCCGTAGGCCTGTGTTTCACACGGCCGGAGAGTCCCACCCGCTCCAGGGCCTCCATGGCCAGGTCATAGCGGTCGTCGGCGTTGATACCCTGATAGATCAGGGGCAGCTCCACGTTCTCCAGCACCGTCAGGCTCTGGATCAGGTTGTACTGCTGGAAGATAAAACCGATCTGCTTATTGCGGATCAGGCTGAGTTCCTTGTCCGTCAGCTCCCGGACGTCGGTGCCGTCCAGGAGGTAGTCTCCCCGGGTGGGAATATCCAGACAGCCCAGCACGTTCATCATGGTGGATTTTCCGGAGCCGGACTGGCCCACAATGGCCAAAAACTCCCCCGGGTCCACCGCCAGGGACACCCCGTCCAGGGCGCGGACCTCGCTCTCCAGGCCCTCGCCGTAGATCTTATAGACGTCCCGCAATTCTACCAAATGTGCCATGACGACCGACCTCAACCGAACATGACGCCGCCGTCCATGCCGTACATGGACTGCATCTGGGTAAAGACCTCCGTGCCGTCCTCCACACCGGAGCGGATCTCCACGTTATAGTTGTCCGAGATGCCGATCTCCACCGGCACGGCCCAATATCCCTCGGGGATCATCTCGTCCACCATGACGTTCTCCACGGCACTGTCCGGCTTGCTGCCGGAGACGTAGACCACCTGCAGCGTCTCGCCCTCCTCCGTGGACACGGTGCGCACGCACTGGAGGGGCAGGATCAGGCAGTTGTCGTTCTCGCTGGCGGTGAGGTTATAGTTGATGTAGCTGTTGACCTGGATGCTGCCCTCGGCGTTGTCGGCGGAGATGGTGATGGGGTATGTAGCCACACCGTTATTGACTGTAGAAGACATGCTGACGGTCTCCACCGTACCCATGGCCGGGGTACCCCACTGGTCCAGATTTACCATCATGCCGGGCTTGATATAGCTGATATTCCGCTCGTCCACGTTGGCGGAGACGGTGATGGTAGAGGTGTCTGAGATGGTAACGACGGTGGTGTTGGCGGCAATCTCGTCCCCGGGCTGAATGGTGAGTCCGATGACCATACCGTCGATGGGGGCCGTTGCGTTGCAGTTGGCCAGGTTCTTCTCGGCGGTCTCCAGCTCCTCCTGGGCACTCTCCAGATTCTGCTGGATGGTGAACAGTTCGCTCTCACTTTCCTCGCCGTCGATGGTGACCAGCACCTGCCCGGTGGACACCTGGAGGTAGTCCACCAGACTGCTGGAGATCACGGTGCCGGACACGGTGGAGGTCAAATCGCCGGTGCGGTAGTACTCCAGCTTCCCCGGCTCGTAGGGATAGACGGTCTCTCCGTTCACATTGACGGTGGCAGAGGCCGCCATCTCCGCGGTGAGGGCGCCCTCGTTGTCCAGAATAATCTCCGCGGAAAAGAGCTTAGACCCCTCGGAGGTGATGCGGCTGACCATATGCACTGCCTCGATCCGGCCGGGGATCGTGCTCATCAGCGCCGGAACGGACACGTCCACGGTCTGGCCGGCGTACAGCTCCCCGGAGTAGGCATAGCTGTAATACTGGGTCAGGCGCAGGCGGGTGTCGTCCGCCAGCACCGCCACCTTCTGCCCCTTGCTGATGGTGTCGCCGGGGTTTAGGGTGACGGTCTCCAGCAGCTTTCCGGGATAGCCCGCGGAGAGGTTCAGCCCCGCGATATCCTTCTCCGCCTGATTCAGCTGCTTCTGATAGCCCTCCAAATTGCTGCGGGCCTTCTGCACGGCAGTCTCCGCCGCCGGGCTGTCGATGGTGAAGAGGGGCGTCCCGGCGGTGACCACATCGCCCTCCGCCACCAGCACATCCAACACGGTGCCCGCAGTGGTGAGGGTGATGGTCTCGCTGCTCTTGGCCCGGGTCAGACCGCTGCCGTCCACCACGGAGGTGATGGAGCCGTAGTGCACCACGTCGGTGATGATCTGGTTCTCCCCCTCCTGCTTGCCGCCGAGGAGTTTATACACCCCTCCGCCCACCAGGGCCAATACCAGCAGGAGGATTCCCAGGCGGACAATCCTGCGCCGCTTTTTCCGGGGCATGGCCTTCCACTTCTCCTTCAGCGGCACCTTGGCCGGCGCGTTCTCCGCCGCCTGAACAGCCGGTGTCTCCGCCGTCTGGGTCTGGGACAGCTCCTCGCGTTCCTTGACTTCTGACATGTTCGGTTCTCCTTTTTTCCATGATCCGTAAACTGTACTATCTATGCTAATACAGTCTATCCCATAATGCAACAACAAAATAGTTACAAAATTTCTACATTCATTAAGACGCGAAATTGGCAAAAAAGTTTCCGAAAAATGGGGACTGTAAAAATTTTCTTTTCCCCACCTGTTTTTATATAAAGAGCCGCGCGGCCGTCCTTCCACGGGCCGCGCGGTGTGCAACCTGTTTAAAAGCGGCGGATTATCCGTGGAGGCGGAGAAACCTGCGGCTCCACGCCGGCTATAAAAGTCCTTATTCTCCCCTATCGCGCCGTTTTTCTCTTGCATTCAGCAGCAGCCCCGCCCCAAAGCCCAGGGCCGCCGGAACCACCCAGCCCAGACCATAGCCGTACAGCGGCAGCCAGCGCCCCGTCCAGTCCGCAAGAGGCTGGCAGGGACCGCCCACCACCCTGGCCAGCTCCAGTACTGCCGCCGCCAGAGCCGCGCCCATGGCGCACCGGTACACAATCCGGGTGTGGCCGAACCGGGTCCCGGCAATTCCCAGCAGGATCAGCACAATGGCCAGGGGGCACAGGAAGTACAGCACAGGCGCGGACAGGGCGATGATCTGGGACAGGCCGATGTTAGAAATCAGAAAAGACGCCCCGGTGAACACCACCGCCCACTTGGGGTAGTCCAGTTTTCCGGGGAACAGCTCCAAAAATGTTTCGCTGCACGCCGTCACAAGGCCGATGGCGGTCTTCATGCAGCACAGCGTCACCGTGGCCGCCAGGATCAGACTGCCGCCTTGACCGAAGTAGTGGTGGGAGATGACGGCAAAGGCGTCGCCGCCGTTGAAGCCGGGATCTGCCAGCCGCTCCGCGTACAGGGCATAGCTCTGAGCGCCCACCAGGGCGGTGGCGGCATAAATCAGCGCCATCAGCGCCATGCTGACCACGCCGGCCCGAACGGTATTGCCCGCCACAGCTCCCGGTTCCGTCACCCCCAGCTGGCGGATCGTACGGATTACGATGATGCCGAAGGCCAGACTGGCCAGGGCATCCAAGGTGTCATAGCCCTGGAGGAACCCGGCGAAGAAGGCGCCGCCGGCATAGCTCCCGCCGGCGGGCACCGCCGAGAGCGGATTCACCGGCTTAACGAGGGCGGTGACCAGCATCACCCCCAAAAAGGCCAAAAAGGCGGGATTCAGAAACTTTCCCACGGAGTCCAGGATCTTAGAGGGCTTTAGGGCAAAATACAGCACCGCCGCGAAAAACAGCGCGGTGAAGATCAGCTGGGGCAGCGCAGCGCTCTCCCCCACCAGGGGGCGGACACCGATGGTGAAGCTGGTGGCGGCACACCGGGGAATGGCGAACAGCGGCCCGATGGTCAGGTAAAGTCCGCAGGTGAAGAGATAGCAAAACCGCTTGGAGACCCGTCCAGAGAGGTGGATCAACCCCTCGCTGCGGGAAATTCCCATGGAGACGATACCCAGCAGCGGGATTCCCACGGCGGTGACCAGCAGCCCGGCCAGGGCTGCCGGCAGAGATGTCCCGGCCTTTGCGCCGAGAATCATTGGAAAGATCAGGTTGCCCGCTCCGAAAAACAACCCAAAGAGCATGGAGCCAATCAGCACCAACTGGCGGGCGGTGAGTCTCTGATTCACGTTTGGTCCTCCTGTGTGGTGTATTTCCCCTATCATACCACAATTGGAGCGGTTTGTCACACACAAAATGTTAAATTCCCCGATTCCAATGAAACAGCGCCCGAAAATCCATAGATTTTCGGGCGCTGCCGTCTCTTCCATTCTTCCAATTAAGCCGCCTCAGGGCTGCCGCTCCAGCCACTGGTACTCCGGCAGGTTGGCCCCCCGGCGCCAGGGATCTCCCGGCAGATGGCGGATTGCCCAGATGATGTACATCCGGTAGCCCGGCGCCGCCACCTGGGGGTGCATAGCCCCGTGTGCCAGCAGGGAGAAGCTCCGGTCCTTGATCTTGTAGACGTTGTCCCCCACGCAGCAAAAGCCAAAGCCCTCCGGGCGGTCCACACGGTAGTAATAGACCTCCGGCTGGGGGTGGCTGTGGGGCGGATAGCCGCACCATTTCCCCGGCAGGGGATAGGTCTCTCCCAGCACCAGATTGGAGCGGGGCGCGGTGTCGCCGTCAAAGACTGTGGTGACCTGCCGCCGGCAGACGCCGCCGCAGATCTCCGCGCAGGATGTCACATTGGCAATATCCTGCGCACTGTAAAAGCGAGGGGAAAACTCCTCCGAATTCTCCGTGCGGGCCAGAAAGACCTCAGCGGTCCGGTGGGCCGACAGCGTCACCGGCACATCCCGGGGCACATGGAGGGCGCAGACCTGAGCGCCGTTGTCAAAGCAGCTGTCCCGGTCTCCCCGGACGGTCTCCCCGCTCCAGGAAAAAGTAACGCCGCCCTCGATAAGGAGGAAGGCGCACTCCTCCCCAGGGAATAAAAAGGTCCTCGTCTCCCCCGCCTCTAAGCGGCAGACGGCAGTGTCCATCAGCGCGTCCCTGTAGTCTCCCCCGGCCGTGGTCAGCACCTGCGTCCCATCGGGGCCGTAGGCCGGATATCCAAACTCTTTGTTCATCATCGGCCCAGCAGCTCGTGCCGGATGCGGTCCAGGGCCTCAGGGGCCTGTTGGTCCATCTTCTCCGGAAAACCGAAATAGCTGACGCAGATGATATTGTCCCCGCCCGCTTTTGGAGCATCGGGTTTCATCTGCTTGTTGGCGAAGTCCATTTCCCGCAGGGTTTCGAAGATCCCGTCAAAATCCACCTCGCCCTCGCCCATTGCGGTGTGCTGGTGGATGGTGGCGTCCGCCCGGCCCCGCTGGTTCAGCCAGGGGGGATTGAGAATATAGCGGCAGTCCTTGGTCTGGTTCCAGGTGTCCGCCAGAAGGACGTGGGTCAGCTCGTCTCCGGCGTACTTCAGCATGTGGCGCACATCTCCCTTGCCCTGGTCGTAGAAAAAGCCGTGGGAGGCGGAGTAGACATAGCCCAGATTCTTGGAGCGGAAGGACTTGACAATGTCGCAGGTCTCGTCGTTCAGCTCGCAGAAGTCGTAGGGGTGGGACTGGATCTCCACCCGCAGGCCCTCCCGCTCGATAATGGGCAGAAGCTCCTCCATGGAGCGGAAGAACATGCCGTTGCAGAGTTCCTGCTGGTTGGGGTCGCCGGAGAACTCGGTATTGATGACGGGCACGCCCATATCCACGGCGATCTGGATCATCCGCTTCCAATTGGCCACGGCGTGCCGGCGCTGTTCCTCGGTGGGACCGGACCAGCGGTAGACCACGATGAAGGAGGAAATCTCCACGCCGGTCTCCTTCAAAGCCCTGCGGTACTCCTCCTCGCACTCCTTGGAGAAGAGAGGGTGCTTGTAAAAGGGATTGATCCGGGGGTGGGGGGACTGCTCGATGTACTTGTAGCCCCAGTCCGCCACCTTGCGGACATAGTCCCGGATGGGCATCTGCTTGGCTAAAACGTCGACGTCAAAGGCGATCTTCATACCATTTCCTCCTTGCAGCCATGGCGGCTGTTTCCTTACGGCTCACCCGCAGCCCGAAGGCGGGGGACGCCTGGATTCCCTGCGGATAATCTGCCACTATCATAGTGCATTTCCACCGGACTGCCAATGGGTGATTCTGCGAAAAAACTGCGTTTTTCTGCTATTCCCCCCTCCGGGGTCCCCGGACGGGAAGCGGCATACGGTCCCATCATATATTTTTGAGAGAAACGCCGGACTGAGCAAACCGCCAGCAGACGGCTCCGCCGCCCAGCTCTCTCCCGCCCTATTTCTCATGGGAAAACGGTTTTCCATTACAGCCCTGTATAGACCCGGGAAAAAGCGGAAAACATGACCGTACAGAGGAGGGACGGCGATTGACTGAACAGGAATCACCCGCGCAGCGACGGCAGGATCTGGCCGGGCGGCTCTGGCTGACCTACTACAACCGGGTATTATTGGAAAAGAAACTGATCACCGAGCGGGAGTACGGCCGGATGGCGCTGAAAATCAACGCTTGGAAGGCTCCCACCCTCTAAGCCGGCAAGGAGGACGCGCACCGCCGTCCCCTTGCTTTTTTCTTTTTCCGTGATATACTGCTTTAAGGACATGATAAAACGAAATGAGAGGAGCGGCGCGCCATGGACCTTCTCGAAATCCGCCAGTCACTGCGGACAAAATCCATCTACGAGATCCCCCTGCGGGTCACATACTATGCCCGCGTATCCTCCGAGAGCGACGAACAACTCAACTCCCTGGGCAACCAGATCGCCTACTACGAGGACTTTATCCGCAGAAATCCGGCCTGGGAGTTTGTGGACGGCTATATTGACGAGGGCCTGTCCGCCGCCACCACCAGGAAGCGGGAGAACTTCCACCGCATGGTGGAGGACGGCGGCACCCGCAAATTCGATCTCATTATCACGAAGGAGATCACCCGCTTTGCCCGCAACACACTGGACTCCATCCAGTATACCCGGGAGCTGCTGAACGCCGGAGTGGGCGTGTTTTTCCAAAACGACAATATCAACACCTTTGACGAGGATTCCGAACTCCGGCTGACCATTATGTCCGGCATTGCCCAGGACGAGCTGCGCAAGCTGTCCAGCCGGGTGAAGTTCGGCCACGCCCAGGCCATTAAAAAAAACGTGGTGCTGGGCAACAGCCGGATCTTCGGCTATGTGAAAGACGGCGGGCGGCTGGCCGTCGACGAGGACGAGGCGCCGATGGTGCGGGAGCTGTTCCAGCTCTACGCCACCGGCGATTACAGCATGAAGCAGATCGAGACGCTGTTCTGGGACAGGGGCTACCGCAATCACAACGGCAGGCGGATTGCCCACACCACCATGTCCGGCGTGATCTCCAATCCCAAATACAAGGGCTGGTATGTGGGCAATAAGGTGAAGGTGGTGGACCTGTTTACCAAGAAGCAGAAATTTCTTCCGCCGGAGGAGTGGGTGATGTTTAAGGACGAGACCGGAGAAATCGTCCCGGCCATCGTCTCCGAAGAGTTGTGGGAGCGGGCTAACGCCGTGCTGAAAAGGCGCAGTGAGGACGTAAAAGGCCGCCAGGGCATCTGCAACCACGCCAACCTTCTGACGGGCAAGCTCTACTGCACGCACTGCGGCGCGGCCTACTACCGCCGGGACTCTGTGGACAAGAGCGGGAGGAAAAACAGCAAGTGGGTCTGCTCCGGGAAGATCAAAAACGGCGCGGACTCCTGCCCCTCCTTTGCCGTTTACGAAGACGACCTGAAGCCCCTGCTGCTGGAGGTATTCCGGGAGACGGAGTCCGACGCCCAGGCGTTGATTGAGGAATATATGGAGCTGTACAGGTCTTTGGACCAGGGCGGAGACCTGCAAAAAAAGATGGAATCCCTGGAGCGGACCATTGAGACGGCGGAGAGGAAACGTCAGAAGCTTCTGACCTTCAACGCCCTGGGGGAACTCTCCGACCGGGATTTCCTCTCCATGAACAAGCAGTGCGCTCAGGAGGCGGAAACAGCCCGCCGGGAGCTTCAGGATCTGCAAACGCAGCGGGACTCCGCCGGCAGCTTCAAAAAACACACCGACGCCATCCGCCAGGTTCTCCGGGAGGCGGAGCAGGACGCGGCCCAAGGCGTCATCGGCAGAGAATTTGTGGACAAGTACGTTGACAAAATTTTTGCCACACCGGAGGAGGACGGCTCCTTACGCCTGCAAATCAAGATCTTTACCGGGGAGACCACCGACAAATACCTTGCAAATCTCAGATGCCGTACGGGTCACACGTTCAAGAAGATGATCGAGTCCTACGAGAAGTCCCTGTAAC
>CAJUQM010000055.1 GCA_910588005.1 uncultured Oscillibacter sp.
CCAACCACACGGACACCCTGGTCACCTACCTCTACAAGCTGGCCTTCTACAACGGCAAGCAGGGCGAGGCCGCGGCCGTGTCGGTCATCGGCTTCATCATTCTGCTGATCTGCGCCAGCACCTACATGATCTACACCCTGCGGAAAGGAGATGACGACCTGTGAGCCAGCCCGCTGCCGCTCTGAAAAAGCCGGTCTCCGTGAAAAAGGTGATTTTGCGGGTCCTGCTGTACTTTGTGGTGCTTGACGTGTGCATCATCACCCTCTACCCCTATTTCGCCATGCTCTGCACGGCCCTGAAAAGCCGCAATGAGATCTTCGGCGGCAATACCATCCTGCCTATCACGGCCCTGTGGTCCAACTTCATCGACATCTGGAGCCGGGCCCCCATGGCCAAGTACATGCTCAACTCCATCCTCATCGCCGGCGGCTCCACGATTATCGCCATGCTCTGCGGCATCCCCGCCGCTTACGCCCTGGCCAGAATGAAGTTCAAGGGCCAGACGGCGTTCCTGGGCGTCATTATCGTCTCCCAGATGTTCGCGCCGGTGGTGCTGCTGATCGGCATCTACAAGGTCATGCTGAACATGGGCCTGACGGACAGCATTCTGGGGTTGATCTTTATCAATGCCGCCTTCAACCAGGCCTTCACCGTCTGGCTGCTGCGGGGCACTTTTATGGGTATTTCGGCGGAGATGGAGCAGGCCGCCACCATCGACGGCTGTACCCGGGTTCAGTCTATGATGAAAGTGTTGCTGCCCGTGGCGGCTCCCGGAATCGTTACAACGCTGATTTTCATCTTTATCAACGCCTGGAACGAGTATACCGTGGCCCTGTGCCTGATCTCCACCGATACGCTTAAGCCGCTGACCGTGGGTATCAATACCTTTAATGGCTATAATATTATTGAGTGGCAGTATCTTTTCGCCGCCTCTATTTTCGCCATCATCCCTGTGGTCATTCTCTTCATGTGTATTGAGAAGAATTTGGTCAGCGGTCTGGCCTCTGGCGGCGTAAAGGGCTGAGTTCCGGATCCGCGGCGAGAGATCTGAAAGATTTGCAAGACCTGGTGGATTTCTTTTGAGGACTGTGGTATCATAAAATATATGTATACCGGTTCTTGGAGAGGCGCTCAGGATCATTTGGAAAGGGAGAACGCATCATGAGAATTTACTGTGAAAAGGATTACGAGGCCATGAGCCGCCGTGCGGCCAACCTGATCTCCGCCGAGGTCATCCGCCGCCCGGACTGTGTGCTGGGTCTTGCTACCGGTTCTACGCCGGTGGGGACCTATAAGCAGCTGGTTGCCTGGCATCAGCGGGGCGATTTCAGCTTCAAAGAGGTCCGCTCCGTAAACCTGGACGAGTACAAGGGGCTGGCCCCGGACCACGACCAGAGCTACCGCTACTTCATGCAGAGCCATTTCTTTGACCACATTGACATCCGTCCGGAGAACACCTGGGTGCCCGACGGGCTGGCGGAGGACGCCGCCGCCGAGTGCGCCAGGTACGATGAGCAGATCCGCGCCCTGGGCTATGCCGATCTGCAGCTGCTGGGCGTGGGTCGCAACGGCCATATCGGGTTCAACGAACCCGGCGACGACTTTATGAAGGCCACCCACGTGGTGGATTTGGCGGAGAGCACCATCGACGCCAACGCCCGCTTCTTCGCCACCCGGGAAGAGGTGCCCAAGCAGGCCTTTACCATGGGCATCGGCTGCATCATGGCCGCCCGCCGGGTGCTGCTGCTGGCCAGCGGCGCGGATAAGGCGGACGCCATCTACAACGCCGTATGCGGACCCATTACGCCCTGCTGCCCCGGCTCCATCCTCCAGCTTCACAACGATGTGGTGCTGGTGGGGGACGAGGCCGCCCTCGGCAAGTTGATTGCGGCGGGAGTGTGCGTATGCGGATAACCGGAGGACAGGTGTTTGACCTGGAGCAGGGATTTTCTGCCCGGGATCTCTATACCGACGGCGCGTTAATCTCCAAGTCCAGCGCCGGTGAAGAGACGCTGGACGCAAGCGGCTGCTATGTGATCCCCGGCCTGGTGGACGTCCACTTCCACGGCTGTGTGGGAGAGGATTTCAGCGACGCCACGCCGGAGGGGCTGCAAAAAATCGCGGATTATGAGCTGTCCCAGGGAGTAACCTATCTCTGTCCCGCCGGCATGACGCTGCCGGAGGATCAGCTGACGGAGATCTGTAAAACCACCGCCGCCCACCGGGCAAAAAACTCCGGCGGCGCGGAGGTGGTGGGCGCCCACCTGGAGGGACCGTTCCTCTGTGCCGCGAAAAAGGGCGCGCAAAACGGGGCCTTCCTGCATGACCCGGATGTTCCCATGCTAAAGCGCCTTCAGGATGCGGCAGAGGGGTGTGTGAGGCTGGTGACTGTGGCCCCTGAGCAGCCCGGTTCCATGGAGTTCATCCGGGCGGCGGTGGAGATGGGCGTCACCGTCTCGGTGGGACACACCGTGGCCGGTTACGAGACGGCCAGAGCCGCCTTTGAGGCGGGGGCCAGCCATGCAACCCACCTGTTCAACGCCATGCCGCCCTTTGCCCACCGGGACCCCGGTGTGATCGGCGCGGCGTTCGATGTGCCCGGCGTTCAGCCGGAGCTGATCTGCGACGGCATCCATGTCCACGGCTCTGCGGTGCGGGCGGCCTTCCGGCTCTTTGGCAAGGAACGGATGATTTTGATCTCCGACTCTCTGCGGGCCACGGGCATGCCTGACGGAGAATATCCCTTTGGCGGGCAGATGATAGAAGTCCATGGGAACCGGGCCACAATTTTGGGCCATCCGGAGACGCTGGCCGGTTCCGTGACCAGTCTGATGGGCTGCCTGCGGCAGGCGGTTTCCTTTGGCATTCCTCTGGCGGACGCGGTACGGGCATGCACTTACAATCCAGCTCAGTCCATTGGGATTGAGAACCGGGCGGGCACGCTGGACGTGGGCAAGGAGGCGAGCCTGGTTCTGCTGGAGCGGGAGAGCCTGTCCATTCGCGGCATTGTGTTCAAAGGCCGCGTTGTGACGGTCTGAGCACCATATTCTTGTTGGACCGGCGGAGTGATCCGCCTCTCCATAAATCAAACCAGGGCCGCGGGCTGCTCCACTTCCACAGCCCCCGGTACCAAAACAAAAGGAGGAAAATCCGCAGCGGCTTGCGGTGCGGCAGTGTGGAGACCTGCCGTAAAGTCCGCGGGGACGCGCGCCCCGGGACGAGGTGGAGAGGGCGGAGGCCGCTCCATCAAAGCCGAAGTGTATGGCAACTCTGAACCTGAAGAACATCAAAAAGGTCTACCCCCACAGCGGCGGCGAAAAGAAGTCCAAGAAAAAGGCCGACGCCGGCGAGAAGAAGGTGAACCTGCAGGTAACCGACGAGGGCGTCGTGGCCGTGCAGGAGTTCAGCCTGGATATCGCCGACAAGGAGTTCATCGTCTTGGTGGGTCCCTCCGGCTGCGGCAAGTCCACCACGCTGCGCATGGTGGCTGGCTTGGAGGAGATCTCCGGCGGCGAGCTGTACATCGACAACCAGCTGATGAACGATGTGGAACCCAAGAACCGGGATATCGCCATGGTGTTCCAGAGCTACGCACTGTATCCTCATATGACTGTTTACGAGAATATGGCATTCCCCCTGAAACTCCGCAAGACCCCCAAGGAGGAGATCGACCGCCGCGTGAAGGAGGCCGCCGAGATCCTGGATATCACCCAGTACTTAGACCGCAAGCCCAAGGCCCTCTCCGGCGGCCAGCGCCAGCGGGTGGCCATTGGACGCGCCATTGTTCGGGAACCCAAGGTGCTGCTGATGGATGAGCCTCTGTCCAACTTGGATGCCAAGCTCCGCAACCAGATGCGGGCAGAGATCATCAAGCTGCGGCAGAAGATCAATACCACTTTTATCTACGTCACTCACGACCAGACCGAGGCCATGACCCTGGGCGACCGGATTGTCATCATGAAGGACGGCTTCATTCAGCAGATCGGCACGCCTCAGGAGGTGTTTGACCACCCCGCCAACCTGTTTGTGGCCGGCTTTATCGGCATGCCGCAGATGAACTTCTTCGATGCCAAGCTGGAAAAAGACGGCGGGAAATATACCGTGTCCGTGGGCGGCTGCAGGGTGGAGCTGTCCGGAGAGAAGCAGGCGGCTCTGGCGGCCAGGAATGTGGCGGCCCAGGACATCACCCTGGGTGTCCGGCCCAATCATATTGTCCTTGCCGGCGATACCGCCAACGCGCTCACCGCAAAGGTGGACGTCAGCGAGATGATGGGCAGCGAGGTTCACCTCCATGCCAATGCCAACGGCCGGGACGTGGTGGTCATCGTACCCACCCTGGACCTCAAGGGCGACACCTTCGGCATTGGGGCGGAGATCCACCTGACCTTTGGTGGCAATGTCTGCCATGTGTTTGACAGGGAAGGAAAGAACCTGGAGTTCTGATTGCAGATGCAGAAAACCGGAGCGGCTATGCCGCTCCGGTTTTTTACGTGTTGTCCCGGCTGATGGGTTCGCGGATGAAAAGCCGGCGCAGGGCTTTGCCGTTGAAGGGGATGAGGGGATAGAGATACCCTTTTCCGACCAGCGGCTTCGTGGTGGCCAGCAATACCAAAATGCCGAGAATTCCCAGACAGAATCCCCACACGTCGAAGACTGCCGTGACCAACAGCAGGGTTACCCGCAGCAGCTTAAAGGCGTAGCCGATCTCATAGCTGGGTTGGGCAAAGCTGGCCACGGATACAAAGGCCATATACACCAGCACTTCCGGCCCCAGCCATCCCGCCTGAACGGCAAAGTCGCCTAGGATCAGGGCGCCCAGCATGGAGAAGGAGTTGGACAGAGAGTCCGGTGTATTTAGAGAGGCTAGTTTTAAGACGTCGATTAGGAATTCCACCACCAGTAGCTGCCACAGCAGCGGCAGAGAGGCCGGCTCCGGGGAGGACAGGAATTCCAGCCAGCCCGGCAAGCGGTTGGGTTCGCTGACCATCAAGTACCAGGCCGGGGTGATCAGCAGAGAGATTAAAAATACCACGATCCGCAGCAGCCGCAGATACGTGCCCACCAGGGGAGGAAAATAGAATTCGTTGGCCTCCTGGGTGAAGTCGAAAAAAGTGGTGGGCAGGATCATCACCGAGGGGGAATTGTCCACCATTAAGATGATGTTTCCCTCCATGATGCTGGCCGCAGCGCTGTCCGGCCGCTCGGTGTACCGCACCTTGGGGAAGGGGTTGTACCACTGCTTCCGCTTTGGCCGGATGGCCTCCGCCACGCTCTCCTGGGACATAACGAGAGAGTTTACATCAATGGCGTTCAGCTTGGTTCGGATCTCCTCCAGCAGACCCGGGTCCGCCTTGTCATCCAGATAACACAACACGGCGTCTGTGCGGGAGCGGAGGCCCACCTTATGGCCCTCCATGGTGAGATGAGGGTCCCGAATCCGGCGGCGCAGCAGCGCCATGTTGGGAACCACCGCTTCCACAAACCCATCGTGGGAACCCCGCAGGACCTTTCCGTCCGGCGGTTCCTCCACCCCTCTGCTGGGGTAATTTTTAGCGTCCATCAGCGCTGCGCCGGAGAGACCCTCCATTACCAGCAGTGTTTTTCCCAGCAGGACAGAGGTGACGATATCCTCCGTATCAAAGCTGACGTCTGTCTCGGAAAAGGTGATAAACCGGTCGGCAAATTGCTGCATCTCCGTGAGGCTCTTTACATCGCTCTCCGTCAGAGACAGCCAAAAGGATCCCATTCGCTCCAGGATCTCGTCTTTGCCGTAGCCGTCGATCACCCAGATTCTGGCCCGCTTTCCGCCGATAATGTAGTCTCTGCTGACCAGATCACAGCTGCGGCCCACGCCGAGGATCTCATTGAAACGGCGTACATTTTCCCCGTAATTGCTTGACAGTTCTTCCATGCTCCACCTCCGTGTGGACTTAGTATGCCTGATACGGGGCGTTATATCCGAAGAGGATATGCGGATAAGTAGTTTTGTTGAGACAACGCCCTCTCTTTTGTGTTAGGAGACCGGAGAGAGGGGCGGGGCGGAGACCTCCGCCCCGCCCTCGACGGTCACTCCCCGATGCTGATGGCGTTGACAGGGCAGCCGTCCCGGGCCTCCTGGGCACTGGCCAGCTGGTTCTCAGGGATCTCACCGCCGTGGGCCAGACCGTCGTCGCCCATGGTAAAGCACACGGGACAGGTGCCGGCACACAGGCCGCAGCCGATGCAGTTTTCATTGACTGTCGCGTTCATGAAAAGCCTCCTTGTTGATTCCACTCCCGGCGCGGGCCGCGCCGGGAGCGTGCCTGTTCTCAGACAGCCCTATTATCTCTCCTTTTTTCGCTTTCAAACCGGGGACATCAAATAAAGAGGTAAACGGTTGCTTGTGCAAATTGCATTTCTGTAAAGACTGCAATTTGGTAAAAATGTTAAAATTGCATAAAGCTATTGACAAATTCAAAAAAATATTGTACATTATAGACACAGGAAAGGAGTGAGTCCCATGGGCTAGGTAAGTCCAAGAGATTCCTGAATTCCCGCGCCGTTCGGAATCGAGAGCTTTGTTCAGAAAACGTGTAAACTCCGGAAGAACCCCAAAGACGAAACACACTCACTATGCTGAGCAGCACGAGACCGTTTTGGAAATCTCCAGAGCAGAGTTCTGCGTGTACCGATGTTTTAAGGATTGGAGCGAACCAGCCTGAGTTTTTCGATTCCCCAGTATTCCCGGCATCCGAACGGTAATCCCGAAGCAATTTGGAGGTAGACAATTTGGAAAATCCGATCCACGTGTAAGCCCCCCATTCGCCGCTGGAGCGAGTGGGGGGTTATGTTTTGCCTTGCGGCGGATTTTACTTGAGCTGCTGGAGGCGTCCGGCCCGCGTGGTTTTAAGGATTTATGGATTGAAACTCCGAAGAGTTTTGCCGATAGATATTCATTTTTCTAAAAAAGGGGCGGCAGGTTTTACCTGCCGCCCCTTTGCCGAAAGCGATGGAAAATTACTTGTTGTCCACAGAGAACATATAGGCAATCAGCTCCACCATCTTGTTGGCGTAGCCGGACTCATTGTCGTACCAGCTGACAACCTTCACGAAGGTATCGGTCAGAGACAAGCCGGCCTTCTGGTCGAAGACGGAGGTGCGGGAGTCGCCCAGGAAGTCAGAGGAAACCACATCCTCGTCAGTATAGCCCAGAACGCCCTTCAGCTCACCCTCAGAGGCCTCCTTCATGGCCTTGCAGATCTCCTCGTAGGAGGCGGGCTTCGCCAGCTTGGCGGTCAGATCCACCACGGACACGTCCAGTGTGGGGACGCGCATGGAGATACCGGTCAGCTTGCCGTTCAGCTCGGGAATGACCTTGCCCACGGCCTTGGCGGCGCCGGTGGAGGAGGGGATGATGTTGCCGGTAGCGGCACGGCCGCCGCGCCAATCCTTCATAGAGGCGCCGTCCAGCAGCTTCTGGGTGGGAGTGACGGAGTGGACAGTGGTCATCAGGCCCTCTACGATACCGAACTTGTCGTTCAGAACCTTGGCGATGGGAGCCAGGCAGTTGGTGGTGCAGGAGGCGTTGGACACGAAGGTCATATCGGAGGTATACTTCTGATTGTTGACGCCCATAACGAACATGGGGGTGTCGTCCTTGGAGGGAGCGCCCATGATGACGTGCTTGGCGCCGGCGTCGATGTGGCCCTGGCACTTGCTCTTCTCCAGATGCTGGCCGGTGCACTCGCAGATATACTCGGCACCTACGCTGGCCCAGGGGATGTCGCCGACTTCCTTGGCGGTAAAGACCTTGAACTCCTTGCCGTCCACCACCAGAGCGTCTGCAGTGTAGGAGACCTCGCCGGGGAACTTGCCGTGGACGGAGTCATACTTGAGCATATAGGCCATATATTCGGGATTCATGAAGGGATCGTTCAGCCCCACAACCTCGACGTCGTCCCGCTTCAGGGCGGCACGGAATACGATGCGTCCGATGCGGCCAAAGCCATTGATGCCAATTTTCGCTTTCATAGTTCTTTGCTCCTTTTTCATATAAAATTATAAGCTGAATGTCGAAACGTTTGCGTAAACGATTTGCCTAATCGATTTTCCAGGAGTATCGTACCACACTGTTAGCTTTTTGACAATTGTCATTTCAGATAACATTCATGATGGCCACTTGTTAATTTTTGATAATTAAATCGTAAAAAATTTGGGATTTGGAGAAAAACAGAGGGAAAAAACTTGACGAAAACCGGGGAGTATCCTATACTGGTAATTGATTACGCAAATAGGATTACGCAAGAGAAACAGACTTTGCGCAAGGAGTGGCAATCATGAAAGTGACCATCAGTGATGTGGCCCGGCAGGCGGGGGTCTCCACCGCCACGGTGTCCCACACAATTAATAATACACGCTATGTCTCCGGCGAGACCAAGGAGAAGGTCTATCAGGCCATTGCCCAGCTGGGCTATACGCCGGACGCATCCGCCCGCAGCTTCCGCACAGGAAAAAAGAGAACCATCGGTTTCATCGTGCCGGATATCTCCAACAAATTCTTTGCCACCATGATTGAGGCGGTGGAAAACCAGCTGTCCGCCCGGGGCTATCACCTCATCATCGCCAACACCAAGGAGAATATGGAGCGGGAGGAGAACAGCATCCGGCTGCTGACGGCGGGGCTGGTGGATGGGCTGCTGGTCGCCAGCACCATTGACGATTTTGACCGCTTTGACGGACTGATCCCCCCCGGTTTTCCGGTGGTGTTGGTGGACCGCATCTTTGAGGAGAAAAAGTACTCCTCGATCTGTGTGTCCAACTTCCAGCCGATCTACCGCAGTGTCTGCCGCCTGGCGGGAAAGGGAGTCCGCCGGGTGGGGATTATCGGCGGCCTGCCCCGGCTGTCCACCACCAGAGAGCGGATCTTCGCCTATCAGCAGGCGGTGGCGGACTGCGGGCTGGCCCAGGAGGACGGTCTGATCCGCTATGGCGATTCCATGGAGAACAGCGCCCAGCACTGCCTGGACGAACTGCTGGAGCAGAAGTGCGACGCCTTGATCGTCTGCCAAGGCCTGATGGCGCTGGAGACCATCAGCTATCTGGGGTTGAAAAATATCCGCTTGGCGGAGGATATCGACCTCGTCAGCTTCGTAGATTATGATTACGACTTTTATGATCTTTATTCCAACCGGATGGATTCTATCATTCAGCCGGTGGAGGAGCTGGGCAACGCCGCCGGCGAGCAGATTCTGCGCAGAGTGGAGGAGCCGGACGCACCGGTCTTTGAAAAGGTGCTCACCTCGGCCTACAAGCCCTGCGGCGTCTCGGCGGCCCAGAGCCATTCGGAGCGCTGAGGCCCGGCGGGCCTGAAAGGCTCAAGCGGCGTTTGGGGAGTGTTCGCGCCGGTTTGCAAATCAAGTGCGGGCGGGCTATGCGTTCAGATTTTCCGCCGGACGGGGTTCTGCGGGCGAGGGGCCGTCCGGCGGGGAGAAGCGGCGGGGAATGGTCCCCGCCCTGTCCTTTTTCACGGGAGAACAGATAAAAAACACGGTTGGGGGAGGATTCCTGATGAAGATTCGAATTGAGCATGACACCATGGGAGAGATTGCCGTCCCGGCGGAGCACCGCTGGGGCGCGCAGACGCAGAGAAGTCTGGAGAACTTTAAAATCGGCGGCCAGCGCCAGCCAAAGGGGATCATCATTGCCTTTGCCTATTTGAAGGAGGCCTGCGCCAGAGCCAACGCCGCCGTGGGAAAGCTGACGGAGACCCAGGCGGATGCTGTGGCGGACGCCTGCCGGGAGATCCGGGAGGGGAACTGGGACGGTGAGTTCCCCCTGGTGGTGTGGCAGACCGGCAGCGGCACCCAAACCAACATGAATGTCAACGAGGTGATTGCCCACCTGGCGGCGGAGAAGGGCGTTGCCCTCCACCCCAACGACCATGTGAACGCGTCCCAGTCCTCCAACGACACCTATCCCTCCGCCCTCCATATCGCCGCGGCCCTGGCAGTGCAGCACAGGGTTCTTCCGGCGGCGGAGGAGCTGGCCCGGGCCTTCCAAGGGCTGGAGGAGGCGTATCCGGATCTGATCCGCATCGGCCGCACCCATCTCCAGGACGCCACCCCCCTGAAATTTGCCCAGGAGGTCTCCGGCTGGCGGGAGCTGGTGGAGGCCCCCTGCCGGATGCTGCGGGCGGCCCAGGAGGAATTGTGCCGCCTGGCCATCGGCGGCACGGCCGTAGGCACCGGACTTAACGCTCCGGCGGGCTATGACGGGATGGTCTGCAAAGAGCTGCGAGAGATGACCGGCCTTGCATTCCGGCCGGACGGAAACAAATTCCACGCCCTCACCAGCAAGGACGCGCTGGTATTTGCCCACGGGGCGTTGAAGGCCCTGGCCGCGAATCTGATGAAGATCGCCAACGACATCCGCTGGGAGGCCAGCGGCCCCCGGTGCGGCATGGGGGAACTCCACATTCCGGAGAATGAACCCGGCAGCTCCATCATGCCCGGAAAGGTGAACCCCACCCAGTGCGAGGCCGTCACCATGGCGGCGGTGCAGGTGATGGGGAACGACGCGGCCATCGGCTTTGCCGCCAGCCAGGGGAATTTCCAGCTGAATGTGTTCCTGCCGGTGTCGGCGTATAACTTCCTCCTCTCCGCGGATCTGCTGGCGGATGCTATGGATTCCTTCCGGACCCACTGCGTGGAGGGCATTACCCCCAACGCGGAGCGGATGGAGGAGAACCTGCGGAATTCCCTGATGCTGGTGACCTGTCTGACGCCGAAGACCGGCTATGAGCGGGCGGCGGAGTGCGCGAAAAAGGCCCTTCGGGACGGCACGACGCTGAAAGAGGCGGTGCTGGCCCTGGGGCTGATGACGGCGGAGGAGTTTGAAGAGACAGTGCGGCCGGAGAAAATGGTATAAATATTTAAGAAGAGTGAGGACGGCTGTGCCGCCCTCACTTCTTTCTGGCGTGGGGAGTCCTTTGGTCGGTATGCCTGATGAGGTAGTCGATGCTGGTATGATGAATGTCCGCAAGGCCGCAGAGTATTTTCAGTGGAATCTTGACTACCCCGCGCTCATAGCGGGAATACGCGCTGAGGCTGATTTGCAGCAGCTCCGCCATTTGCCGCTGCGTGAGGCCCCGTTCCACCCGCAGTTCCCGGATGCGTTTGAGTTGCATAAAATCCCTCCCTGTCATCTGATTTGATCCGATCATAACACAAAGGCTATTTACCGGGCGGAATTGACAACACAGTGACAGCACCTTTTTTGTGCACGCCCTTCTATCGAAAGGGGAAGGTTTCGCGCCGCAGGTTCGGGAGGGGAGAGATCCAGCCGCAGGGCGGGAGGAGGGTTCTCCGCCCACCGGGCGGAGACGGGGGCTGGCCTGAACCAGTGCCCGTAAAACCCTGGCAGCCTTCTGCCGGCTGCGTCTGACAGTGTACAGCCCGGGGGCGCTCTGCCGCATCTGCTGGTACCTCCGAGGGTGCTTTGGTGCGTTGACGCATGGACTTCCGCCTCTTCCCGCGCTTCGCGCCTGGCTGGGTACGGGTGGGCAGGACTGCCGTTCTACCCCCGGTAGATGAAGAATCTTTCCCAAACGGAACCGGGTAGTGCGAAGCACGGGACCAGTGGAAGAGTCCCTGCGTCCACGCGTCAAGCTTCCTCCAGTCTGATCGAGGAACGGAGTGCACTTGCGCGAGGACCAAAAGCGCCCTTTTCTCTTTTGGACCGTGCACGGCCCGTTTTCTCTTTTCGGCGCGGCGAAAAGAGAAAATGGGGGGTGCAACCCTAGACACGCCGGAACGGCGTGTTGTCGTCCCCGCCCCGCGGGCGGAAAACCCCGTCCCCGGCCCGCGGCCGGACACCTCCGCCCCGCCCCGCAGGGCGCCCCCTTTTGCCATACTTTCTCATAATATGCAAAATCCGCCAGCGCCCCGCCGGATTCTTGTACAATCTCACAATTGAATAAATATGCACATAGGGCGTATAATGTACCTATCATTAAACAACACGAGGGAGGACCCCATTATGAAGAATAAGAGCGACATCAAGAAAATCGTGCTGGCCTATTCCGGCGGCCTGGATACATCCATCATCATCCCCTGGCTGAAGGAGAACTACAACAATCCGGAGATCATCGCCGTGGCCGCCG
>CAJUQM010000056.1 GCA_910588005.1 uncultured Oscillibacter sp.
ACTCCCTCCACGCCAGCGGTCCCGTCCTGGCGGACGCCTCCGTCAACCTGAACGGATGCTTCGCTATCCGGGGCGTCAAGGTGGTGGAGGGCAGCAGCGGCCCCTTCGTCTCCATGCCCAGCTACAAGGGCAGGGACGGCTATAAGGACATCTGCTTCCCCTGCACCAAGGAGTTCCACCAGCAGTTCCATCAGGCGGTGCTGGATTCCTACCAGCAGTCGCTGGTACAGCTCCCTCATCAGAGGCAGTCCGGTATGGGACAGGAGGAAGCTCCTCCCGCCCCGGAAATGAGAATATAAAGGAGGAAACGACAATGAAGAAACTTACCGCAGTCTGCGCCCTGGCATTGGCGCTGACGATGGCCCTCTCTCCCGCCGCTCATGCGGCGGAGTGGGCTGATCCCGCCCAGGTGTGTTACCCCTCTTCTGTCACGCAGAATGAGGACGGCACCGAGATCCGCAAGTTCTATGATCTGTCCCCGGAGGACGATCCCACCGGCATCCCCCGCTCTGACTTCGAGCAGGACGGATACCACTACACTCTGGTGGACTTGCTCAAGCAGGAGCTTCCAGAGCATGAGAGCCGCCAACACACCGAGACGGTGACGCTGGAGAGCAAGAACAAGGACATGGCCTCTGTCCTGGCCCTGCTGCCCCAGGAGAAGGAGTTCATCACCGATGACGGCCTGTCCGGAACGCTGACCCTGCGGCTGGATACGGTGCAGGTGGATGTCTCCGGCTACGGCAGCTCCACTAGGCAGGTCTCCGCTACCCGGAGCTATCCCAACCTGGCGGGTCAGGACACCCAGTACATCCCCAAGACCATCCAGGACGGCGGCAGGACCCTGACCCTCCAGGATGTCAACTGGCAGACGGACAACACCGGCAGCCTGGACGGCTACGCCCTGGGGGACCGCTACACCGCTGTGGCCACCTACACCGGCAGCGCCACCAGCAGTTATGTGAAGGGTTATACGGTCTCCGCGGACTACACCGGGACTGTCAGCCGGATTGCCCTGAACAAAACCCGGTATGTGGCAATCTTTGAGGGTACGCCCCTCCAGCCGGTGGAGCCTGCTGCCGATACCGCCAATACCGCCGCCTCCGCTTTCCACTGGGCCTATGTGCTGGTCCCTCTGGGCGTGATCGCCGCGGCTGGCGGCGGTATCGGTATCGCCCTGTTCCTCAAGCGGCGGGGTGAACTGGCTGAGGACGGCAATGGGAACGAGTGACACAATACATTTAATATGATAAGGAGCAGTGAACTCTATGAAAAAACTGACGACGCTCCTGCTGGCCCTGTACATGACGGCCTCCACGATGGCGGCCGCCTATGCCGCGGAGCCGCTGGAGTACACCATTGACGGCACTGGCGGCCCGGAGTATGGAAACCCCACTTCCATTGAGGTGATCCACACGCCGGGCGAGGGCGCTATGAAAAATGAGGACGTGAGCAAAAACGCCGCTCTCGCCCCGCCCGTTTTTGGCAGCGCCAGCGCCGATACCCTGCATACCGGCACACCCCTGACCCCCAATCTGGCGCCCGGCTATATGCCCGATACCGGCGCGGTCATCAACGGCAGCTCCTCCGCGGTCCAGCCGCCCGCTTTGGGCGGCGAAACCAATGGCACGGTCTATGTCCCCGGCTCCTCCACAGTGACTGTGACCAACCCCGGCGGCGCCGCAGACGGCTATACCGAGGTGACGGACGATCTCTACTACAGCGGCGGATACCTGGGCACGCTGAAAATCCCCGCCATTGACCTGAGCGTGAAGATTTACCAGGGCACGGACAGCAGGACCCTGGCAAAGGGAGTGGGCCACTTCACGGAGACCTCCATCTGGGGAGGCAACATCGGGTTGGCTGCCCACAACCGGGGTACTAATTCCTACTTTGGCAGGCTCCACACCTTGGAGGCTGGAGACAGGATCACGCTCACCACAAAGCTGGGTACCCGCACCTATGAGGTGGTCTCCGTTGCCAAGGTCAGTGAGACGGACCGGAGCAGTCTCGCGGACACGCGGGACAACTGCCTGACGCTGTACACCTGCGTCCGAAATGAGCGGGATCTGCGGTGGTGTGTCCGGGCGGTGGAGGTTTAAGCGGAAACCCGCTTGTACAATCTGCTTGGTTTACACGCCTTCGTTTCTCCGTTTCAGATTGCTTTTTCCTCTCGACTTTCCCCCTCGCTTCCAGTATTGTGTTGCTTGCAAAAGGTACGCAAAAATACGAGATACAGGAGGAAAAGCTATGAACCGCATAAGGAAACGCATTGCCGCCGCACTGACAGCCGCCGCCCTCGCTGCCGGCCTCGCCATCCCCGCCGGGGCATTGGACCCCTCTGCCGGCCCCATCCGGGTGAGCAGCTGCAAGGGCAATACCCTGGAGGCAGGCGAACGGAGCCTTCTCATCATCGGCCCCGCCGGGGCAGAGTACACGGCAAGCTCCGGCAATCCGGAGGCCGTTGCCATCGAGCGGGTGATGACCTATTGGGTGGCTGTGGCCAAGGCGGAGGGTACGGCGGAGATCACCGTCACCGGCAGGGCCGGTGATACCGGGAGCCTGACGCTGACGGTGGGAACACCAAAAACAGATTCGGTTCCCGCTTCTGCCCCCACTTCCAGCCCTACAGCGAATGAGGACGCCGGTCTGACTGCCAACATGGAACTCCGGCAGGAGACGATCCGGCTCATCAACGAGATCCGCCGGGAAAACGGCGCGGCGGAGCTGGAGGTGAACGAATCGCTGATGAACGCCGCCCAGGACTGCTCCGCGCAGATGTTCACGGACCACGACTCGGCGTATGAGTGCGGGGCGGCCAAGCGGTACGGATACCCCTACGGCTTCGGCGATAACCTGACGTGGTTCACCGGCGCTTCCCGCCTGGAAAACGCGGCGGAAACGGCAGTGGGCAACTGGAAAAACTCACCCTTTCACTTCCAGACCATGATCGACCCCGCCAGCGATACCATCGGGGTCGGCATCACCATCCGGGACGGGAAAGCCTGCTGCTATATGTTCGCGGGCGTCCCCGACAGTTACAGCGCATACGGCTGACAAAACAATGCTTCATCCCACATCGCTGGCCTCCGGCTTACGCCGGGGGCCTCTTTTTATTTTGAATCAGAACAGAAAGGAACGCATATGAATCAATTTCGACATTTGCGGACCAGAGTGACCGCCCTGCTGCTGGCGGCCGTCTGTGTTCTCGGGCTGTTCCCCGTCACCGCACTGGCGGCGGGAACGGACACGATCAAGCTGGAGAGCTTCGGGATGTCCGGCGTCTCCTACACCTCCCCGCAGCTGGGCACGGCCAGCCTGCATCAGATGTACTACGACTACGGCGGCACATCCAGGATTGGCTTTTGCGGCACGAAAGGCGGCGGCATGGGCCAATCTCTCATTGGCCAGACTTGGGGGAATAAGACCGCCATTTCTGATCCCACGGTCTCCATGATGATGGCCTATTATTACTCCCATTCTACCGGCGTATTTACAGACCGGGCCGAGGCACTGGGCGTAAACACCATTTGGGATACGACCTACACCTGGTACATGAACGCATGGGTGCAGGCCATTATCTGGCGTTACAAGCAGGGCAGCCTCAGCGATCCAGTGGTGGGCTGCGCGGAGGAACTGATGGCAGTCTATAACTCGCTGGAGGGCACCCATTTCACCAGCATTGATGAGGAACGCGATGGCGTCTCCTTCCGGGACCGGGCACAGCTTGTCCTTGATCTTGGAAATCAGGGCGTGTGGGGCGACTGTGAGGTCTACGAGTATTCCTTTACCGGAGCCGGAAGCTCCACACATCCCGCAAGCAGCGTTCAGAAGGTCATGATCGGGGATCTGGCCGTACAGTCCACCTCGGAAAGGTATACCCTGATTATCAAAAAAGTGGACGCCACTAATCCTACAAAGGGCTTGCAGGGGGCGGAGTTTCATGTGCAGGCTCAGAATGGATCTTATTCAAAGGATGTTGTGACAGGGGCAGATGGAACGTATACATTGAAGGGCCTCACCGCCAATACCTACGCCGTGACCGAGACCGCACCCCCTCCGGGCGGGTACATGATTGACAATCCTGGCCCGGAGTATGTGGTCCTGCCCAACGGCTCCAGCAATACCGTGACCGTTACCTTCACGGACACCCCGCCCACCACCGGCGAGGGAACCATCCGGAAGGTGGACGCGGACGATCCCACCAAGGGCCTCGCGGGAGCGGTCATTAAAATCACTGGTGTGGATAATAACTTTGTGGGCACCTATACCACCGGGAGCGGTGGATATTTGACGGATGTACCCTGGGACCAGATGCCCGTTGGCAGCTTTACCGCAGAGGAGATGACCCCACCGGAGGGATACACTAAGAGTACCGACCAGAGTAAGGTCAAGCAGACGTTTGTCTGGGATGGAAAAACCGATGTTTCCCTCGTTTTTGAAAATGACGCCCGCGTTAAAATCCGGCTCATCAAGCTGGATGATAGCAACAACCCCCTCCCCGGCGCAGTGTTCAATGTCCTCAAAGATGGCCAAATCGTGGGCACAGAGGCAACCAAGGCAGACGGCTCCATCACAGTGACAGATGTGACCGAGGGGATGTACGCCTTTGTCGAGGTCTCTGTCCCAGCGCCCTGGGCCAAGCTCACCGAGCCGGTGATTGCCCATGTAGATCAAGCCACTGTCAACGGGGGCGGAACGATCACCGTCACCGCGGCGGACAAAAAACTGCCCACATTGACGCTCCTCAAATGGGATTCTCAGACCAAGGAGGCCATTCCTGGTACCCATTTTGAGGTCAAGGGCATCCATTTTGGATTCCACCGGGACGTGGAGACTGGCCCGGACGGAAAAGCGGTTCTGAAGAATATCCCCGTAGACAGCTACGAGGTCATTGAGAAGTCTGTCCCGGACCCCTGGGTGATCGGCGAAGAACCCACGCAGACCGTCTATCTTGGCCCCGGCGAGGACCAGCAGCTGATTTTTGACAACCTCAAACAGCCCCTGCTCACCCTCAAGAAAATTGACGCGGACAGCCAGGCCCCGATCCCTCAGACAGTCCTGACGGTCAAGGCCCTGGACGGGACCTACCAGGACGACTGGACCACCGGGGCGGATGGTACGGTCTCCCTGCGGGTAAATCCCGGCGTGTATGAGGTGACGGAAAAATCGGTCCCGGCTCCTTACTACCTGCCAGACAAGGACGCGGACCGGACCCAGACGATCACCCTGCGCCCCGGTGACGAACAGACCCTCATTTTTCGGAACCGGAAGGCTCCGGAGGTCACGATTTTTAAGGAAAACAGTATCACTGGGGAACCGATTGAACACGCCAAATTCCACATCACCTACACCAGCAACGGCGAGGCGGCAGAAGCCCCCGCCACCATCGACTATGGTGAGGTATTCACGGACGCCAAGGGTGAGATCCGGGTCCACGAGCTGGGCAAGCGGTTGTACCCCGGCGAATTTACTATCACGGAGCTAGAGCCGGCCGATGGATTCCAGCTCAAGGAACCGCTCTCTCAGACGGTCATTATCCATGGAAACGAGAGCAAAACCGTGCGTTTTCAGAACACCCCTCTGAGCGCGCTCGTGGTCTGGAAATATGACAGTGTCACCGGCGAACCCGTTGAGGGGGCTATTTTCCAGGTCCGATATATGTCCGGCACCAGCGGCTCCGGAGGCACGGTCATCGGCACCTATAAGACCGGCCCCGGCGGCAGCTTTACCATCAATCGGCTCAAAGCGGGCGCTTATCTCGTGGAGGAGCTGGCCAGCGATGGGGATCATGTGATGGATACCGCTCCCCAGACCGCTTATATCTCCGGCAAGGAGCAGGATGTGGTGCAGCTCTATTTTGGCAACAGTCCCAAGGGTTCCATTCTGGTCAAGAAAATTGATGCCAGCACCCATGAGCCTTTAAGTGACTGCGAATTTCTGGTGACCGACAGCCACGGAACGATGCTGGGAGACGCCAACGGCAAATTTGTGACGGACAGCGCCGGAACCATCCTGATCTCCAATATCAACCCAGGAACAACGCTGGTGGTACGGGAGACCAGGGCAAAAGAAAATTATATTCTGGATGATGTGCCGCAGACCGCCACCATCAAGGCGGGCCAGACCGTCACACTGGAGTTCCGCAACCAGCCCAAGGGTTCCGTCACGCTCTACAAGTACAGCAGCCTGGACCGCCGGACTCCCCTGGAGGGCGTTGGATTTAAGATCACCTTCTCAAACGGACAGGTAGTGGACAACATCGGCGGAAAGCTGTCCTCCAACGGCATCTATTATACTGATTCCGAGGGCCAGATCAACATCAGCGGCGTAACCGGGACGCTGGTATTTACTGAAATTTCCACGATCCCTGGCTACCTGATCGATGAAAACCGCAAGAGCCAGACTATCGTGGTCAACCCCAATGACCACCAGAGCGTCTATTTTTACAACCAGCCCATCGGGAACCTCGTCATCAAGAAGATGTCCTCCACCACCAAGGAGCCGCTGAGCGATGTGGTGATCCGCGTCACCCGGACAGACGGTACTGTTGTGGGCGAGTCCAACGGCGAGTTCCGAACGGACGAGTCGGGCTTCATCAAAATCCCCGTGGAACCAGGCGGCTATATCGTGCAGGAGGTCAAAAGCAAACCCGGATACCTTCTGGATGATACGCCAAAAACCATTGAGGTCAAGGGTCCCGGCACCTACAACATCGAGCTGTTCAACCAGCCTCTGGGTTCCTTGGTCATCCATAAGTACAGCAGCCTGGACCGGAAAACGCCCTTGGCGGGAGTACAGTTCAAAGTAACCTATGCCCCCGGCTGTGTTGTGGACAATGAAAACGGTAACGTATCCTCCAACGGCATCTATTATACCGGGCCGGACGGGACCATCACCATCAGAGGGATCGTGGGCACGGTGGTCGTTACTGAACAGGCCACGATTCCCGGCTATACCATCGACCCGGAGACCCGGAGCCAGACCATCGTGGTCAACCCGGACGATGTGCAGCACGCATATTTTTATAATAGCCCGAAAAATACCCTCATTATCGAGAAGTACCTCGAGGAGGAGGGCAGCGAGCACAAGCCCCTGAAAGGTGTCACCTTCCTGGTCACTGATTCCAGTGGGGCGGTTGTGGGCAACAGCAACGGCGAGTTCATTTCCGGCAAGGATGGCCGGGCGGTGATCCCCGGCGTGGAACCTGGGTCCACCATCACCGTGCGGGAGATCAAGGTCCCCGAGGGCGTGGTCCTGGACGGCATTCCCAAGAGCATCAAAATCAGCGATGACGGAGCCAATATCCTCCGTTTTTACAACAAAAAGGTTGGGACCCTTGTGGTCAGAAAACTGGATAAGATCAGTAAGGAGCCGCTGCCCGGCGTTCAGTTTGAATTGACCTACGCCGAGGGCGGGTATGTGGATGATGCCAACGGCCATCTCTCCTCCAAGGGCCTGTATACCACCAACGCCAATGGGGAGATCCGGGTTCCCGTGGTGGGAACGGTTGTAGTCAAGGAACTCAAGACCTTGCCAACCCACGTCATTGACGAGGCAACCAGAATCCAGACGGTCAAGGTGAATCCCGCGGACACGCAGACCCTGGTGGTGTACAACGAACCGCTGTGTTCACTGACGCTTACAAAAAAGGACGCCGTCACAGGCAAGCCCGTACCCAACACAGAATTTACGCTCAAGGACGGCGATGGAAACATCCTGGGCCGCTACACCACCGGGAGCGATGGGACCGTGACGGTGACGGGTCTCATTCCCAACTCCACGGTAGTCGTGGTGGAAACCAGGGTCCCCTCCAACTATGTCCTCGATCCCACGCCCAGGACGGTCATCGTCCGCAACGGTAGCAATACGCTCCCCGGCACGGGCGGCAGCTCCGGGGCCGTGGATGGCGGGACTTCCGGAGGGCCCTCCGGCGGCAGCTCCGGGGGAAACAATGTGACCGTAGAGAATATCCCCAAGACTACACTTACCATTGAGAAGTATCTGGAGACGGAGACTGGCAATGTTCCGCTGAAGGGCGTCACTTTCCTCGTGACCGACTCCGGCGGCGCCGTGGTTGGCCCTGACAACGGAGAGTACATCTCCGATGAAAATGGCCGTATTGTGATTCCCAACCTGGAGCCGGGCATCACCGTCACCGCCAGGGAACTTAAAGTGCCTGACGGCGTAGTGCTGGATTCCACCCCCAAGAGTATTAAGATCAAGGGCGGCGAAGGCGGGCAGACCCTCACCTTTATCAATAAAAGTACAGGTGGTCTCGAGCTGATCAAGGTCAATGAGGCGGACAAAACCCAGCGCATCCCCGGCGTCACTTTTGAGATTCGGAAGATGGACGGAGGGCTGGTCCAAACCGTCACTACCGGCGATAATGGCCGCATCTATGTGAATTTGGATGCCGGAAACTACTATGCGGTGGAACTGGAAGCCGCCAAGGGCTTCCAGGTGGACAATACGCCCCACTATTTCACCGTGGAGGATGGCAGGGTCACGACCCTGACCGTGACCAATCGGGCGGTCAGCGGCATCCTCATCCACAAGATTGACAGCGTCACCAAACAGGGCATCTATGGGGTGACCTTCCTGCTCTACGACAGCAGCGAAAATCCCATCGGGCAGTACAGCAGCGATGACAAGGGCTATGTCTATATCAACGATCTGCCCGCCTCTGGCCGCTACTACCTGTGCGAATTGGAGAATGACGGATATCTGGTGGACACCCAGCTGAAGACGGTCTACGTCACCGATGGGACCACCACCGAGATCACCTGGGAGAACACTGCGGTCATCGGCCAGATTCAGATCACCAAGACCTCCGCAGACTACAATTCCATGAACGGCTGGCCTGCCGGCACTCCGATTCCCGGCACGGAATTTGAGATCTACCACTACCGCACGAACAACCTGGTAGACACCATCCGCACCGACCGGAACGGCCTGGCGGTCTCCAAGCCCCTGCCTTTGGGCCGGTACAAGGTGGTGGAATCCAAGGCCGCTGAGTTCTACGGCCTGGACAAGACCCCCATTGAGGTGGAGATTGAGTATGCCGGCCAGATCGTCAAGACGGCCATGACCAACAAGGCCCTGTACACCAACGTCTCCATCAAGAAGACCGGCTTCGTGGAGGTCATGCCCGGCCAGCAGATCCGCTATGATTTCTCCGGCATCGCCAACAATTCCACCACGGCCCTCTCCTCCTTCTACTGGAGGGATACCCTGCCTACGGCTCTGCGGCTGGACAAGATCGTCACCGGAACCTACAACGTGCAGGGGAATTATAAGATCGTGTTCAAGACCAACCTGAACGGCGAGTACCGCACCATGTACGACAACCTGAATACCCAGCAGAACAACGTGCTGGACGCCTCTCCCGCCGCTCTGGGGCTGGCCTCCAACGAGTATGTCACCGAGTTCATGCTCTCCTTCGGCGTGGTACCCGGCAATTTCCGCCAGGTGGAGGCGCCCAGGGTGTACTGCAATGTGGTCTCCTGGCTCACCGGCGGCACCCAGTTCGTCAACCAGGCGGATGTGGGCGGCGTCTGCAACGGTCAGTGGATCATGGCCACCAGCAGGTGGGTCACCAGGGTCTACAAGCCCGCCAAACCCCTGCCCCGCACCGGCTATTAAGCATCATTCCAGCTGTGACAATAGAGGGGCCGCCCGGAAAGGGCGGCCCCTCTATCCATTCATTTGAATACAGGAGGAACCAATATGAAATACAGGAAACTGATCCGTATCCTTGCCGCCGTCATGGTGGTGGCGGCCCTCTGCTGCGTCCCCGCCCTTGCCGCGGGAGCGGGAGATGTGGCCGCCGCGGTGGAGAGTACCTGGAAGGGCGCCGCCACGCAGATCAAGACGGTGGTGGAGAAGGTGGTATTCCCCGCGCTGGACATGGTTCTCGCCATCGCCTTCTTCACCAAATTGGGTATGGCTTATTTTGACTATCGCAAGCACGGCCAGTTTGAATGGACCGGCCCGGTGATCCTCTTCGCCTGCCTGGTCTTCACCCTCACCGCTCCCACCTACATCTGGAGCATCATCGGGATCTGACCGCCACGGGAAGCAGATGACACTTGTGGAGGAACTGCGGGAGGCCATGAATAAGCACTATCCGGACGCCGTCTGCATCGGAGGGGTCTGCTATTTCCCGCTGGACAGCAGGATTCTGATAAAAGCCGAATTCACCTCCAGCGGCGGCAATTACAACGGACTCCGGCTGACGGTCCTGAACCGGCGTACCGGCCCAGTGGACTCCGTGACCATTCACTTCTGGGAGCTGCCCCGCGGTACAAAAGGCACAGTCTCCGGCTGTGACGGGCGGGAGGCTTGGGATATCTACCAGCCCCCGCCCGATATCGGTGCGCTCTCGGAAGCGGCGGAGGCGTATTTTCGCCTCTTCCGGGAGCCGGACTCAGAAGAGAGGTGAACTTCTATTTTTATCTTTGATTTTGTAGCGTCCACCATCATGGACAACCTTGTGGACTGGTTCTATGGGCAGGTGGTGGGCTTCCTCGGCAACTTCTTCTCGGTCATGGGGAACATGGGCGTGGAGCTGTTCGAGCTGGACTGGGTGCAGGCCATCGTCCTCTTTTTCTCCCAGCTGGGCTGGGCGCTGTTCGGCGTCAGCCTGGTGGTCTCCGGGTTTGAATTCGGGATCGAATACTCCTCCGGACGGGGAAATCTCCGGCAGACCGCCCTCAATGCTATCAAGGGCTTCATGTCTGTCAGCCTGTTCACCGTGGTACCCGTCCGGCTCTACGCCCTGTCGGTATCCTTGCAGGGGACCTTCGCTATCGGCCTGACCGGGGCGGGAACCAGCATCGGGACTGTGGGGGAACGGATCATCGAGGAGCTGATGAGCGTGGAGAGCCTCGCGGATATGGCGGGCGCGCCCAGCTTCGGCATGAGTGTCCTCACCAGCCCCATCATGCTTTTATTCTGCATCATCATGATGGCCTACGCGGTAATTAAGGTGTTTTTTGCGAACCTGAAACGCGGGGGCATCCTGCTCATCCAGATCGCCGTGGGAAGTCTCTATATGTTCAGCGTCCCCAGGGGATACATTGATGGCTTCGTCCAGTGGATAAAGCAGGTGATCGGCCTGTGCCTGACGGCCTTCCTCCAATCCACCATCCTGGTGGCGGGTCTGATGGTATTTCGGGAAAACGCCCTGTTGGGGCTGGGCCTCATGCTCTCCGCGGGAGAGGTGCCACGGATCGCCGGGACCTTCGGCCTGGACACCACCACCAGAGCCAACATCATGAGCGCCGTCTATACCGCCCAGGCTGCCGTCAATACCACCCGCACCGTTGTGCAGGCGGCAGCGAAATAAGGACAGGAGAAGAAAAATGCTCACTTTAGGAAGCCTCTTCGATGGGATCGGCGGCTTCCCTCTGGCGGCGGTCCGGAACGGGATCACGCCGGTCTGGGCCAGCGAGATCGAAGCCTTCCCCATCGAAGTCACAAAACACTATTTCCCCGACATGATCCATATTGGGGATATCACAAAACTGGACGGGGCTTTGCTCCCGCCGGTGGACATTGTATGCGGCGGCAGTCCGTGCCAAGACTGTCTGTGGCCGGAGCGCGTGCCGGGTTAGCCGGGTCGCGCTCCGGCCTTTTTATGGAACAAATTCGGATCGTAAAGGAGATGCGAAATGCAGATGTACAGCGAGGCCGGACAGGTATCGCTGTTCGGCCAAGATGGATGTGCTGGGAAAATGTGCCCGGAGCATTCAGCAGCGGAACGCCCAAGGGGGAGGACTTCCGCATCGTCCTCGAGGAGATCATCCGGGTTAAGGTCGATCCCGTTTATGTCCCTGGACCTCACCCCTGGGCATGGCAACCTGCTGGGCGAATCGT
>CAJUQM010000057.1 GCA_910588005.1 uncultured Oscillibacter sp.
GGGCCGCCGCCGTGGGTGTTGCGCTTCACGGCCGCGCCGTGGCGCTTGACCACGCCCTGGAAGCCGTGGCCCTTGCTGGTGCCGGTGATGTCGACAAAGTCTCCGGCGGCGAAGGTGTCGGCCTTGACAATGTCGCCCACGTTCAGCCCGGCGGCGTTCTCCAGGTTGAACTCCTTCAGGTGCTTCTTGGGGGCCACGCCCGCCTTGCTCAGGTGGCCGAGCTCCGGCTTGGTGAGCTTGCGCTCGGCGATGTCCTCAAAGCCCAGCTGCACGGCCTCATAGCCGTCCTTCTCAGCCGTCTTCTTCTGCACGACCACGCAGGGGCCCGCCTCGATGACCGTGACGGGGATCACATGGCCGTTCTCGTCAAAAATCTGGGACATGCCCACTTTTTTGCCGATGATCGCTTTCATGTATGTTCCTCCTTGATTCGGTTATTGGTCGGCTTAGATACGCCGGAAGACGCCCCCGGCCGCATTGCTCTGCCGACATGACCCGCCCGCCTCGCAAGTTGACGGACATGGACAGCAACAAATTTAATAAGGTATCGCTGGCGAGACAGCCTTACAGCTTGATCTCGATCTCCACACCGGCGGGCAGCTCCAGGGCCATCAGGGCCTCCACCGTCTTGGGGGAGGAGCGGGTGATGTCGATCAGACGCTTATGGGTGCGGCGCTCAAACTGCTCCCGGCTGTCCTTGTGCTTGTGCACGGAGCGCAGGATGGTGATGATCTCCTTCTTGGTGGGCAGCGGGATGGGACCGGAGACCTCGGCGCCGGTGCGCTTGGCGGTCTCGACGATCTTCTCGGCGCTCTGGTCGATGACCTGGTGGTCATAGGCCTTCAGCCGGATGCGGATCATTTCTTTTTGTGCCATGGTTTGATTCCTCCTGATTTCGTACGTCGTTTTTTCTTGAGTCTCGACGACCTACGGCGAGAGAATTTTCTATACGCTTAACCGTGCGTATCATTCCAGCTCATGAAAAATACCGGCGCAAACTCCGGCCGGTACCTAAGATCATGGCGCAGCGATCTACGCAGCGTACGGATCTCCCTCAGCCGCCCGATTATCGGACATACTCCCCGAAAGTTACCTCCTGTCGGAGCAATCTCCCGGTTCATCGCAGACCAGCGCGGCAAGATACGGCCTTCCCGCGCGGACTTACTCATAATAAAAGAAAATCCTCCCATTGTCAAGAGGATTTTCTCCGTTTTTCATGAAAAATGAAAAAAATTTTGGCGGTTCCGGAAAAGATAGATTCAGCCAAAATCATGGCGGCTCCCGCCTCCGAACCCCAGGCCTTCACAAACAGAGACAATTTTTTCGATGCGGTCAAAGCAGTCTCTATCATCCAGGGCATGGTCGTCCAATACTCTCCGGATCTCCCGCAGGGCTTTGCAGCACTCCTTCTCTGCCATGGATGCGATTATATGATTTGAATCCTCTCCGCCGATTATGATCGATGCCCCGGCGTCAATCAGCACCTTTGCCAGGATCTGGGCGTAAATCTCTTTGTCTGTCATTATCCTCCCTCCATTTTATAATAAGACGGCATAATTATAATGCCATCTCCATGATATAGTCAAAAAAATATATCGTGTTGGAGTAAAATTGATGAACAAATCTTATTTTAATGCGGACTCCAATATCATCTCCAAGAAACTCCGGCAATTCCGCAAGAAGAACAATCTCTCGCAGGAGGAACTTGCCGCACAGATGCAACTGCTTGGCGTGGATCTCAGCCAGCCCCTTATCAGCAAAATTGAACGTAATCTTCGCTTTGTAAAGGATTATGAGCTTGTATGCCTCTGCCGCATCCTGCATATTTCCGAGAGAGACCTTCTCTCTGATTTTTATGAAAAATATCCCAAGTGATCCCGCTCCGGTTTTCCCGCGGCGGGGTCTTGCTTTTGTCCTGACAGGCGGGGAAAATGACAATCAGCGATAGCCGGTCCATTGCCCCGGCTATCATCATAGCTGAAATTCCCCCTCCCGCCCGTCAGATCAGGTAAATTCTCCAAAAAAGTGGAGAGGCTTCCGCCTCTCCACCCAAAGCACTTTTCTCAATAGGCAACGCCCCAGTAAATGTCAGTGGTGCATTTCTTTCCGCAGACCGGGCACACACCCTCCGTGCCGCTCTGCTCCAGCGGCATGCACCGGGAAGTGACGCCGGCCCGCTCCTTCATGGCCATCTCACAGTCCAAACTGCCGCACCACTTGGAGCGGAGGAATCCGCCCTTACCCTCGGCAATGGCCTTGGCCTCCTCCGGAGAGCTGATGTCAAAGGTGTTGTCCTGGAGATTTTTCAGCGCCATGGCGTACATGTTATCGTGGACGGCGTCCAGCAGTCTCTTCACCGTCTCCTCCAGCTGCGCCAGAGGAACGAATACCTTCTCCCCGGTGTCACGGCGGGCGATGACGCACTGCTCCTTCTCCATGTCCTTGGGACCGATCTCCAAGCGCAGAGGCACGCCCTTCATCTCATACTCGGCAAACTTCCACCCGGGGCTGTTGTCGGAATCATCCATCTTCACCCGCAGTCCCGCCGCCGCCAGCCGGTCCCGCAGGGCGCCGGCGGCGTCCAGCACGCCGGGTTTGTGCTGGGCCACGGGAATCACCACGGCTTGCACAGGGGCCACCCGGGGCGGCAGAACCAGGCCGTTGTCGTCACCATGGGTCATGATGATGCCGCCGATCATCCGGGTAGATACGCCCCAGCTGGTCTGGTGAGGGTGGTGGAGCTGGTTGTCCTTACCGGTGAAGGTAACGTCAAAGGCCTTGGCAAACCCGTCGCCGAAGTAGTGGCTGGTGCCGCCCTGAAGAGCCTTGTGGTCATGCATCATGCACTCCACGGTATAGGTCTCCTCCGCGCCCTTGAACTTCTCCTTGTCCGTTTTGCGGCCCCGGATCACCGGCATAGCCAGATAATCCTCCATAAAGCCCGCGTAGATCTCCAGCATCCGCATGGTCTCCTCTCGGGCGTCTTCCGCCGTGGCGTGCATAGTGTGGCCCTCCTGCCACAAAAATTCCCGGTGGCGCAGGAAGGGACGGCTGGTCTTCTCCCACCGCAGCACGCTGCACCACTGGTTATAGAGCTTGGGCAGGTCCCGCCAGGAGTGGATGATACTGGCATAGTGCTCGCAGAACAAAGTCTCGCTGGTGGGACGGACGCAGAGCCGGTCCTCCAGCTTCTCGCTGCCGCCCATGGTGATCCAGGCGCATTCGGGGGCAAATCCCTCCACATGGTCCTTCTCCTTCTGGAGCAGGGACTCGGGAATGAGGACGGGGAGGTACACATTTTCATGCCCCGTGGCCTTAAAGCGGCGGTCCATCTCCGCCTGGATGTTCTCCCAGATGGCATAGCCGTAGGGCCGGTAGATAAACATCCCCTTGACCGAGGTATAGTCAATAAGCTCGGCCTTCTTGCAGACGTCGGTGTACCACTGGGCGAAGTCCACGTCCCGGGCGGTAATGGCGTCCACCTGTCTCTTATCCTGTGCCATATGCTTCCATTCCTTTGCTCTATAATATATCATGTATCGCTTTCCGCAGTTCTCACTGGACTCTTATTGTATCCACTCCGGCTCAGATTGTCAACAGTTACTCTTTCCCCCGCAGAGGGCATCTCCCCCTTCCGGGAAATGCGAAAAAAATATTCTCCCGTCCCGCGGAACCAAATGCCCCCTCCCGCCGACTAAATAGGCAAAGGAGGGCTGTCCCATGAAAAAGTATTTCCTGCCGTTCATCTTGTGCCTGACGCTTCTTACCGCCTGCGGCGCGCCTGCCGGCGAAGATCCCGCTCTGCCCCGCAGCGGCAATTCCACAACCCCCCCTGCCGGTCAGCCGCCGGAGAGCGGCGGCAGCCCCGGCCCTGTCTCCTCCCTGGCGGAGGATGAGGCCCCCGCCTATCTCACCTGCCGGATTGTAGACGGCGCGGAGGATGGAATCCTGCTGCTGGCGGAGCTGGACACCCCGCTCTCCGGCAGCAGGGATGACCGACACGACGGGAAAAGCGTCTATCGCCTGGCCCTGACGGCGGACGCCCCCGTCTATCTGGACGGCCAGCCCGCCTCCGCCGCGGACCTCCGGGACGGGATGCCTCTGGAGGTGGCCTTCAACGGGCTGGTTCTGGAGACTTTCCCCGCCCAGCTGGGCGAGGTCTACTCCGTCTCCGGCTACTCCATCGGCACACCGCAGTGCCCCGGCGGGTCGTATTACGACCTGTGCGGCCTGTACCTCCAGGCCCTGGATGACCTGTGGAAAAAGGACCCGGCCCTGAATGAGAATATCTCCAAGATCTCCCTGGATCTGACGCAGGCCCCCGGCGGCCTGCTGGAGAGCGAACAGTCCGCCCTGCGCTGGCGGTTCGGAGAACTCCACGGCGTGGAGGTCCTGGACCTCACCTTTGAGGAGCTGCGGGACCAGGGATATCTCACCGCCTTCCCCCTCGGCACCCCCGTCCCAAAGGAGGGAGAGGATCTCTCCAGCCTCCGGTACAGCTGGGAGGACGGGTGCCTCTTCTCCATCCGCGCCAACGGCAGTCACGGCGCGGAGTGCTATGCCCTGCCCGCCCTGTTCTTTGATGTGGAGAAGTGGCGCACACCCCTGGCAGCCTACTGCCTCTACGACTGCTCCGCCCTCTGGCCGGAGATGGGGACGTGGGAGGGCTACAGCATTGGCAGCGAGATGATCTCATGACAAAAGAGCGCCCCGGCGGGGCGCTCTTTTCTCTTGACTCATCCGTGACCAGCCGCGCCTGCTAGTCCATCTTCACCAGCACCTGCTGAATCCGGTCGAACAGGATGGCGCTCCGGGTCGGTTCAAAGCGGTTGGCATCCGGATTGAAATACTCATAGGTGGAGAGATACCGGGACCAGTCCAGCACGTTGCCTCCGCTGGACCCGAAATCCCTGTCGTACGGCTGATAGGGCGCGGCAGTGCCGGTGCATGTGGGTTCGGAGAAGTCAATGGGCACCAGGCCGCTGTATGAGATATAGTCCTTGTCCGCCTCGTCGAGAACGCCGTACTCGCAGAGGTCGTCAATAAAGGCCTGATACTCCTCCCGGGTCATCTCCCTTGGGTCGTAAGAGGCGGAGAGGTGCTCCAGCTGCGCCTTCGTCAGCCGGACGAACTTTCCCCGCTGCCTCGCATCCTCCTTGAATTTCTCAAAGGCCAGCTTCTGCTCCTCCCGCTTCGCCTGGACGGCCTCCCGGAACTGGTCCCGGCACTCGTCTTTCAGCACCCCATATTTCATCTTTTCAGAGTCGATCCCGGGGATGTCCACGTATTTGAACCAACTGGGGTCAACCCACCCTGATGTACGTCCTACTGTCATAATCATCCTCCTCGTCTCTTTTTCTGCCGGTGCCGAAATTTCAGACCAAGCCCCGGGCCACGGCCTCGGCCCAGGGGATCGTATCCGGGTGGTCCTCAGTGCGGAACTCCTCCACCCAGGAGAGGATGTCTTCCAAATCCCGGAACCCCGCCATGGGTGCCTTGTGAAAGCCGCCCAGCCAGAGGTCCCTGGGGTCCGCGGAGTCTCTTACGATGATGCACTGATTGATGTCGGAAGGGTCAATTGCAATCATCGTACTGCCGGTGGCGTAGTTTTCCTCTTTCTGACTAATGACCCCCATGCGCCTCATGGTCTCCAGGGCGTCGTAAGCCTCAAAGGCGGACAGGTCCCCGGAATAGTGCTCTTTCAAAAACGCCAGGTTCTCCTCCGTCCAGCCCCGGGAGTCCGGCAGAACCAGCTCCGGCTGCCCAGCCTTCCAGGCTCTGTAGTCCTCCTTAAACTGCATGTATACAGAACTCAGAGACCCACCCTCCGGCAAAGCCTCCATTTTTCGCTTTTGGGCCTCCACGTCCAGATACTGCTCCCATCCCGGGCCGTTCCCTGTCCGGCGGCCTTTGGGCATGGAATACGGGGAGGGGTACGCTCCAAATTTACCTGTAATTCTCATCTTCATAACTCCTTTTCCCGGCGGCGCAATTCCGCCGTTTGCTCTGAATCAATAGTGTCTGGAAGGGAAGAAAACCGGACAGAAATTTCTATATTTTCAAAAATTTTGATTTCCTCTTGTATTCCGCCTCAAAACAGAATAAAATCACAGAAGAAGCTGCCGGATCGGAGGGAATCGGTTTGAACAGTCAGGACAAGCGTCTGCTGATGGAACAGTGGTACCGGCAGTACGCGGCGTTGATCTTTCACTACGCCCGCCAGTTCACCGACCACCACTCGGCGGAGGAGACCGTACAGGAGACGTTCCGCATCGCGTGGGAGGCCGTCCAGCAGCAGGAGATCGAGCATCCCAAGGCGTGGCTGCGGAAGATCGCGGAAAACGTGCTGAAAAACCAGCTCCGCCGGAGCAGGCGCCGCAGCAGCCTTCTGGCCGGCCCGGGCGCGCTGCCGGAGGACGGGCGGAGCGAGGACCCCGTGGACGTGGAGCTGGAATATGACGGCCTCGTCAGCCGGCAGGACCTGCACCTGCTCAAGCGCCTGGCCGTGGACGGCTTTACATACGCCGAGGCGGCCCGGGAGCTGAACACAACGGCGGAGGCCTGCCGCAAACGGGCCGCACGGGCAAAGCGGCATCTCCGAGAACTTTTGGACTGAGCGCCGCCCCTTTTGAACATCTCACAGACAAGGAGGTCTGCCTATGTCCGGCCTGATTGGCGAGAACAACGGCTCCTATCCGTTTTTAAACAGATTCAGCACAAAGACGCTGCGGCAGCTCCTGCGGGAGGACTTCACGTCGAAAGAGCCCAGCACCCCGGAGAGCGACACCTTTATCACCTGCGTGGCGGAAGTGGTCGCCCGGCGGGAAGCGGCTGATCCCAGCATCCCCCGCTTTGACGTGGAGGCGGGCTGGCGGAGTCTTCAAACGCACTGCCAGCTCCAGGACACGGACGCCGCCCCGGCGAAGGAAGACGTGGGAGGCGCCGCCGGCGCCCTTGAGGCGGATCTCTCCCGGATGGCCGCTCAGTGGAATCAGCTCCAGCGCGGCGGCGAGACGGACGGTCAGCAGGAGACATGACCTGCGTTGTGGAATAAAGTGCCCCCGCATACCGTGTACTGCCCGGTATGCGGGGGTTTTTCGTCAAGGCGCACCTATCGGTAGTAGATCCCCAGGATTTTCTCATGGGGCTTTGTAAACTCCCCCAGGCGGATGTCCATGCCAATCTCAAAGGCCCGGTCCCACGGGAATCGGTAATTCTCCAGGGCTACGCCGCCCCAGCCCTTCTCCTCACCGGGTTCCAGGGCGAAGAAGTTGCTCCGCTGGAGGTTTTTGATCACATCCTTTACGGCGCCGTCCATTCCCCCCTCCAGCCGGGCCTGGACGGCCTCCCGGTCGATCTCCGGAGTCCAGAAATTATTGGGATCGCCGCCGAGATCGTTCCGGATATAGGCCAGCAGGTCGTTGCGCACCACGTTCTTGTAGCAGAAGTCCTTGAGTACGCTGTCCGCCAGCGTTCTGGCAAAGGCCCGCTCCGCCGTCTCGCTCTCCTCCCCGCTTTGAAGGTAGGCATAGCGGGCCGCGCCGTGGCTCAGGGCCGTGCCGGTGACAATGGCCATGTCCAGAAATCCGGCATAGCTCAATAGCCAGCCCAGCTCCGTCTCCTTCGTCAGCGCCTCATGGAAGGCGGTGCCGTACCGTCCATTGCCCGCATCGATGAGGATCACGGGCCGGTTCGCCTCCCGGCACTCCCGCAGGTCCCGCACCAGCGCCTCACAGTAGGCGCTCTTTGCGTCCTCCTCCGCCGGCTGGGTCAAGATGAGGATTTGCAGTTCCGCCGCCAGAGGATTGGCGCTCTCCGTCAGGCCAAACAGGTCCAAATGCTCCGCCACCACGGTGGTCAGGGGCTGGAAGTCGTAGTCACAGGCGGGACTGTCCTCGGTGCCGCCGTAGTACCGCACCGCCGCCGTGCCTCCCCGCCAGCCGGTCTCATCCAGATACATCCGGGCCACGGCCTTAAAGGCCAGGTCGTCCACCCCGGCCAGCAGCCAGTCCATGGGATTCCCCTCCCGGTCCGTCCGCAGGCCTCCGCGCAGGTAGGCGATCTCGTTTTTCTGAATGCAGTCCTCCAGGGAGGAGTCGTCGATTCCGATCATCAGCCGGAAGTTCTCATGGCCCGGCTGGAGCAGAATCCGCTGGGCCTGGTCGGAGAGCCGCAGCTTCCGCTCCCGGGCGTCCAGATTGGCCGCCAGTACGCCAAAGGGGCGGTAGTAATTCTCGCCGCTGATGTCCACCCCTGCCTCGCCCAGCTTTTTCACCACATCGTCGTAAAACTTCTCCCAGTCCCAGCCGACCGTCCGCCAGTAGCTCTCAAACACATTCTCCAGGGTCAGGGCATCTTCCGCCAGGGTCTCCCTGGCCCCCGCGCCAAAGTCCCGTATCCAATTATACTCCTCCAGCGTACCGCCGGCATATCCCACAGTGGGGGCCAGCCGCATGACGCTGTCCAGCAGCCATACCACATTGTCCGGGTCCTCCGCCAGGGCAGCCAGCAGCTCCTCTAAGGCCTGGGCGGCTGGCGCCTCCCGGCCATCAGGCATGGTGATCATCTCCGCCGTGGCGCACCGGGAGTTTACCAGCCCGCCGGAGAGCATCTGGTCCAAGGAGAGAATGTACCTGTCGCACCCGGCAGCCTCCTGCTCCAGCACCCATTCATACAGCCGTCCCATGTTGCCGCACTGGGTTCCGTTTTCGTTCAGGGGCTGTCCGTCCAGCGCGGTCCGGTACCAGTCCCTCTCCGGCATGGCCAGGGCATACCCCAGAGACTCCGCCAGATATTCCACCCGTTCCACATTGTCCGGCCGGTCGTCCAGGGGGACATAGGCCACAGTCTTTGCGCTCTCCGAGTCCGCGGACTCCGGGTAGGGTTCCGGCTCCGTCCGCACCGCGCCGCAGCCGGAGAGGAGCAGCGAGCAAACCAGCACCGCCGCGAAAACGCGCTTTTTTTTCTCCACCTCAGCACCGCCTTTCGCAAATCAGGGGCAGCGCCAACCCAAATTTCGCCCCCAATCCTCAGCCTTCGATTTTAAGAAGGAGGAGCGGGCCTCCCGGCTCCGCTCCCTCGCTCCCCGTCAAAGTCCAAATCCGCCCAGGTTCAGTCCCCCAGTGACGCTGCCCATGCCGGCCTCCATAGCCTCATCGGCCTGACGCAGAGCCTCATTCACCGCGGAAACCACCAGGTCCTGGAGCATCTCCACATCCTCCGGGTCCACAGCCTCGGGCTTGATGGCAATGGACAAAACCTCTTTTTTTCCGTTGACCGTAGCCTCCACCACGCCGCCGCCCACGCTGGCGGAGAACGTCTGTGCCTCCACCGCCTCCTGAGCCGCGGTCATTGCCTCCTGCATCTGGGTAATCCTCTGCTGCATCTCCGCCTGGCGCTGGGCGCCGGTGACCTTCATCCCACCGCTGGAAAAACCGCGGCGCGCACTGTAACCCATAATAACTCTCCTTCATTTAATGGTGATGTTATCGAACTGACTGCCAAATTTCAGCAGGTTCTTTAAGTTCTCCTGGGGCGAGGCCTTGGGCGGCTCCCCCACGCGAAATGCCAGCCGTACCGCCGTACCGGCGGCCCTCTCGGCCTCCTCGCTCAGAACGCCCCGCACCCGGTCATTCTCCAGGCGGCCCAGGGTGATGTCATCCGGGGCATAGACCGTCATCTGATCTCCCTCCAGCACTCCGCCGCACATGTCCAAAAACGCACGGTACATCGGCGGCAGACGGCCCTTGCAGCTCTCCGCCAGAGCGCGCCACCAGCTCCCGTCCGCAGCCGGGACAGCCTGGTCCTGCGGAACTGCCGCAGGCAATTGTGGAGAGCGGGACTCTCCAGCCGGTGCAGGCGGCTCCAGCTCTTCCGGAATATCAAATGTCCGCGCACCGGGTTCCTCCGGCAGAGGCGGCTCGTCCCAGGGCGGCAAGTCCTCTTGGCCGGCCGCAGGAGGCGCAGCGCTCTCTTGGCCGCCCGCAGCGTCCTCTGTCTTTGGTTCAGGCGGCTCTCGCTTCCGGGCAGCTGCACTTTGCTCCACAGCGGCGCGGATCACCTGCCCGCGGGCCGCGGCCTCCTCCAGCCGCCGGATACGCGCGTCCAACGCCGTCAAATCTCCGGAAAGCGACTCATCGCACAGCCGCAGAAGGCACAGCTCCGCGTCAGTGCGGCGGTTGGCGCTGTAATAGAGGTCCGCCGCCGCTTTCTGCAAAGTGGACGCCAGGTAGAGGAAGCGCCCAGCGGGCGCCGCCCTGCCCAGCCGGTCCAGTGTGGCCGTGTCATATCCGCCGGACAGCAGTGCCCCGCCGCCCTCCGGCGCAGTCCGCCGCAGCAACAGGTCCCTCGTCAATGTGGAGAGTTCCCCTAAAATCGCCCCCACATCCTTGCCGTCTTCATACAGCTGATTCAGCAGCAGCAGTGCCGCCTTCGCATCACGGGCTAAAATGCATTCCATCAACTGGGCCGTTTGAAGGTTTCCCGCCAAACCCAGTGCCTCCAGCACCGAGCCAGCGTCAACGGTCCCTCCCGCCGCGGCACACTGGTCCAGCAAGCTCAGACCATCCCGCAGCGCACCGTCCGCCAACCGTCCCAGCAGCTCCGCACCGTCGGGCGTCAGATCAATCTTCTCCTGTTCTGCCACATAGGAAAGCCGCTTGGCGACATCCGCCGGGGTAATCCGTTTAAAGGAAAAGCGCTGGCAACGGGAGAGAATGGTGGCAGGCACCTTGTGCAGTTCCGTAGTGGCCAGGATAAACATCAAATGTTCCGGCGGCTCCTCTAAAATCTTCAACAGTGCGTTAAACGCCGGGGTGGAGAGCATATGCACCTCATCAATAATGTACACACGCTTTTTTACATGGGCCGGGGAGTAAATGGCCTCATCCCGCAGTGCCCGCACCTGATCCACACCGTTGTTGGAGGCAGCGTCCAACTCCAAAACATCCAAAAAGCCGCCGCTCTCCAGCCCCAGGCAGGCGCCGCACTGATTGCAGGGGTCTCCCTCCGCCGGGTGCTCACAGTTGACTGCCCGGGCCAAAATCTTGGCACAGGTGGTCTTACCGGTCCCCCGGGTCCCGGTAAAAAGATAGGCGTGGGAAGTCCGGCCCTCTTCCACTTGCTTGCGCAGCGTTTCCGTGATATGGGGCTGACCGATGACGTCTGCAAAGGTCTTTGGCCTCCATTTGCGATACAGAGCCTGATACATAGAGCGCCTCCCCACACAAAAAATTAAAAATAGTCCTCCGTACGCAGCTGCGGAACCGGCGCCCTCGCGGCACATGGAAGATCCCGCTTAATGCTGCTCGGTTCCCCGCCTGACATGGTTCGCGGGCTTCCATTGCGCGAGACCGGCTCCGCAGCTGCGCGCGGAGGACTATTGATAGCTTGTCTATTTTACTATATCTTCCGGAAATTATCAACTGAAATTTTTTGCGCTTTCGAAAAAATCATACTTTACAAGAAAAAAATTTGTGGTATAATAGCCCAAGTGAAGTGATCGGCGATACAACCATGCGCATGGTTTGTCAGAAACCGGTTTATGTCTCTCTGTGTTTTTTGAAATCGCATATTGCATTTCACAGCTCAGTCTGGGAGAGCGTTCGGTCCGGTTTTAGCCCTTTTGATTTGGTCCTCTAACTCTTTTGCAGGTATTCGGTTCACATCCTATTACTTTTGTCGAAAATTGCATACGGACTCGTAGCTCAGCTGGGAGAGCGCTGCGTTCGCATCCATAGCGAGACACATCCGA
>CAJUQM010000058.1 GCA_910588005.1 uncultured Oscillibacter sp.
AAAAGCCATTCCGGCTTTGTTACCTCTCAGCGGGACGCTCCCATCAGCTCCCGGGTCAAAAACGCCAGGGCGGAATCCATCCGCGCGGCCCGGAAATCAAAGGACTTAAACCTGTGCTCCGCTCCGTGGACGACCAGAAGCTCCGCCCGGCCGCCGTAGATCTCCTGGTAGCGGTGAGAGCACTGAACAGAGGCGGTGACGTCCTCGTCCCCGTGGACCAGGTTCACCCGCTTGGTGAATTTCGCGGCCACGGCAAAGGGGTCCAGCGTCAAGGCGTCCCGGTAGAAATTCAGGCCCACCTTCAGCCCCTCAAAGTCCGCGCAGCCCGCCTCCTCAATATCCGGGACGGGTACACCGCAGAGGGTCCTGCCGCTTTGCAGGTTGTACACCACATCCGGCGCGGGGCACCACAGGCTCAGGGCGCAGACATCCTCGTTCCGAAGCCCCGCCACCATAGAGGCCACACACCCGCCCATGCTCAGGCCATGGAGGGCGATGCGGCTCTTGTCCACAAAGTCCAGACTCCTTACATAGTCCAAAATCGCCTGTCCGTCCGCCACCTCACCGGAGACCGTCATGTCCTCAAACAGGCCGTCGCTCTCGCCGCTGCCGGCAAAATCGAACCGCACGCTGGCGATCCCCCGCTCACACAGGCGGCGGGACAGCTCCGTGTGCACAAAGTTGATCTCGTTTCTGTCGTCGCAAAATCCATGGAACAAAATCACAAAGGGAACATTTCCTCCGTGTCCGTCAGGGATATGCATCATGCCGCGAAGGGTCAGCCCCCTGCTCTTACATTCCACATATTGCTCCAAATCCTCTCCTCCTTTCCAGTCTGTCCGTGATCCGCCGTACTGTCTGCAAAATCACCCTCCTTCTCTGCAGCGGTATTGGTATTGACAGGCCGTCTCCGGCCCCTTGCGCTTACGTCGTATACTGCCGCCCCTCCAGCCGGGCGCCCAAGCGGCTGAACAGCTCGTTTGTAATGGAACCGGAGTTCTCCGCCAGCTCCTCGGCATAGATAACCGCGCCGCCCTCCCGGCCGATAAACACGGCCTCGTCTCCCGTCTGGACATCCTCCACACCGGTGACGTCCAGCATCAGCTGGTCCATGCAGATCCGGCCCGCACCGTGGACATACTGTCCGCGGACGATGGCCCGCAGCTTTCCGCCGCTGAGACAGCGGGGAATGCCGTCGGCGTATCCGATGGCCACAGAGGCAATCTTTGTGGGTTTCTCCGCCCGGAAAACGCGGCCGTAACTGACGCTCTCCCCAGGTCCAATCTCCCGGACGGAGGTGATATGGGCCTTTAGCGTCATCACCGGGCGGGGGTCCAAATCCCGCCTCAGATAATCCCCGGGACTGCTTTTGACGCCGAACATCAAAATCCCCAGCCGGGCGTAGTCATAGGCATACTCCGGATAGTTGACGGCGGCGTAGCTGCTGAGGAGATGAATTTTGCCCAGCTCCAGTCCCCGGTTTTGCAAATCCTCCACCACCCGGCGGAAGATCTCTGCCTGGCGGCGGGAAAAGCTCACGTCCTCCTCCTCCTCCGTATCCGCCACGCACAGGTGGGAGTAAATCCCCGTCACGTCTAAGCCGGAGCTTTGATAGAGGCGCTGAATCTCTCCTAAATCCTCCGGCAGAAAACCGATGCGGTGCATCCCCGTATCCACCGCGATGTGGACCTTTAGGGGCGTTCCGTGGAGCCTGCCGTACTGCTCCAGGGCGCCGGCGTGGGCAGGACAAGTGGCAGTCTGGGTCAGATCCCACTTCCAGAGCAGATGAAAGCTGCCGGGATCCGTATATCCCAAGATCAGGATTTCGCCTTTGATGCCGTATTCCCGCAGCTTTACCGCCTCGTCCAGGGCGGCGGTGGCAAAGTGCCGGATCCCCCACTTCTCCAAACTGCGGGCCACCGCCTTGGCCCCGTGGCCATACGCGTCCGCCTTTACCACGCCCATGATCTCACAGCCCGCAGGCAGCAATCTCTGATACCGGCGGATATTGTGCTCCAGCGCCGCCTCGTCCAATTCAATCCACGCCCTGTTCATCGCCGGTGTCCTCCCGTCAAAAGAAAAGGTATGATCTTATATCTTTTCTTGTCATTATAACTTCTTTCAGCGCAAAAATCAATAGATTGATAATCTTTTTCTAGATATTAAAAATTTTTTCACGAAGAATCAATCGATTACGTCTTTATTATTTTTCTAAAACAGGGCATTTCCAACGGAAATGCCCTGCAAAATGTTTCAAAAATATTTTTAAAATATTGAAGGTTTTTCATTTTTTTATAAGGCCGGCCACTTTTTCTGTTGAATATTTTTAAATTTGTGATATAGTAAAATATATATTTCGGTTATTTTGACCGAACGTACCGGAACCATCTATTTTGAAGTCTGGAGGAATGCAGTATGAAATACAACCGCACGTATAACTTCTCCGCCGGCCCCGCCATGATGCCGGAACCCGTCCTTGAGGAAATTGCCGCCGAGATGCTGAACTACCGGGGCAGCGGCATGTGCGTCATGGAGATGAGCCACCGCTCCAAGGTGTTCCAGCAGATCCGGGACGAGGCCGAGGCCGATCTCCGGAAGCTCATGGGCATTCCGGACAACTACAAGGTGCTGTTTGTCCAGGGTGGCGGCACTGTGCAGTTTGCCATGGTGGCCATGAACCTGATGAAAAACGGTCTCGCCTGCTATGTGGAGACCGGCGCCTGGTCCAAAAAGGCCATTGCCGAGGCCAAGAAGTACGGCGAGGTAAAAATTGTGGCCTCCTCCGCCGACAAGAACTTCTCCTACATTCCCGACTGCTCAAATTTGGACATCCCCGAGAACGCCGACTACGTCTATATCTGCGAAAACGAGACCATCAACGGCACCACTTACTTTAACCTCCCCGACACCAAGGGCAAGGTCCTGGTGTCCGACCAGTCCTCCATGTTCCTCTCCCGCCCCTGCGACGTCAGCAAATACGGCCTTATCTGGGCCGGCGTGCAGAAGAACGTGGGTCCCGCCGGCATGGCGGTGGTCATCATCCGGGAGGACCTGCTGCAGGAGGATCTGCCCAAGTTCGTGCCCACCTACATGAGCTACAAGACCCATGCCGACAACGACTCCCTGTACAACACCCCCAACTGCTGGGCCATCTACTGCTGCGGCAAGGTCTTTAAGTATCTGCTGGCGGGCGGCGGCCTGGAGGCCATGAACGCCCGGAACGAGGAGAAGGCCAAGATCCTCTACGACTTCCTGGACTCCAGCAAGCTCTTCACCGGCGCCGTGGTGAAGGAGGACCGCTCCCTCATGAACGTGCCCTTCGTCACCCCCAGCAAGGAACAGGACGCCGACGTGGTGGCCGCCAGCAAGGCCGCCGGTTTCGACAACCTCAAGGGCCATAAGAGCGTGGGCGGCCTGCGGGCCTCCATCTACAACGCCATGCCCAAGGAGGGTGTGGAGGCCCTGGTGGAATTTTTGAGGAAGTACGAAGCCGAGCACTCATAAAAGAGGGGGACCTCCTCCCTCTCTGCGCTCCGCCGGGTAAGCCCGCCTCTGCCGGCCTGCGGACTGGCGGACGCCGCCAGCGGCGGCCGGGTCAAGGTATCGCCGGCGGGTATACGCCCTGCCGGAAATGATTGAAATCTGTTGATTTACCTCCGGCAAATCAATCGGGGAGGCTGCGGCGCTCCCCTGAATCCCCCTCTCCGGCTCCGCCGGACACGCCTGTCCCCCAATGGGCGTTTACCCTTGCGCTGTCGGTGCCCCTGGGGTGCACCGAGAACGAATGAAAGGGGTACTTACTATGTTAAAGCGAGTTTTGGTCACCGACGGAATGGATGCCTCCGCCATGGAGAAGCTCCGGGCAGACGGCTATGAGGTGGTGGAGCAGTTCTACGAGCCGGACGCCCTGGGGGCGGCTCTGCGGGACTTTGACGCGGTCATTATCCGCTCCGCCACGAAGATCAAAGAGCCTCAAATTGACGCCGCCAAAAACAGCCGCCTGAAACTCATCATCCGGGCCGGCGTGGGCGTGGACAACATCGCCGTAAAGTACGCCGAGGCGGCGGGCATCGCCGTGCGCAACACCCCCCGGGCCTCCTCCAACGCCGTGGCGGAGCTGGCCATTTCACTGCTGTTCTCCTGCGCCAGGAACATCTCCATCGCGGGACACACCATGCGGGAGAACCGGTGGGAGAAAAAGGCCTACTCCAAGGGCTTCGAGTTGGAGGGCAAGACCATGGGCGTCATCGGCTACGGCCGCATCGGCCAAATGGTGGGCAAGAAGGGCCAGGCGCTGGGTATGAACGTCCTCTCCGTAGTCCACCGGAACAAGCCCGAGGGCTGCGAGTGCGAGACCATGAAGTTCGTCTCCATGGACGAGCTGCTCTCCCGGTCGGACATCATCGTCCTCTGCGCCCCCGGCGGCAGCAAGGCCCTGGTGGACGCGGAGTCTCTGGCGAAGATGCGCGACGGCGTGGTGATCGTCAACGTCTCCCGGGGCAGCAACGTGGATGAGTCCGCGCTGCTGGACGCGCTGAACTCCGGCAAGGTCCGGGCGGCGGGCCTGGACGTGTGGATGAGCGAGAAGGATCCCAATTGGACCCTGGCGCAGCATCCGGCGGTCAGCTGCACACCTCACATCGGCGCGGGCACGAAAGAGGCTCAAAAGCGCATCGGCGCGGAGCTGGTGGATCTTGTGGAGCATTTCGAGTCCTAGGCCGCTAAACTGCATAAGCCGGCGGTGGGGAGGAAAAATCCTCCCCACCGTTTCGCGATTTTGTGGCAAATCCCTCTGTTCAAAGCCGGAGATTGCTGTATAATATGGCCATCAACTTATCAGGAGGCCGCTTATGCTGCACATCGGATGCCACCTCTCCTCCTCCAAAGGCTTTGCCGCCATGGGGCGGCAGGCATTGGAACTGGGGGCGGACACCTTTCAATTTTTCACCCGCAATCCCCGGGGGAGCAAGGCCAAGGAGCTGGACCCCGCCGACGCCGCGGCGTTGGTGGAACTGCTGGCGGAGCACCGTTTCGCGCCTATCATCGCCCACGCGCCCTACACCCTGAATCTCTGCGGGGCGGAAGAGAAAAACCGGGCCTTTGCCCGGGATACCATGTCGGACGATCTGCGGCGGCTGGAGTTTGTACCGGGGCAGTATTACAACTTCCACCCCGGCAGCCATGTGGGGCAGGGAATGGAGGCCGGGATCACCCAGATCGCCGAGGGCCTGAACGCCATCCTGACCCCGGAGCTGCACACCACCGTGCTGTTGGAGACCATGGCCGGAAAGGGCAGCGAGGTGGGCGGCCGGTTTGAGGAGCTGCGGGCCATTCTGGACCGGGTGGAACTGTCCGAAAAAATGGGCATCTGCCTGGACACCTGCCACGTATCCGACGGCGGATACGACATCATCCACGATCTGGACGGCGTATTAACGGAGTTTGACCGCCGCATCGGCCTGAACCGCCTGAAGGCCATCCACCTCAACGACAGCAAAAATCCCCCCGGCAGCCGCAAAGACCGCCACGCCTGCATCGGAGAGGGGGAAATCGGCCTGGAAGCCCTGACCCAGATCGTGCGGCACCCCGCTCTGCGGGATCTCCCCTTCTGCCTGGAGACCCCCAACGAACTGCCGGGCTACCAGCGGGAGATCGCCCTTATGCGGAGGCAGGCGGAGCCGTGAAACCCAAGGCCGGGACGGAGAGCTTTTCCGTCCCGGCCTTGAATTCAGTATGCCTCTTTCCGGTATTCGGGCTTGATATCAAAGGCGTGGTCCATGGGACCGGAGCCGTGTCCCAAGTCCAGCATAGCTCCCAGTGCGCCGGAGATATAGGCCTTGGCCCGCTCCACCGCCTCCTCCAGGCCGTAGCCCTTGGCCAAATTGGAGGCAATGGCGCTGGAGAGCGTGCATCCGGTGCCATGGGTATTGGGGTTGTCAATACGGCGGCCGCTGAACCACCGGCCGCCGCCGGAGCGCCACAGCAGGTCGTTGGCGTCATTGAGATTGTGTCCGCCCTTGCACAGCACCGCACATCCGTAATCGTCATGAATGGCCCTTGCTGCCTCCTCCATGTCCCGGGCTGTGGAGATGACCCTGCCGGAAAGGATCTCCGCCTCCGGAATATTGGGAGTGATAACCACCGCCAGGGGCAGCAGCCGGGCCTTCAGCATCTCCACCGCGTCCTCCGAGATCAGCCGGTCGCCGGAAGTGGCCACCATCACCGGGTCCACCACCAGGTTTCTCACCTTGTACTGCTTCAGCTTTTTCGCAATGGTCTCGATCAGCGCGGTGTTGGCTACCATTCCGGTCTTTACCGCGTCGGGAACAATATCCGTAAACACGCAGTCCAGCTGTTCCGCCAAAAATTCCGGAGTACACTCCACAATGCTCTTTACGCCGGTGGTATTCTGCGCCACCAGAGCTGTGACAGCGCTCATGGCGTATACGCCGTTGGCAGTCATGGTCTTGATATCCGCCTGGATGCCCGCACCTCCGCTAGGGTCGGTTCCGGCAATGGTCAGTGCCGTTTTCACTGTTCAGTCCTCCTTCGCAATCTCTTCCGAAAGCCGTCGCAGTTCCGCCGCCGCGGCTTTCACATCCGGCCGGGCAAACAGGGCGGACACCACCGCCACCCCATCCAAACCGCAGCCCTTCAGCTCCAAAATATTTCCCCGGCCAATGCCGCCGATGGCTACCACGGGGATCTCCACCGCCGCGGTAATGGCCCGGATAGTCTCCCGGGAGATGGGCTTTGCATCGGCCTTGGTGCCGGTGGCGAAGGCCGCTCCCACCCCCAGGTAGCTGGCTCCCGCCGCCTGCGCCCGCAGGGCTTCCTCCACACTGTGGGCGGAAACCCCCACGATCTTGTCCGGTCCCAATATCCGGCGGACACAGCCCGCCTCCAAGTCCTCCTGCCCGATGTGAACGCCGTCCGCCCCCGACCTTTGGGCGATCTCCACATGGTCGTTGATAATGCTGACGGCCCCCTTCCGGCGGCACAGGGCCGCAAAGCGTTTCGCCTCCTCCAAAAAGGCGTCCTCATCCAGGCGCTTCTCCCGCAGCTGAACCACGGCGGCACCGCCGTCGATGGCGTCCTCAATCTGGCAAAGCAAGGCGTCTGTGTCCGCCGCCCATGCCCGGTCCGTAACGGCGTAGAGCCGCATCTGTCTTCCGGTGAGATTCATATTGCCTCCTTTAATCCAGCCGGCGAAGCTGAACAAGCCGGCCGCTTTCAGCGGACCCGGCGGTTTCTTTTAAAAGCGTCCAAGCCTCTTGTCCGTAGGCCAAGCAGTATAAAAGCCGCGGACAGGCAACGTATGGCTGTCCGCGGCGCACCGCTCCATATCTCCCTACGTTGGCATGATCCAAATCAGGTTCCGGGTCGAAGCCGGCGCTTCCTCTCAGCCCGCCCTGGCGGACTCCCCTTTTTACATTGTCTATCATACGACAATTCCTCCGTCTTTGCAAGCGGCAATTGGACTCCGGGGGAACTCTCCCGCCGGGTCCATGCGTAAAAATGCCGCCGGTTACCCAGGAGGCACACATTCTCACCTTCAATTTATATTGCCCTGACAGCAAAGAGACATACAACAGGGAACGCGGCGGGGCAATGCCCCGCCGCGTTTATAGCAGCTGCGTCAGTCCACCGAAATATGGTTTTCCGCAAAGGCCGCCAGCAGGCGGTCCATATCGGAGGGAATTGTGATCGGTTCGCCGCAGGCCTCAATCGCGTTGGCCACGTCTTTCAGGCCGTTGCCCGTCACCACGGAGACCACGGTGTCGTTTTTTCCAATGACCCCCCGCTGGCAGAGCTTCTTCACCCCCGCCATTCCGGTAACACCCGCCGGCTCGCCGAAGACGCCGCAGGTCCGGCCCAGCAGCTTCTGCGCCGCCATGATCTCCCCGTCGGAGACGCTGACCGTCAGGCCGTTGGATTCCCGGATGGCCGCCAGGGCCTTGTCCGCATTCCGGGGCACGCCCACGGCGATGGAGTCCGCCAGGGTATTCTCCTCCATGGGCCGCCACTCCTCCCCAGTCTCAACGGCCCGGTTCAGCGGGCAGCAGCCCTCCGCCTGGGCGGAGATCAAGCGGGGGAGCTTCTCGATAAAGCCGATGGCGTACAGATCTTTCAGCCCCTTCCAAAGGCCTGCAATGGTGCAGCCGTCGCCCACGCTGATGGCGATGTAGTCCGGCACCTGCCAGTTCAGCTGCTCCATAATCTCCAGGGAGACGGTCTTCTTACCCTCGGAGAGGTAGGGGTTGATGGCGGCGTTGCGGTTATACCATCCCCATCTGTCAATGGCCTGTTTGGAGAGTTCAAAGGTCTCCTCATAGCTGCCCTGGACAGAGATGACGGTGGCCCCAAAGGTCATCAGCTGGGCCACTTTGCCCTTGGGTGCCCTGGAGGGGACGAAGATGTACGTAGACAGTCCCGCCGCCGCGGCGTTGCCCGCAAGGGACGAGGCGGCATTGCCGGTGGAGGAGCAGGCAATCACCTCTGCCCCGGCCTCCCGGGCCTTCGCCACCGCCATGGCGCTGGCCCGGTCCTTTAGGGAGGCGGTGGGGTTCTGCCCGTCGTCCTTTACCCAGAGCCGCTTCAATCCCAGCTGCTCCGCAAGGCGCGGTTCCTCGTACAAGGGGGACCATCCCACCCGCAGAGGAGAGGGTTCTGCGGCCTCCTCCACCGGCAGCAGCTCCCGGTAGCGCCACATAGAGCGCTCCTGCCGGGCCGCCAGGATCTCTTTGGTCAGCCGGGTCTTAATATATGCGTAGTCATAGACGATATCCAGAATGCCGCCGCATTCGCAGGTGGTCAGATCCGGTACGGCGGGGTAAGTTCTGCCGCACTTGACGCACTCTCCGTATTTTACGTGTTTCATCTGCTCTCCTCCGTCAAAATCCGTCGCTCTTCCATCCCGTTTCCGAAAGGTCCTGCCGCCGGATGCGGCATCTCCACGGCGCCGCCCTGGAAGGGCCGTCCTGCGCCGCCGCTCCCCTGCCGGACAGGTCTCCCGGGTCCCGGGGCCTCTGCGGCATATCTCCGCGGAGGCCCCGCCTTTACAGGCTCTTCAGAACTCCGCTCTCCTCGTTGAACGCGTTAATCAGCTCATCCAGTTCCGCCGCCTGGGCGTGAACCGCGTCCCAGGTGCCCTCGGTGTCGTACCACAGGGCGTTCAGCTCGTGCATGTCCTTGCCCTGCTGCTCCACCCAGGTGTAGTATTTCAGATGGTGCACCCGCTTGCGGTCCGCGTAGGTCATCTCAATGAGGTTATCGGTCTTGAGTCCCAGCATATGCAGGTTGTGGTCCAGCTCCGCCGCCTGGGCGGTATAGGCCCCGTGCTGGCTGTTCAGCTCGGCGATACGGCTGCCGTACATCACGGCGCTGTCGGTGAGGACCGTGCCCACCACGTCGTGCTCCGTGAACTCGTAATACTTGGCCATCTTGATGCAGCAAAGAACATTGGCGATGCCGCTGATCCCCAGCCAGGTGAGCTTCTCAATGAGTTCGCCGTCCAGGCCCAGGACCTCTTTCAGATAGGCCTGCCCCTCGGGGGTGTTGAACAGTCGCAGCAGGCGCTGGCTGTCCTCGTCGTCAATGGCGATGGCCATATCGCTGTTTCTCACGTTATGAATCCAGGGAATGTGCTTGTCTCCGATGCCCTCAATCCGGTGTCCGCCGAAGCCGTTGTTCAAGATGGTGGGGCACTGGAGGGCCTCGCCCACCGCCAGCTTCAGGCGGGGGTACAGCTCCTTGAGGCGGTCGCCCGCACTCATGGTGCCGGCGGAGCCGGAGGTGAAGCAGGCGCCTGCGAAACGGTCGCCGGGGCGCTTGACGGCCTCGAACACGTCCGCCAGGGCGTTGCCGGTGACATTATAGTGCCACAGGGGATTGCCCATCTCCTCAAACTGGTTGAAGATCATGTACCGGGGGTCCAGCTTCAGCTCATTGGTCTTATCGAAGATCTCCTTGACGTTGGACTCACAGCCGGGGGTGGCGATGACCTCCGCGCCGATCTCGTGGAGCCAGTCAAACCGTTCCTTTGACATCTCCGCCGGAAGGATGGCCACGCCCTTGGCCCCCAGCAGGCGGGAGTTGAAGGCGCCGCCCCGGCAGTAATTTCCGGTGGAGGGCCACACGGCCTTGTGGAGGTCCACGTCAAACTGGCCCGTCACAAGCCGCGGGGCCAGGCAGCCGAAAGACGCGCCCACCTTGTGGCAGCCGGTGGGGAACCACTTGCCCACCATGGCGATAATCCGGCAGGGCACGCCGGTGAGGGCGGAGGGCAGCTCAATGTAGTTGGGCACAGCCTGGAACAGGCCGCCGGACTCCTTTGCCTCGTTTTTCCAGGTGATGCGGAACAGGTTCATGGGGTCCACGTCCCACAGGCCCAGGGTCTTTAATTTTTCCTGCACCTTTTCGGGGATGGTCTCCGGATGCTGCATCTGGGCAATGGTGGGAATGACGATGCCGTTCTCCTTTGCCTTTTTGATGTTGTGGGCAAGGCCCTGTCTGTTGATGGAAAGGTCGATCATGATGGTTTGTCCTCCTCCAGTTTCGTGTCGATATAGGAATACAAGGTGTACTTGGAGATCCCGAAGTATTTGGCGACCTTGTCGCCGGATTTTGTCACCAGAAACGCGCCGTTCTGGTTTAAAAATTGGATGGCCCGGACCTTGTCGTCCTTGTTCATCAGCGCCACGGGCTTACCCACCAGGGTCACGGACTGCTGGATCAGCTCCTCCAGCAAGTCGTTGATATTGACGATCTTCTCCGGCTCCGAGGGCTGGGGTCCCTCTGTGGAGACCAGCCCGTGGAGGGCGCTCTCCACCATCAGCAGGGCGGAGATATCATAGTTGATGGCCAGGATCGCCGAGACCTTCCCCTTGCTGTTTCGAATATAGACGGTGGAGGATTTCAGGATCTTGCCGTCCGGGGTCTTCATCAGATAGGAAAGGTGATCCTTGGGTTCCGGATCGTTGGTCTGCAGCTGCTCCATCACCACGTTGGACGCGCCGTCTCCCACCTTGCGCCCGGAGACATGTCCGTTAATAATGGCCACAATGCTGTGGTCCGGGTTCCGGCTCAAATCGTGGATGACCACCTCGCAGCTGCTGCCGAACTGCGCCGCGATGCCCGCCGCCACCTGTTTCAGAAGTTCCAGTTTTCCGGCTTCTATGGGCGATCCCTTCTTTCCATGGCAAAATTTCATATAATCACTCTAGTACACCTCTATATGATATCACACTTTTTGTATAAAGCAACACTTTTGCAAAAAATTTTTTTGGTTTTCAAAAATTTTGTTTGACAACAGGGAATCTTGTGATATGATAGGGCTGTAAGCAACGGAGAAACACGGTCAAAATATTTTTGTGGAGGGCTGTATCATGGATTTTGAAGCGATTAAGGCGGCGGCGGCGGGCTACAAGGCGGATATGTCCCGATTCCTGCGGGACATGATCTCCCACCCCAGCGAGAGCTGCGAGGAGAAGGACGTGGTGATGTGCATCAAGGCCGAGATGGAGAAGCTGGGCTTTGACAAGGTGGAGATCGACGGCCTGGGCAACGTCATCGGCTGGATGGGCCAGGGCGAGAAGATCAT
>CAJUQM010000059.1 GCA_910588005.1 uncultured Oscillibacter sp.
GGAGATTTTTTCGATCTGCTCCTCCAGCCCCGCCCCGGCTCCCACGCCGTAGGCCCGCTCCAGCGCGTCCTGCACGGCGGGGACATACTCGTCTTTCATCGTCCAGAGGTTGACCGGGCGGGAGTTGTCCCGCTCCCCCGTGTCCGACACATCGAACACATAGCGCAGTTTCGGGCGGCTGCCCGAATTGTCCACCAGCGCGATGCCCTTGGAACCCCGGCGCACATAGCGGCGCATGGTCTTGTTCCACAGGTCGTACTCCGCACACGCCGTGGCGTCCGGGCGCTGCTTGTAGATCATCAGCTGCTCGTTGTAGGGGTATTTGTAGAGCCGGGCCGCAGTGGTCAGAAAGGCTGTCCACTGCTCCCGGCTCCCGGTCACTTGTCTGGCGGTTTCTTCCGCCATCTGGCTGTAATATGCCGCTTTATCGTTCTGAGGAAAAGGCACGACCTTCGCCGCGCCTGGCCCGTTCCATGCCATAGGTTGCCTCCGTTTCTTTCAGATTTTCAGATGCCGGGGTCAGATGTCCGGGTACAGCTCCAGGCTGTCAAACTCCTCGTCCGTCATGCCGGCCAGCTTTGTCAGGATGCTCTTGGAGAGGCGGCCCAGCCGCCGCTCCGAGGGTGTAAGCTGGGAGCGCATGGCCTCCAGCTCCGCCATCAGCCCCTCCCGTGTTCCGGGGTTGTAGAGCATCATGCAGATCATCTCGTCCTTTGTGAAATCAGTCATCGCCCATCCCGTTCAGCCTGTTTCTGGGGCGGCTTGCGCTCGGCCTGCTCCGTGCCGGAAAAGGCTTTCAGCGCGTCCAGCACGGAGCGCCGCTCCTCCACAGGCCCGTCCTTTCTCCCGTTATTGATGATCCCATCAATGGAGTTGTAGTCATCCTCCAGCGCCATCTCGGCGCTTTTCAGGTAGTTCTCCCGCAGGGCGAAGTTCTCCAGCTCCTTAAAGCCGATGGAATCCACATAGTGGCAGGATACCACGCCGCCCACCTTGAGTGCCACGATGTCGCTGACCGACAGGCTGTGTCCCGTAAAGTCCTCCGGGCGGACGGTGTTGAACTGCACATAGAACGCTTCCAGCCGCTCCATCACCTCCTCCGGCGTGGCGGGGGCCTGGGGCAGGGCGCCGTGGTAGACCACCTCGTAGTGGTCCACGTCCGGCTCCTTGCCCTGCCTCTGCAAGCTGGCGTAGGACTCGAACCGCTCATAGAGGGTATCGTCCGTGCGCCTCAGCTGCAAAATGGCATAGGCGTCGGTGGCGCTCTCCAGAAACGCCGTCAGGCGGCCGGGGGCATCGTCCGCGCCGTTCACCTCGTCCCATTTCTTAATATCCGGCATTCCGCTCCTCCTTTGTCAAAAACGGCAGGCCATGCTCCTTTGCGTCCTGCCTCTGCTGCTGTCTGCGCTCCTCGCTGTACGGGGGGCGGATGCCCACGCACCGCTTGGGTATCTGGTAGGTCACGGACCTCCCCGGCCCGGACCGTTTCAGGACAAAAGCCTCCGGGAACCGCTGGGAAAGCTCCCGGAGCTTGCCTGTGAGCCTTGCGTCATGGGTGTAGACCTCCGCCGTGCCTGTGCCGTTGTCCCACAGGATGATGGTCTCCTGCTCCGCAAGGCTCAGTTTCTGGCGGCTCAACGGCCCTCCTCCCGGTGTTTCTTCTCCGGGGCGGGGGCGGCCTTGTCTTTCTGGCCGCTTTTCAGGGCGGAGAGCTGTCCCAGCACAGACTCCCGCTTTTCGCCCCGCACCTCCTCCGCCCGTGCTGCCGCCTTGTCCATCAGCATCCCATAGTCGGTGGGCGTCATGGAGCGGTGGCCCAGCTTGTTCTCCGCAAGGATCATATCCCGGACCTCGTTCATGGAGCAGCCCACCACTTCAAGGGAACCGCTTTTCAGTTCCGCCATCTGGCTGTCATAAAGGTGGTAGTCCCACTGGCCCGCGCCACACTCCACGGCAAGGAATTTGTCCCAGCCGATCTTCCACGCCGCCGCGTCCGCCTCAATCACCGCCTCCGGGCGGCAGACGCCGCCGCCCCGCTCCAGAACCTCGGCAAACTGGCACATATGGTAGACCTCTGTGCCGATATAGGCGTGGTAATCGTCAATATACTCGCACGGGGCGGAAAAGGTGCGGTCGGGGTACTCCACCTCGATCCTGCCGCCGTTGGGGAGGCGGAACTGCTCGTTGTAGCCGCTGTCGATAAAGCGGAGGTCATCCTTTGGCAGGGTCTCCGGCTCCCAGATGGAGCGGCGGCGGATGTCCGAATCACGGAAGTCTTTCAGGGAGGTCAGGCCCACCTGGGCCACATCGCTGCCGCCCAGCGGCCCGCCATACAGCCCAGCCGCTCCAATGGCGGCATCCCGCGCCGCCGCCAGATGGTCATGGGTGGGGTCGATGCCGTCCAGCACCTCGTCCAGGCTGATGATGCCCTCGGCTGTCTTTTGCTTGGTCTGCTTGTCGAACACAGCATATTCAAAATCCCCGCCTTGGACTTCTTTCAGATGGAGCAGGGATGAGCGGTCAACAAGATACACGGCCTCCTGTTTTCCCTGCGCCTCCATTTCCCTCTGAACCTCCTCCTGCACCGCCTGTTCGATGCTCAGTTCAGCTGCCCGGTCCTCGATGCTCTCCCGGACCACATCCATATGCCCGGTGTCCACCATCTTGGAAAAGGTCTTGTAGATGTCTGACATCGCATCCGGGGAGGCCAGCAAAGCCCTTGCCTGGTCGTCCGGCAGCTCCAGCGCCTCCATCTCCATCAGGATGTCCTCACGCACCGTGTACTCCACGGCGTGGAGGAGAATGTCGGCGGGCGGCTGTTCCAGCAGCCACGAGCGGAACTTGTCCTGCTCCGCCGACATCTTCTCATACAGTTTACTGCTCAGTTCCGTGTCAGCCATTTTATCAGTCCTCCTGTCTCAGAAATTTTACCCACCTCGTTTTCATCTGGCGGGGATACTGCCCGCTGTCCCTGGGCTTGCGTCGGCCCGTCCACTCCAAGCCCCCGGCAGGCCCCTCGCAGACAAAGCCGGAGGCTTTCAGGGAGGTCCCGCACTCGCTGTCCAGGATATAGGTGATGACCCTGCGGTAGCCCATGGCCCGCGCCGCCCGGACAGCCGCCCCGTAGAGCATACTGCAAGCGTTCCTCGCCCCGTCCGTACACAGGCGGTTGACCTCCAGCGTGAACCCATCGTCCAGAAAACGGCCAACCGGGCGGCCGCAGATGGCTACCCCGGCAAGCCGCCCGTCCTCCTGGACGCCGATGGAGAACTTGTGTCCCACGGTGGGCTGGTGGTGGCGGTGGTGCTGGCGCACGAACTCGTTTGCCTCCCGCAGGGTAACAGGCACTAACGACAGCACGTTACGCGCCCTCCCGGCTGACCGCATCCCGGATGCCCTGCATGATATACGCAACACAGGGTACGGCCACACTGTTGCCGAGCATCTGGTAACGTTTCGTATCGCTGACGGGCCTGCCGTCCACGCCGTACTCTGTCCACCCGTCCGGGTAGCCCTGCAAACGCTCCGCCTCGGTGGGGGTGAGGCGCCTCACGCACAGCCCGGTGCGGACGGGGTTCTGGTAGTTCAGGGAGTAGCCGCCCGTTGCCGCCTTTGCCAGCAGTGTTCCGCTGACCTCCTCCGTCTCCCGGAGGTTGCGGCAGTCCACGGCGGCGGCCTCCGCACCGTCCGTCTCCTCCACGATGGCAACGCCGCCCTGGTTGCAGGAGGGGTTCCCGCCGTTCAAGTCCAGCGTCCGGGAGGTGTCCGTCTCATAAAAGCCGCTCTTGGGGTTGTCCGACAGCATCCCGCCGGAATGGTAGGCGCCGATGACATAGGCTTTCATCACAGCGCCCTGCTGGCCCGCTAAAAGAGTGGGGGCGGTCTCCTCCTGATAGCCGAGGCTCCCGGCCTGACTGCTGGCCTTGTGCTTGAAACCGGCGCTCACCACGCAGAAGTCCAGCTCGTTCCCCTGTCCGGCAGGGCGGGAAAGCCCAGCGCCGGAGGCACAGAGGGTCCCGGCGATCTGCGGGTGGGTCACGATGGGCTGTTCATGCCCGGCCACAAGGGTGGGGGACCTGTCCTCCATGACCTCGGCGTTGGCCTGCCCAGTCGCCATGCACACCGGGGCGGTCTCCATGCAGACGGCATGGCGGTCGATGGTGTTGAGGGTAAAGGACACATTCTCGTTGATGCCGTCCCCCTGCGGCCCGTTCCCGTCCGCCCTGCCGATCATGGAGCCTTGGATGGCGTATGCGGTGATGGGCAGGTTGCCGTGGGTCTGGCTGCGGAGCGTGGGCGAAACGCCGCCCTTTTCTACACAGAGGGAGTCCCCGCCCTGGTCGTTCAGTATCTCCACCGCACCCTGCGGCACAAAGAGGTACTGGTCGTTCCCGGTCGCCAGCGTCCCGCTTTTCTCGATCTGGAGGAGGGGGCCTTTCCCGCCGCCCTCGCATCCGCAGCGGATACGCATGGATATGGCGGGGATCGCATTTCCTGCGCCTGTGTCCCCGTCACTGTCACTGGGGGAGCCGCCCTGACCGTTCAATGTGTCATCCCCGGAGCCTTTCACCACAAACGGCTGGTTGTTCCCGCCCATCCCATAAGTGGCGGATACCGTGGGGGCCACGTCCAAAGGCCCTTTATAGCGTGTGTCCTGGGAATGGTTCTCATAGACCAGCAGCGGACGGCCGCTCAGTTCCCCGCCTGCTGCTCCAGTGCCATTTTGAGCATAGGCGGCAAGTCCTTGCCGCGGCGTTCCGCCCGCCTCAAAATACCCTTGCAGGCTTTTGGGGACAAAGAGTATTTCGCCGGCGCGTTCGCCTCTAAAATCTGCGATAAGAAAGATACGCCGGCGCCGCTGTGCTGTTCCGAAGTGTTGGGCGTCGTACACGCACCAAGCGAGGTCAACGCCTCGGCCTCGTACCATGCCGGCGTTTGCCCATTGTCCAGAACCAGGCATTGGAACTTCGGTTTCTGTGAACGCTTCAAGCACAGCCTTAAAGTCACGCCGTCCAGAGGACGACAGAGCGCCGGGGACGTTTTCCCAGAGCGCGAATTTGGGGTACTCATAGTTGGTTGCCTCCTGCATTTCTCTGATGATCCTGACAGCCTCCAGAAAGAGACCGCTCCGCTCCCCCGCGAGGCCGAGACGCTTGCCGGATGCCACCGAAAGGTCCTGGCACGGGGAGCCAAAGGTGATGATGTCCACGGGCGGCAGCGTGTGGCCGTCCAGTCTGGTGATGTCGCCAACGTGTTCCATGTCCGGGAAGTGCTTTTTCGTCACCGAGACGCACTCCGGCACGATCTCGCTGGCCCAAAGCGCACGAATCCCATAAAACGAGGCGGCATAGGGGAAACCCCCTATGCCGTCAAACAGGGAACCGAGCGTGAGCTGGCCCTTGTTCAATTCTTCTTCCCTCCGTTCTTCCCGCTGTTGTCGAACTCCATCTGGAACTTCGCCCGACCGTCCTCCTCGGTGGTGAGCAGGACATCGGCGTTGTAGGTCTTGCCCGTGCGCTGGCTCACGCAGTCCTTCAGCTTGACGCGCCCGTCCCGCACCAGCTTCTCCGCCATGCCAGCGGTCAGGTGCTTGCCGATCTTCTTGAAATAGGCGTTGTCCTTCCAGAGGACGAAGCGGCACTCCCGGTTGGAGCAGAACCAGCCCTTGGCGCGCTCCGCCACATCCGCACCGCAGTGGGGGCAGCTTCCGATCACCTTGTTCCCATTCGCCATATCCATTTTGACTCCTTTCACGGTCTCATAAGTTTTCACAAGGGCAGTGACCATGCCCTCGATCTCACGCATGAACGCATCTGGGGCATAGCCGCCCTTTTCGATGCCCAGCAGCTTTTCCTCCCACTCCGCCGTCATGGAGGGGGACTGTATCTGCTCCGGCACTACGGCGATCAGGGCGCTGCCCTTGTCCGTAGGCACAAGCACCTTTGTCTTTTTCTCGCCCTTGCGCTCCACAAAGCCTTTCTGCACCAGCTTTTCGATGATCCCGGCGCGGGTGGCGGGAGTGCCGATGCCCCTGCGTTCCACCTCGCCCGGCATATCCTCCGCCCCGGCAGTCTCCATGCTTTGCAGGAGCGTGTCCTCGGTGAACCGCTTGGGCGGGGTCGTTCTGCCCTCTTTCAGCTCCACCCCGGCGAGGGACAGCACCGCGGCCTCCGAAAGTTCGGGGACAGGCGGCGCATCGTCCCCATCCTTTTCATCCCCAGAGGCGGGGAGGTACGCTTTCCAGCCGGGGTCTGTGACCGTCTTGCCCCTGGCCTTGAACTCATGTCCGGCGCACTCCAGCACCACCGAGGTCTCCGAATAGCGGCAGGGGTTGCCCACGGCGCAGACCAGGCGCACAGCGATCAGGCCCAGCACCGCCTTTTCCCCGGCGGGCAGTTCCGCAAGGTCGGCGGACTCCAGCGTCTTTGTGGGGATGATGGCGTGGTGGTCGGTCACTTTCTTGCCGTTGATGACCTGGGCGGCGTTCACGGGGGCGGGGGCCTCCGGGGAGATGCCGCACTTTTCCTGCACCATCCCCACCAGCCCCGGCAGCATCCCCGCCATGTCCTCGGTGAGGTATCTGCTGTCCGTCCGGGGATAGGTGACGAGTTTCTTCTCGTAAAGGCTCTGGGTGTAGTCCAAGGTCTGTTTTGCCGTGAACCCCAGCTGGCGGTTGGCGTCCCGCTGGAGGGAGGTCAGGTCATAGAGCGCCGGGGGCTTCTCGGCCTTGTCTTTGCGCTCCACGCTTTTCACAGCGGCCGTCCCGGCGGCGCGGCACTCCCCGGCAATCTTCTCCGCCTCGGTTTTCTCTTTCATGCGCCCTCCATTCGCCACAAAGCCCTCCGGCGCAAGCTGGACGGTGTAGAACGGCTCGGACTGGAAATCCCGGATCGCCGCCTCCCGCCCGCAGACCATCGCCAGCGTGGGCGTCATCACCCGCCCCACATTGAGGGTGGGGCCGTACTTGCATGAAAAAAGCCGGGTGGCGTTGATGCCGACGATCCAGTCGGCGCGCTCCCGGCACAGGGCAGCCTCATACAAGGCGTCGTATTCAGTTCCCGGTCTCAGGCTGGCAAAGCCCTCCCGGATGGCGGCGTCCTCCATCGAGGAAATCCAGAGCCGCTCAAAGGGCTTTTTGCACCCCGCCTGATGGTAGACCAGGCGGAAGATCAGCTCGCCCTCCCGTCCGGCGTCGGTGGCCTCCACGATGGAGGTGACGTCCTCCCGTTTCATCAGTTCCTTCAAAATCTGGAACTGCTTTTTGGTGGAGGCGGACACCTGATACCGCCACTTCTCCGGCAGGATGGGCAGGTCCTCCAGCCGCCACTTGGCGTAGGTCTCGCCGTAAGCCTCCGGCTGGGCCAGCTCCACCAGATGGCCGACACACCAGCTCACGATGAACCCTGCGCCCTCCAGGTAGCCGTCACACCGCTTGACAGCGCCCAGCACTTTGCCCACGCTCTGCGCCACCGAGGGCTTCTCGCAGATCACGAGTTTACTCATAGGCAGTCGCTCCTTTCTTGTTTTTGGGGTAAAAAAATAGCGGCCTGCCCAAGCAGACCGCTATGTAAAAACATATATTTTGTCCTAATAAGACGATATTTCTAATCTTGATCTTGCTCCTCAACGTATTCGAGAATATCCCCAGGCTGACAGTGCAGAACCTTACAAATAGCGTCTAATGTACTAAATCGAACAGCTTTTACTTTTCCCGTTTTCAGGTAAGAAAGATTAACATTGGATATACCAACCTGCGCCGCTAAGTCATTCAGCCGCATTTTTCTGTCTGCCAAAACTCTATCAAGCCGAATGATAATCATAACGTGTGATCCACCTCATCCTGCAAGTGTACTCCGTAATGGATGATGTACGCAGCCACGATAAAGGCGATGCTGGGGAAAAGTATATTGAACATAGTCCGCCCTGTGGAAATGGATACTTGGCAGTTAGTCACAAGATTAGTGAGCCAGCAAATCAGCAATTTAATAAACGGAACGAAAACAGCTACAAAAAATTGGAGTAATCCATAATAAAGAAGATAGGCGGCATTTTGTTCCGTAAAAATTTGCCCTTTTCTTATGTTGGCAAATACGCGGCTTAAAAACCAGTAAGCAAAAATCATTGGAACTATATTAACTGCATACATCAACGAAAGGCCAATGTGAACAGCCAGGTCAATCTGGTCATTATCATTTGTCCGTACATGAATATCATCGCCTGAGTGTACAATCATAGTCCGGGAATGCGGTGCATGATTTTCTTCCGCATAAATGGCACGCTCAAAGGTTCCTGTCTTTGTATGCAGGAAAAAAGTTTGCCGCCCCATAAAACTAAGAGCGAGACAAAGGGCATAGAAAACAATCACAAAATAGCAGACATACTTCATAAAGTTAGATGCGGGTTTGGCAAATTGTTCCGTAGAAAATTTTTGAATGAACTTCATAATTTATCACCTCGCCCCTATGATAACAGGAAGTTTCGCATTTGTCAATAGATTTTTAATGTTAATCATTAAATTATTATTGTTACTTCTTGTGCGGGGCTTTGCGTTGAAAAGGCATTGCTATGGTTTTAGCGGCCACAGATAGCGAATAGCACAGCTGCCCCTTTTCTCCGCATATCTGACCGTGTTCCGGGTGCCGCCGCTTGCCCCGGTGTAGGCGGCGATCAGCAAGGAGGAGTGGTCTACCATATACTCGTTCCGGCGCTGGTACGCAGACCGGGAGCCGGCCTCGCAGACATACACAACGGAATCCGCAGACTGTGTGACCTTGAGGAAACGCTCCGTCCAGCCGCCTCCCCAATGCAGGCCGAACCCCTGAAAGGGGACGGCGCAGACCAGTTTGATGCCCTTTGTGGACTGCCGGTGCCGCAGTACCAGCTCCGCCGCCCAGAGATCGACCCCCTTTGATACCCCTGAGATAAATGTGGTGTACCCATCCCGCAGGGCGTCGCATATCGCCGCATCCAGCAGACTAATGACAACATCCTCCGGCGCGCCCAGTTTCTCCGGCCGATGCCCGGTGAAACAGCAGCAGTATCTCTTATCTTCCAGCATCATCATCCCCTGTCTAAAGTAGTACACCGAGATTATAGCATGAAATACGGTGTATTGCTACTCCTTATAACACCAACTTGTCCATATTCATGCCGCCAGAAAACGGGGTTACACTACTTGTAAAGGTGGTGTAATGCTATGCCAAGACCGTTAAAGGACATCAATGTTGAAGTCGGCGCGAGGATCAGCCAAAAGCGGAAAGCCCAGAACCTGACCCGCGAGGGGCTGGCCGAGTTATCTGGATACAGCGCGAACTTTATCCAGGAAGTGGAGCGGGGCAGGTCCGGGCTGTCCTCAGAGTCCATGCGCGCCTTTTCCGTTGCGCTCAAGACCTCATCCGACAGCCTGCTGTTTGGGGACAGGCCGGATGATTATTCCCATATCGTCAGGCTGCTGGCCTCCGTCCCGCCGGAAAAGCGGAGGCGCATCATTCGGATCATCGAAGAAGCGGTGGAGTGTGCCAAACAGTGACCGCAGTTCTTTTACACTTGTTTCCTGACCGCCTGGACGACCCAGCGGGTATCGCTGCCGCTCCCGGAGCAGGTGGAGAGGGTGATGATCTTGTCCTCCGCCGTGGGTGTGATGCCCGTGTCAATGGCGGACCGCTCCAAGCCGTACTGGATGAACGCCTGTCTTTCCTCCGGGCTTGAAAGCCCCTGCTGGTAGACGGGCGCTGTCAGCGCCGTCTCGTAGGCGGCATAGATGTCATACTGCCATACGCCGTCCTCATTGGAGATGGTAACGCTGGGGTTTTCCTGCCAGAAAGCGGCGTCCTTGTAGTGCTTCAAGCCGCCAAACATGGTCCCGTCCCGCATCCTGTGGCCGTAGACCAGCGTATGGGACCCGTCCAGGCTGGCGCTTGCCCGGTAGTCCAGGAAGATGGCCCCCGCCGCGTTCTCCTCGCCGTTCCAGGCGTGGGACAGGTAATAGGCGTTATCTTCCCCTTGCAGGAGCGGATAGGAAAGGAGGCCGGGGACCTCGATCCAGCCCACCACATCGGCGTTGGCCTCCCGCAGTGGGGAGAGGTCCATGCCAGCGGGGGCATCATCCCCGGCATCCGTTTCGGGCAGGACTTCCAGCGGCGCAGGGGCGGGGGACGGCTCCGCCGCATGGGAAACATCCGCCAGCCGTGCCGCCTCCCGGTAAAGCTGGCCCGCCCTCTGGCTGTCCATGTGGTGCAGATAGAGAAAGGCCAGACACATAGAAAGCATCAGGAGAAACAGGAACTCGAAAAAACGCCGTGGGTCAATACGCACAGCCTCACCTCCTCTAAAAAGGGGCGTGGGGCTGGTTCCATTTCCCAGCCCCACGCTCTGTCATCAGTCAGCAGTCCTCTTTCGCCTGTCCCTGATCTCCAGCCAGCCCATGGCCGCCAGCCCAGCGAGGGAGACAGCCAGCAGGAGATACCACAGCCCGGAATCATCGCCGGTCTGGGGGACATCCGCCACAGGCACATCCTCATCAGGAATTTCCACCAAAGGCTCGTCCGGCGTCTCCGTGGGAATGTCCGTTTTTGGTACATCCGTCTCAGGGACATCCTCCACAGGCGGCTCCTCCGTGGGCGTGTCCGGGGTCTCCGGCTCCTCCGGGGTGTCGGGAGTGTCTGGCTCGTCCGGCTCATCGGGGGTCTCCGGCGTGTCAGGCGTTTCCGGGTCGGGGTAGGTGTAGTTCTTCTCCCATGTGACCTCCCACTCCCGGTCGTTCTGCTGGACGGTGGTGACGGTCACGGCGGTCTCCGTCCAGCCCCCGGCAGTCGTGGCGGTGTCCGTCCGGGAAGTCCTGGTGGTGTCCGCTTTCCGCTCGGTGGTGCTGGCGGTCTCCGTCACCACATCGGCGGCGGCCTCGTTGACGGTGAAGTTCAGGGAGACGGACAGGTCAACGGACTGCCTGCCGCTCTCAATGCCCACAAAGGTCTGGGAGGAAAAGACCGGCTCCCCGTCCCCGTCATAGCCCACCGGGTCAGTGCTGACCTCGGAAGTGAACAGGTACACGCCCTCACCGATGTTCTGGGTCCCCGTGAGCCGGAGGTCAATGTTCACGCCGTCCGCCAGCTTCAGGCCGGATAGGGTGTAGCTGCCGTCCCCGCGACCGGGGATGACGCCGTACTGTGTTTCGGTATCGTCCCCGGCCAGCCGCCGCGTCTCCACGACCTCGCCGCCCACCACCACATGGACCAGCAGGTCATCGCTCTCCGTGTCGGGCATGACGGCAAGGGTAAAGGTCAGGTCCGCCTCATACCTGCCGGTGTCCCCGTCCCGCCGGCCCACGGTCAGGCTGGCATTTTGGGCAAAATTGTTCTCGTTGATGAGGGTATTTTGGTGGGTAGGCGCCTCGGTCTGGGCGACAAGGTAGTCATAGAGCGCCTTTGTCAGCGCCCACTCCCGGCTGTCCAGCTCCCGCCAGT
>CAJUQM010000060.1 GCA_910588005.1 uncultured Oscillibacter sp.
ATCCACATCAAATCCGCCAGCTGCACGCCGGAGATCGACGTGATGCCGGTGCTGCAAAACATCAGCGGGGATTACAAGATCCCCGTCCTCTATCTGACCTATGACGCCCAGACCAGCGATGTCGGACTGACAACAAGGCTGGAGGCGTTCTATGACATGATCGCTATGAGAAAGAAGGTTCTTTAAGTTGGAACACGCATATCTGGGCATTGACGTGGGGTCGATCTCCACCAAAGGCGTTATCATCGACAAAGACAACCGCATCCTCAGCAGCCAGTATATTTGGACCCAGGGAGATCCTATCGGCGCAGTGAAAGAACTGGTCCGGCTCCTGGAAAGCCAGTTTGACAAGGAGCGTTTCCAGATCGTGGCCACCGGCACCACCGGCAGCGCCCGAAAACTGGTAGGCGTTATCGTCGGGGCCACTATGGTGAAAAACGAGATTACCGCCCATGCGGTGGGCACCACCACCTTTTACCCGGATGTCCGCACAATTCTGGAGATCGGCGGGCAGGACTCCAAGATCATTCTGGTGGAAAACGGTGTCGCGGTGGACTACGCCATGAATACCCTCTGCGCCGCGGGCACCGGGGCTTTTCTCTCCAGCCAGGCAAAACGCCTGGGCATTGAGGTGGAGGAGATCGGAGATTATGCCCTCCGCTCCACCCACCCCACTCAGATTGCCGCCCGGTGCACAGTATTTGCCGAATCGGATCTGGTCCACAAAATCCAGATGGGCCACCCCAGAGAGGATATCATCGCCGGGGTATGCAACGCGGTGGCGGCCAACTACCTCAACAATGTGGGCAAGGGAAAAAAGATTCTCTCCCCGGTGGTATTCCAAGGCGGCGTCAGTAAAAACAAGGGCGTAGTGGCCGCTTTCGAGCGGACTCTGGGCTGCAAAGTGATCGTGGATCCCAACGGCCATTTAATGGGCGCGCTGGGCGTGGCTATCTTGGCCAAAAAGGGAAACCGGCGGCAAAACTTCGATTTTGCCGTGGAAAACATGGACTTCCGCACGCGGGAGGCCGGCTGCAGCGGCTGTTCCAACCACTGTGAGATCATCTGTGTCTACCGGGGCGAAGAACTCATCGACTCCTGGGGCAACCGCTGCGAACGGGGAGCCAAAGTCCGCTGAAAACAGATCTCCCCTCCATCCGCCGGCTGCGCAGAGACCGGACTGTCTAAAAGCCCGCTTTCCCCCGCTCTTTTGTGCCGCCGCGTTTTAGTGATCGCCTTGTATCTACAGCTGCCGAACTCTGTCTCGGCGGTTTCCGCCGCGGAATTCCCCTCAGCAGACCTTTGGACAGATTCAGCGCCGGTGCCTAAAATTTAGGCACCGGCGCTGAATCTGTCCATTGCCGCTTTCAGGGAACTGCCGTACAGTATAGGAAAATGCACTGCTCCCCCCACAGAGGCGCAGGCGCCCTCTCAGACCGCTCCAGGCATCCTCTTCAACAGTACGCCATGGGTTGAATCCCGAAGAAGAACACAGATAATCTCTAAAAACTCCGGCATATCATAACTCATATCCTGGTCCAGCCAGTCCAGCACCAGACCCATGCCGGCGCACTTATAAAAGTGGCACAATGTCGGCAGCGTCTCCAAATCCGCCCCCAGCGTGTTCTTGATCCCTTCGGCATAGACGCCCACGGCATGGCCCACCAACCGGTCCAGATGCCGTACAAATACCTCGCGCTGCACAGAGCGGTAAATATGGAGAATCGCCTTTTTCCGGGCAATACACTCCTCCACCAATGGCACCAGGCAATCTTGGGGACTCCCAAAATGGAAGTGCCTTTGCACAATCTCATCTACCCAGGCCTGCATCGTAGCCTCCGCCAGGGCGGGAATATCTTGAAAGTGGTAATAAAAAGTATTTCGGTTTAACTGGCACCGGTCCACAATGGCCTTCACCGTGATCTTATTATAGGGCATCTCCTCTAAAAGCTGCCAAAAAACTTCGCTGATGCCTCGTTTGGTCCGGTTCACAAGCGTCCTCCTTTCGCTGTTTTTGGAAAATAGTATAGCAAAAAATCTCCTCGCTGACAAGGTTTCTCCGCTGTGAGTTTAGACCCTGTTTGAAAAATGTCAAAACGCCCAAACAGCGGATCTTATTCCACGGTTCCGCGTTAAAATTTTTTGAGATACACAAAGTATTTCTGCAAATGTTTGCCCCGCCCGGCGAAAAAATCTCTGCCGCTGTGCATTTCGCCATTTATCAAACAAGGCCTAGATTTTCTATTTTTATTTTGGAGTGATTTGACATGAGACGATCCCCTGAACCGATCCGCCGGATCCTGACCCTTGGGCTGGCCGCAGCTCTGGCCGCCTCCCTGACCTCTCCCGCCGCCGCTGCGGCGGCCGATGGCGGCGTATCCCCCACTTACGACGAGGCCTATTACGCCACTCTGGATTACTACGGAAACCTCACGGAGGGCAGCGTGGTAAAAAGCTACGCCCTTAACGGCGCCCAGATCCTGACGGACCACGGTGTCTATGACCAGGTAGTAAACCTTACCGACGGCACTGTCCCTGTGATCCGGGATAACGTCACAGAGTTCCGCTTTGACTGCTCCCCCGCCCACTTTTACTTCGAGGGCAAAACGGCGGAGCCATTCCATAATCTCCCCTGGACCCTCTCCATCTCCTACACTCTAAACGGCGTGGCTGCCCGGGCAGAGGACCTGGCGGGCAAAACCGGCGTCGTGGAGATCAAAGTGGACGCCATCCCCAATGAGGCTGCCAGTGAATACACCCGGAACAACTATACCCTGGAGGCCATGGCCATGTTCAACCAGGATGACATCTTGTCTCTGGAGGCCCCCGGCGCCCAGGTGCAGCTCATCGGAAACCTGCGGGCGGTGCTGTTCATCGCCCTGCCGGGAGAAGAACAGCACTTCACCATCCGTGTGGGCACGGAGGACTTTTCCTTTGGCGGCATGACCTTTTTGATGGTTCCCGCCACCCTCAGCCAACTGGAGGAAATCGCCAAACTGTCTCAGCGCAAAGACGACCTGGAGGAGGATTACAATGCTCTCTCCGGCAGCTTGGACACGCTGCTTGACTCCTTTACGGATCTCAGCAGCAGCCTGCGGGACACCGCCGACGGCTTGGACGAATTAAACCAAGCCAGAGATACCATCTCCTCCGGCAAGGAACAAGTCTATCAGGACGGCGACAAGGTGCTGGAAGATTTAGAACGGCTGAACGGCTCCCTCAATGCATTGCCCGGGCATTTAACCGGCACTGGAGACGCGGTGGACGATGTCACCGGCGCCCTCTCCGGCGTGGCGGACGCCGCCGTGAGCCTGCGGGCTAACCTGGACAATGTGAGCGGCTGCCTCCGAGACCTGCAGAGGGACATCCGGGACCTTCGCAGCGGCAGCGGCAATATGGAGGACAATTTAAACAAGCTGGGAACCGATCTAAAAGCCCTCCAGGACAGCCTGAAGGAGCTGGAGCAGCTTCTAAAGACGCTGGATCTCCAAATCAGCGGCGGAATTATCTCGGAAATCCCGGAGGAAATCCAAAACCATATTAAAGTCCAAGGGCAAAAGCTCTCAGACATCTTAGCTCAGGTCAATGGCCTGGAGGCTGTGTGGGCCGGTACAGCGGCAGGAGCAGAGACCATTTCATACCAACAGTTCCAAACCGCCGCCCTCTTGGCCTCCAAGACCGTTGGCAGCGCGGCAGAGGCCCAGGCACTGCTAGCACAGATCCAGGCAGTGGACAATGCCATCGCCCAAGTACAATCCGCGATGCCCGGACTGACAGAGGAACAGGCAATCCAATATCTGATCAGCGCAAACCAGCTGACACAGGGTCAGGCGGCGGCATACGCTGCCGCAAAGCCAAAACTGGCCCTGATGGAGCAGGTCTACGCCGCTGTCACCGGCGGCGTGGACCGTCCTATGGACAAGGCGGGCTTTTTCACCGCCATGCTGATGCTGAGCGATATCAGCAAGCTCCCGCCCCAACAGCAAACACCGGAAAACATCGCCTCCGTCTTGGCCAAGAAAGCACTCTATGCCCAGACCGGAAAGGCCCTGTCCCAGCTGAACCAGGACCATAACATGTCAAAAATTACCGGCCTTTTGGAAAATCTGGAACGCCTGCTGGCCCATCTGGGCAGCGGCGGCCTCACCGGGGATCTGAGCAGCCTCATCGGAAAGACCGATACCACTTTGGGCCATCTGGACGGCTTAGCAGACGTGGGACGGGATATTTTAAATCAGGTGGACGAACTCTTATTGGAAATTCGGGAACTGGATAATACCATCAGCGATCATGTGCCAGGTATGCACGACACCCTGCGGGATACCCGGACGCTGGTGGAGGATATGGTGGTTACGGTGGACGACACCACCGGCTTTCTCACCTCCTTCCGCCAGCTGGCCAGGAACTCCGGCAGCCAGTTGGACACAGGCACCCGGGAGAGCCTTGCCGGTCTCTCCGCCAGCCTGCGAAAGGCCGCCCGCAGCGTAGACACCACTGGCGATGTCCGGGAGGCCAAGGGGAAGATCGACGAGATCGTTGAGGACACCTGGACGGAGTACACCGGGAAGGTCAATAATCTCCTGCTGATGGACGCCGAAGCACCGGCGGTGTCTCTGACCTCAGAGGAAAATCCCTCCCCCTCCAGCGTGCAGGTTCTTATCCGCTCACAGGAGATCAAGGCGGAGGCAGCCGCTCAGGAGGAGGAAGCTGCCTCCCCAGCGGCGGAGACCACCTTCTGGAACCGGGTGACACAGATGTTTCAGGACTTCTGGTCCGCTATCACAGGAATCTTCCACAGATAAGCAATCACTGAGAATGGATGGTGTTTTCCTTGCTTGACCAACTTGCCCACCTGCTGACCCGAAAACCAAAGCTGGTGGCCCTTATTGCCGTGGCGATGCTGATCCCCTCCGCCCTGGGATATCTAGGCACTCGGGTCAATTACGATATCCTCACCTACCTGCCCCAGGATCTGGAGTCCTCGCGGGGAGAGCGGCTGCTGGAAGAACCCTTCCACATGGCAGCTACCAGCATGCTCATTGTAGAGGGAATGCCCGCCGCCTATACCAACGACCTTATCAACGCCATCAAGGACGTGCCCAATGTCTCCAACGCCCTCTGGCTCTCCAATGCCGTGGGCATTCAGATTCCTATCGATTTCATCCCGGCGAGCCTGCGGGATCTGTTCTATACCGGCGAAGCCACCATGATGGTAATTCAGTACGAGAAGTCCGGCGCGGACCAGGAGACCATGGAGGCCATTGACGCCATCCGCGCTATCTGCAACGAAAAGTGCTTTCTGGCGGGCTTTTCCGTGGTCATCAAGGATACAAAGGATCTGGTGGACCGGGAACTTCCCATCTATGTGGGACTCGCGGTGGCACTGTCCCTGGCGGCCATGTCGCTGACGATGGAATCCATGGTACTCCCCTTCGTATTTCTGGCCAGCATCGGCATGGCCATCCTCTACAACTTCGGCACCAATATTTTCCTGGGAGAGATCTCCTACATCACCCAGGCCATTGCCGCTGTGCTGCAGCTGGGCGTCACCATGGACTACTCCATTTTTCTCTACCACCGCTACAAGGAGGAGCAGTCCCACTGGGACGACAAACGGGATGCCATGGCCAAAGCCATTGTGGCTGCCTTTACCTCCCTCTCCGGTTCCAGTCTCACCACCATCGCAGGATTCTTGGCCCTGTGCTTCATGCGGTTGACTCTAGGGCGGGATATCGGCGTAGTCATGGCCAAGGGCGTGGTGCTGGGCGTCGCCACAGTAGTGCTGGTACTGCCCGCTCTGCTGCTTCTCTTCGATAAACAGATCGAAAAGCACAAACACAGGAGTCTCCTGCCGGATTTCACCAAACTCAACCATGCGGTAATCCGCCGCCGGAGGACCCTGACAGCCCTCTTTCTGATCTTGTTTCTCCCTGCGGTCTACGCACAATCCCATACCGGAGTTTACTACAAATTAGACGAGGCCCTGCCCCAGGATATGGCCTCCATCGTGGCCAACAACAAGCTAAAAGACGAGTTTGACATGGCCGGGTCCCACTTTCTCCTTCTGCGGGACGATATCTCCGCCACAGAGATGAACCAGCTGGAGTCCTCGATCCGGGAAGTGGACGGCATCACCTCAGTGCTTTCCTATCACGCCATACTGGGTTCCGGCATTCCGGATTTCTTCATCCCGGAAGAGGTACGGAACATGCTCAAACAGGGAGGATACCAGCTGCTGATGGTAAACTCCGAATACGCCACCGCCTCCGACGAGGCATCTGCGCAGTTAAAAACGCTGAACACTCTGGTGAAAAAGTATGACCCTGCGGCCCTTATTACCGGCGAGGCCGCCCTCACCGATGATCTGATCTCCACCTCAGCTGTAGATTTTCAGGTTACCAATTACATCTCCATCGGCGCAATTTTATTGATCGTAGCCTGGGTATTCCGGTCTCTCTCCATGCCGGTGGTACTGGTGGCGGCCATCGAACTGGCGATCTTCATCAACCAGGGAATCCCCTACTTCACCGGAACCGTGATCCCCTTTGTCTCCCCCACCATCATTGGCTGCGTTCAGCTGGGAGCCACGGTGGATTACGCAATCCTGCTGGCCACCCGGTTCCGGGAAGAACTGCAAAACGGCAAAGACCGGGTAACCGCCATCGAAATCGCCGCCTCCGCCTCCGACAGCTCCATCATCACCAGCTCTCTGGTGATGTTCTGCGCCACGCTGGGTGTGGGACTGATTTCAGAGATCGAGATTATCAGCTCCATCTGCATTATGCTGGCCCGGGGTGCACTGATCTCCGCGGTGATGAGTATGTTCCTCATGCCCTCCATCCTGTGCGTATGCGAGCCGCTTATCAACAAAACCAGTCTCCACTGGCGCAGCGCAAAGGCTGCTGCGCCAGCCGGGACCGCAAAACAATAAAAAAGCGGAGAGGCTTCAAACCAGATTTGAAGCCTCTCTGCTTTCCGCTTCACGGACTGCAATCGCCGAACAAAAAGCACGGGAGATCCGCCGGGAACCGTTTTTCTTTCAATTATCTTCAGCCGGCAAGAATTCCGCCGGCACTACATCTGCAAGCTGTTCCGGAAGACAAACAGTGAGATAAGCGCTGCTATAAGGTCTTTTCCACCATTATACGTCACAGATATCAGAGCTGCGTAAATGTGCTGTGCTGACGCCGGTACGTATCGTTGTCCTTTTTTCTTAGTTCCCGTTCGACCTGTGCCAGCTGCCTTTCCAGGTCCTGGATCCTGGCCTCGTCGGTTTCGGTACTGATCCGCTGCTCCAGTTCCTCTTTCTTTTTTCTCAGTCTTTCGATCTCACGGTCAACTTTATCGGTACTGCCAATACAGACATGCTCCTTTTCTCCCTTTTTCTCCGGTCCCCTCGCGTCTTTGTCCTGACCGCACGCCTTCGCGTCAAGAGGATCTTCCGGCCTTTCGGGGCTGTCCGGCGCCCGCTCCGGATCATCAAAGTAGATCTTCGGCTGGCCGCCTCCGTCCCTGCCCAGCCAATAACGGCCAAACGGCTCCCGCTTTTCCTCCGGAACGTATTCATCCATCACAGGCTTCAACGGGCGGCCCTGGGTCTCCTCCCGGGACCGCTGGGCCTCGGGTGTTCCATGCACTTTCTCAGCCGCAGTTAAGGGCCGGGCGGCGCCGGCATTCACGCTGGAAATAGGCATCATAACATCAATCCCCCTATAATCCTTTCTATACTGTAAATGAAACCATGAGTCCAGGCTCCATCAAAACGTCAGCTCTGCCGCTTTTCACATACATGGCCGGGACGCCGTCAATTTCCGTCTCTGTCCCGGCAGCCCTGTCTCTCAAGGCCCCGTTCATCTCACCGGTGTATCCCAGCTTCCGCCCCGCCCTTCCGGACCATCTCCAGCGCCGGCCTGCCGGTACGCCCCCCATCGGCGCGCCCGTCTTTATTGATGCTCGTACCTGCGCCCCAAGCCCTTCCGCTATATGTGCATTCATGTATATCCCTTTCCCGCTGACAGATCTTTGCCGTTTTTCTCAGTTTACGGCCCCGGGCGCCGAGTTTCAATACCTTGGGCTTGAAATGCTCTCCGGTTGTAATGAAATGTTCAGCAGCAGGCTCAGAGAAAAACGCCCTTCCCTTTTCTCCGTCAGTACCGCTCCGTGGTATTTTTCCGCCACCGATTTGATGTTGGAAAGTCCCGTTCCCGCCGGAGGCAGGGGTTCGCCGGAACAGGTATTCTCAAAGACCAGCATATAAAAGTCCCCCTGCTGCCTTCCGGTGATACGGATTGACTGCGATCCTCCGCAGAATTGACAGGCGTTAATCGCATTGTCCAGAGCGTTCGCAAAAATGACGCACAGATCAAAGTCATCGATTCCGCAGGGATCAGGCAGGCACAGAGAGATCTCTGCCGCAATATCCTTTGCCAGTCCCAGTTTTTCCCCTAGCAGGATGTCCACCACAGAATTGCCGGTCCGATAGGGAAAGGACAGCACGTCCGATGCGGCCTCCAGTTTCTCCAAGTAGGCTTTGCTCTCGTCCAGCTTCCCGCTGTTCAACAGCCCGTTCAGCAAAGACAAGTGGTTTCTAAGATCGTGGCGAAACGCCTTTGTCTGTTCATACCGCATCCGCGCCTCGGCGACATATACCTTCTGCGCTTGGATGGCCTGGGTCAGGGACTGTAATGCCGCCTGTGCCTGAAAGCCCTGGCAGAGATGGCGGTATGCGTACAGGGTACAGAGCAAAGCAGCCAGTCCCAGGATTTGCATGACCAATAACGCACCATATTTCCCGGCCTCTCCCAACGAAATGGACGACGGTAATACGCTATATGAAGTTTGCAGGATATACAGTTCAGCGGCAAAGAAAAACAGTCCGGGAAATAGTAACAAACCGACATACGGCATTTGACGGTCTTCTGTCAGAGATAGAAATTTCAATACCGCACCACAACAACAGGCGCAGATTGCAAAAACGGTCAGCGTTGCTAAAAGAACTAACAGATACAGCAGTGGTTTCCCGACCATACGGGGAAATAATATCACCTCTACCGAGTTGACGATACCGAAAGAAAGCTGACAAATATAAACTGCCAAAATTGAAGCGGCCCAAGATACAAATTGCCGGTTCCGCAAAGCCAGACGGCTCACGCTGTATAGCACAAGCAACTCCGCACCGATGGGCAGCACATCGTGAAAGCCGAATGTAGTGAAAAACCATTGTATGGTACAGAGCAGAAAAAAGTAGATCGCGAAGTGCCATATTTTCTGTTTCTTCCCGGTCAGACGGCTGACAAAAACGATGTGTATTACACTTTGTCCAAGCAGGCAAAGGCCGTCAAGGCATAGGCCGAAATAGTCCATATCAAAAATTCCTCTCTTTCATGTGACGCAAAAGGGTCTGTGTCAAGTCCCGTTCGCGCAGCCGGGAGACGGGAATCATCTCGCCTTGCGGCAGCATGACCTGTCCGCCCCGGCACCCGCACACATAGCTGAGGTTGACCAGATAACTCCTGTGGCACCTGAAAAATCCCCTGCCTACACAGCGCTCCAGGTCCTCCAGTTTATCGTAGTAATCGACAATCTCTCCACTGCTTTTGTGGACATAAATCTTCCGTCCCTGCACCTCGCAGTAAACAATATCCGACAGGGAGACCACCTCGCAGGCTGTTCCGCGCCGGATGGTAATCGTCTTTGCCGCCCTTTTCTCCAGCAGGTTTACCGCCCGGTCCATCGTTCTCTTAAAGCGCCCGCTGTCCAACGGCTTGACAAGATAGTCATATGCCTCCACCTCAAAGACGTCAAACACGCATTCTTTCAGAACCGTTACAAAAACCAGCAGTCCGCTGTCTCCCCGCCGGCGCAGAAGCCTGGCAGTTTCCATTCCATCGGGTTGTTCCATTTGAATATCAAGAAAAATTATATCAAAATCGCCGCCGCTCTCCAGCAGAGAGCGGCCGCATGAAAAGCAGCTGACGGAGTAGGCGTTCCTCTGATGTTCCTCCATATAGCTTGCGAGATGATCTGCAATATCCTGCATCATAGAGGGTTCGTCATCACAGATTGCGAATTTCATCATATCCATCACCTCACCATTAGATTACCAGATCTGGAACAAAGGGGCAATCCCGTCCCCGGAGAGAGCACCGCAAACTCACAAGGCACAACGCCGAGAAAGAGTCGAAAAACAGGTTCTCATGCGGCATCGCTATGCAAAACCGCCAAATCCATGAGAGGGCATTCCCGTTTTAGGTAAAACATTTCAGTATAATAGTTTATTACTAAAAAAACCATTTGAAAATACATTTGTATTGAGATGTTCTCCAGATGTGACGAGATGTTCCCTTCCCTGTATTATTTTCCACAACTCTCTTTTCAAATTCTGTTGTGCTACACATTAGGCCCTGTTTGAAAAATGACAAAACGCCCAAACAGCAGATCTTATTCCACCGTGCCGCGTTAAAAATTTTTGAAATACACAAAGTATTCCTGCAGATGTTTGCCCCGCCCAGCGAAAAAATCTCTCGCCGCTGTGCATTTCGCCATTTATCAAACAGGGCCTAAATAAAAAGACGGCTATGGAAAAACATGGCCGCCGTCTCCTCCGGGCAAACGGCTGAAGACGCAAAAAGAGAGGCACGCACTGCGTGTCTCTCCTTCTGCAATAGCACTCAAACCCGTTTTTTGTTCAAACTTGTCCCGCAGCCAAATGAAAGCCCAGCACAGCGGGTTCAATTTGGAACGGAATCGCAAGGGAGTGGAGCGGATGGCGATTTTTATAAAAAACCGCCGGAGCAAAGCGAACTTTGCTCCGGCATGGAGTAAGGGGTCAAAATCGATTTTTCGTTGAATCCTTTGCGGCACAATGATTCAGGAAGAAAGGCTGATGCTGGAAAGGGAAAAGCAATAACTTTGTTGTCTGCCGGTATTGACTTTTATCAGTCCTTTATGGATCTATTTTGCGTGCCTGATTGACTGTTTCAAACAGCTCCCTGCT
>CAJUQM010000061.1 GCA_910588005.1 uncultured Oscillibacter sp.
GGCGTCTGCTGGTATATACTGGCAGGGAAGGACACCCCTTGGCGGAGCCGCCCCCAGAGGGCGCACGGCTGCCGTCAGGCAGTACCACCATCGCGCCCTGGCAGTTAGTGGTTCAGAGCGCTCTTAGCATAGGGCCTATAAAAACGGAGTGCCCAGGTCATCCCTGGACGCTCCCGCTTCGGTTCCTTCCTGCTGGTCGATCACCAGCTTTCTGGTCTGTGCCATTTTGCCACAAATGAACCGTCAGCCAATGTGTATTTGGATGGTAAAACTACCCTTTACACAATACATCTCAGCACAACCGCTTGGTCGGATTCTATCAGACCGGCGGCGCCGGAACAGGCCGCCGGTCATGATCTTCATGGAGGCGGACTTTCCCACGCCGTTGGGGCCGGGAAAACCGTAAATTCCGCCGCTCTCTATGGTAAGATCCAGGCCGGATTCCGCCGTGCGGCCTCCGGATCGCTCCGCCAGATGTTCCATTTCCATCAAGGGCACCCCTCCTTCTCAACAGGATGGGGTCATTATAACGGGCGAACTTAAAAGGAAGTTAAAAGCAAGCGCAGGGCATTTGATATTTTTTAAAAGCACGCTGTGATTCCAGCTGTCAGGAGGAATGGCCCATGGAAAACTTGCGCGGCCGCGGACCGTTGATTAAACAGGTCCATGGCCGTCTTTGAGAAGACCCCTGGGACTCAGGCGGTGCTGAAAGGTGCCCTTTCCGTCATGGCGGCCATGTGATGGTCCCGATCTGCCATCTGGCCGTCACCTCTCTCATTCAAAAATAATTGATTTCCGCCGGTCTTTTTTAAGTTATTTTTGGGTTTGGCATCTATACTGATAGCAGGATTTCAAGCACAGAAAACCGGTCAGTATGAATCCGTGGATATAAAAGCGGATCGCACCAGCGCTGTGTGCAGTTTTGCCTTGTATAGCGGTTCTGGGCATGAACGCCTCTGCCGCCCCCCAGCCGTCATTGACCTGGCAGACACATGGGGCAAACGCTCTCCAGCGCGGCATGCTTATGGAGGCCAGACAGGTCAGCGGCTGGTTCCGGGAATATGTGACGGACATCCCCACGGCGCTGGACCCTCGGTCAAGACCGGCGGCTCCCGAAATGGCAGGGAAGCCGTCATCAGCGGCAATCTCACCGGGCAAGTGCCCGTTTCATGGAGGGGTATTATGCGGATTTTAGTGGCCGATGACGAGCCGGAGATGACTATGGTACTGGAGGCCCTGCTCAAGCGGGAGCACTACTCTGTGGACGTGGTCCACAATGGACAGGACGCCCTGGACTATGGCCTTGCAGAAAATTATGACTGCATTGTTCTGGACATTATGATGCCACGGCTGGACGGCATTCAGGTTTTACAGGCTCTCCGGGCCAAAAATATTGCCACGCCAGTCCTCTTGCTGACAGCGAAGAGCCAGATTGAAGATCGTGTCACAGGGTTGGACAGCGGTGCGGACGACTACCTGCCCAAGCCCTTTGACAACCGGGAATTTACCGCCAGGGTCCGGGCGCTGACCCGCCGGGGCGCGGAGTACACCCCCAGCATTCTGACCGTGGGAAACGTCACCCTGGACTGCTCCAACTTTGAGCTGAAATGCGGCTCCTCCTGTATCCGGCTGGGCAATAAGGAGTTTCAGATCCTAGAGCTGCTGATGCGCCAGAAGGGACGGCTGATCTCCACAGAGCAGTTTATGGAACACATCTGGGGTTACGACAGCAACGCCGAGATCAACGTGGTCTGGGCCTATATCTCCTATCTGCGGCGAAAGCTGGGGGCGGTTGGGGCGAATATCCGCATCTCCGCCCGCCGGGGGCAGGGCTACGTTTTGGAGGAACTGCTATGATTCGTTCTCTGCGCCGGAAGTTTATCCTGATTGCCATGTTCTCCCTGCTGGGAACCATGGTCGTCCTCTTCGCTGCCATCGGCATTGGCAACCACCGTGCCACCACAAACCGGGCAGACCGGGCCATCTCCCTTCTGCGGCAGAACGGAGGATCATTTCACCCGCTGGGTTCCCATTTTGATCCCTCTGACCGCAACTTTCAGGTCACGCCGGAGACCCCTTTTGAGACCCGCTATTTTATTGCGGAGCTGACGGAGCAAAGAGAAGTGAAATCGGTCAATCTGGACCATATCGCCGCCCTGGACCGCCGCACAGCAGTGGATACCATCAGCCGGATCATTGACACCGGAAAGAATTGGGGGTATGTGGATCACTACCGTTTCGGCATTTTCCGTGACAGCGGCGGCAGTACGGTAATTGTGCTGGACTGCTTTCTCCAGCTCCAGTCAGCCAACAACATACTGCGGATTGCCGCCGCGGTCTTTCTGGCATGCGCACTGATTGTCTTCGTCCTGCTGCTTCTCCTCTCCAAGCGGGCCATACGGCCCTTTGTGGAAAATCTGGAGCGGCAGAGGCAGTTTGTCACCGACGCCTCCCATGAGCTGAAAACGCCTCTGGCAATCCTATCGGCGGATCTGGGATTGCTGGAGGACACCCACGGGAAAGACCCATGGCTGGAGAGCGCGCGAACGCAGACCGTCCGTCTGGACAAACTCATCAAAAACCTGGTGGAGCTGGCCCGCACAGAGGAAACCGTCAGAGAGGACGCTGCGGCCTATTTCCCCCTCAGTGACGTGGCCTGGGCCAGTGTTGATGCCTTCCAACCGCTGATAGAGGCGGACGGAAAAATGCTGGCCGCGGAAATTACGGAGGGGATTTCCCTGTACGGCGTGCAGGATAATTTCTTTCGCCTATTCTCCATTTTGCTGGATAACGCGGTGAAATACTGCGCCCCGGGCGGGACCATCCGCCTCTCCCTGCGGCAGAAAGGGCGAAATCTCTGTATCTCCATATCCAATCCCTGCGCCGGTCTGGATCCGGCTCAGCTGCCCCGGTATTTCGACCGTTTTTACCGGGCGGACACCGCCCGCACCTCCGGCGGCGGCTATGGCATCGGCCTGTCCACCGCAAAGGCCATCGTCATCCGGCACCGGGGGCGCATCTCCAACCGGTATGCGGACGGGGTTATCACCTTTACGGCGCTCATCCCGCAGGGGAGCTGATCTCTGCGTTTACGCAGGCCCGCCGGATCTCCGGCGGGTCCAACAGCTCATGGACAGCGGAACGGAGGCGTATTGCCACAGGCATGGGTATACGCCTCCGTTCCGCTGTCCATAAACTTCGCGTTGCAGCAGCTTTACGCCAATATGAAACAGAGGCGGTGCGCTCCACGCTGTATGGAGCGCACCGCCTCTGTTTTTTACGGCAGCTGCCCTGCCAAATATTGCATGCCGGCAAACAGGGAACTCTCTCAATTTTCAGGGTCCGATAAGCTCATGCAGCTTTTCATCTCATCCAGCAGCACCGCCGCCGCCGGGGAGAACATCGCGTACTTTTTCCAGACAAAAAACAGCCTGGAATGGAGGGGCGGAATCAGCGGCCGAAAGCAAAGAGGGCTGTCTGGGCCGGTATTCACCAGCTTGTCAAAGGAGAGCAGACAGCCCAGGCCCTCCCGGGCCAGGATTCCTCCGTTGTAGGCCAGGTTACAGGTCGCCGCAATATTCAGCCTGTCCACCCGCTCCTGAAACCAGTCGGAAAGCTCCTTTTGCAGCCCCTGCCGGGGGCAGATCAGGGGCACGTCCATCAGATCCTCCGGCGCGAACGCCTCTTTTCCCGCCAGAGGGTGATCCCGGCGCAGGATAACGCCCCAGGCGTCCCCGCCGGGCAGGGGGAGATAATTGTATTTGGACAGGTCGCCGGACTCCACCAGCACGGCGAAGTCCAGCAGCCCCTGTTCCAGCCGCTGGGCCAGATCGCTTCGGTCGCCGCTGTATAAATGTACCCGGATGCGGGGATATCGGGCCTGCACCGCTTTGATCCGCTGAGCCAGGTGCTTGATCCCGTCCGACTCTGCGGCGCCGATGTGGATATCCCCGCTGTCGATCTCCCCCAGCGCCTTGAACTCCTCCTCCGTTTTATCCACCATATCCAAAATCTCCTCCGCCCGTTTGCGCAGGAGCATCCCCTCCTCCGTCAGCCGGACGCTGAAGCTGCTGCGGACGAAGAGTTTCTTCCCCAGCTCGCCCTCCAGATCCTTGAGCTGCTTGGACAGGGACGGCTGGGAGATATGGAGCCGCTGGGCTGCATGGGTAACGCTGCCTTCCCGGGCCACGGCGAGAAAATACCGCAAAACACGAAGTTCCATGATAACACCTCCTGCTGTCAGTATAGCGGGAGATGTTATTCCTTTCAAGAATAACACGATATAGAAACCAAGTATTTGCCATTTCATTTCTAGGCCTATACAATGGGGGCAGAAGGAGATGGCAGCCATGAAGGACAAAGACGCCCTGTGTCAAAGCCTTGCAGACGCGGGCTGCAGCGATACAATGACAAAACAATTTATTTCGTTGATGGAGCAGGGGCAGGAGAAAGAAGGTTTTGCGCTTCTTGCCCGGCACCGCAAAACCCTGTTGGAGCATTGTCATGCGGCGGAGCGAAAGATCGACTGCCTGGATTACCTGGTCTACCAGGTGGAAAAGAGAACAAAACATCATCAAGGAGGAATGCAGCATGGAAGAAAAGCTGACCCTGACTCGGGAATGGGATAAGACATTTCCGCAGAATCCCCAGGTGGAACATGGAAAGGTGACCTTCCACAACCGTTACGGCATCACCCTGGCCGCCGACCTTTACGCCCCCAAAGGGGCGTCCGGCAAACTGCCCGCCATCGCCGTCTGCGGCCCCTTCGGCGCGGTAAAGGAGCAGGCCTCCGGACTGTATGCCCAGGCCATGGCGGAACGAGGCTTCCTGACCATCGCTTTTGATCCCTCATTCACCGGTGAGAGCGGCGGAACGCCCCGGTATATGGCCTCCCCGGACATCAACACCGAGGACTTCCAGGCGGCGGTGGATTTCCTGTCCCTGCGGGAGGACGTGGACCCGGAACGGATCGGCATTATCGGCATCTGCGGCTGGGGCGGTCTGGCGCTGAATGCCGCCGCCATCGACACCAGGATCAAGGCCGCCGTGGCCTCCACAATGTACGATATGAGCCGGGTAAACTCCAACGGGTACTTTGATGCAGAAGACAGCGAGGAGGCCCGGTATGAGAAGAAAAAGGCCCTGAACGCCCAGCGGCTCGCCGATTATCAGAGCGGCGGGTACGCCCTGGGCGGCGGCGTGGCGGACCCGCTCCCGGAGGACGCACCCTTCTTCGTCAAGGACTACTACGACTACTACAAGACCAAACGGGGCTATCATCCCCGCTCCCTCAACTCCAACGGCGGCTGGAACGTCACCGGCTGTATGTCCTTCCTCAACCAGCCCATTTTGGCCTATGCGGAGGAGATCCGCTCCGCCGTCTTGGTCATGCACGGCGAGAAGGCCCACTCCTGCTATTTCAGCAGGGACGCCTTCGCCAGGCTCACCGGGGACAACAAGGAGCTGCTCCTCATCCCCGGCGCCGTCCACACCGATCTGTATGACCGGACGGACATCATCCCCTTCGGCAGGCTGGAAGCGTTCTTTGGGAAATACCTGAAATAAAGGAGGCGGCAGCAATGATAAAGCAGACTGCAGGCCGGGACCAGCTGGGGGAGTTCGCCCCCAAATTCGCGCAGCTCAACGACGATGTGCTCTTTGGCGAGGTCTGGAACCGGGAGGGGTTGTCCCTCAAATTGCGCTCCATTCTCACGGTCACCATTCTGGTGAGCAAGGGGCTGGTGGACAGTTCGTTTCAGTACCACATGGAAAACGCCAGGAAGAACGGCGTGACCAGGGACGAAATGGCGGAGATCTTGACCCACGCGGCCTTTTACGCCGGCTGGCCCAACGCCTGGGCCGCCTTCCGGGTGGCGGCGGAGGTCTACAGGGACGACCCGGGCGTGAGCGGCGGGATCTTCGGCCTGGGCCAGCCCAATAACAGCTACGCCCGGTATTTCACCGGCAAGAGTTATCTGAACCCCCTCACCAATCCTGAGGAGACCATTTTTCTGGCCAACGTCACCTTTGAGCCGGGCTGCCGCAACCACTGGCATATCCACCACGCCGCCAAGGGGGGCGGGCAGATCCTGCTGTGTACCGACGGGCGGGGCTGGTATCAGGCGTGGGGCGGGGAGGCCCGGGAACTCCGTCCCGGTGACGCGGTCCATATCCCCGCCGGGGTGAAGCACTGGCACGGCGCGGCCAAAGACAGCTGGTTCAGCCACATCGCCTTTGAAGCCCCCGGAGAGGACTGCTCCACCGAATGGTGCGAGCCGGTGGACGCAGGGCAATATGCCGCCCTGCGCTGACAAAGGAGGCGCTATGAAAAGAAGAATATCTTCCGGTTTTATCTTGATCTGCCTGCTCCTGACCATGCCCGCCTGCGCGACGGGTACGGATCAGCCTGCGGCAGGCAGTGCGGAGAAAACCGCAGATCAAACCACTGGCTTTACCGACGTTCCCGCTGATGCGTGGTACGCCGGGGCCGTTGAATACTGCCGGGAAAAGGGCCTGATGTCCGGCACTTCCGGCACCGCCTTCTCCCCGGAGGCACCCCTGACCCGCGCTATGCTGGCCACGGTGCTGCACCGCATGAGCGGTACGCCCACCGTGTCTGACGCTCCTGCCTTTACAGATGTGGCTGCCGGGTCCTGGTGCAGCGACGCGGTATCCTGGGCGGCAAAAAACGGCATCATCTCCGGCTACGGCGGCGGGGTCTTCGGAGTGAATAACCCCACGACACGGGAGCAGGCAGCTGCCATCCTCTGGCGCTATGCGGGCAGCCCGGAGAGTACCGCGGCCGCGAATATTTCCGACATCTCCGCCGTTTCCAGCTGGGCGCAAACGGCGGTCCGCTGGACCGGGACCAACGGTATTCTGGACGGTATGACGGAAAACCGCCGCTTTAATCCCAAAGCGGATATCAAACGAGGGGAGGTTGCCTCTATGCTGTACCACTATTCCAGCGGCGGTGCCGGCAATCAGCCGGAATCGCCGACAGACAGCAAGGTGTTGGTGGCCTATTTTTCCGCCACCGGAAATACCCGCCCCGTGGCAGAAAAGGCAGCAGAGGTGACGGGCGGCGACCTCTTCGAGATCCTGCCTGCCCAGCCCTACACCGCCGCCGATTTGAATTATAACACCGACTGCCGGGCCAACACCGAGCAAAATGACCCCAACGCCCGGCCTGCTATCGCCAATGCCGTAGAGGATATGGGGCAATATGACACGGTGCTCATCGGCTATCCCATCTGGTGGGGCCGCGCCCCCAAGATCATTCATACTTTCCTGGAGACCTACGACCTGAGCGGCAAGACTGTTGCCGCCTTCTGCACCTCCGGAAGCAGTCCCCATGAAGACGCCACCCTCCGGGGCTACGAACCCGGCGCCGTCTGGCTGGAGGGGCGGCGATTTTCCGGCACATCCCAGGTGGAGAGCTGGGTAAACGGCCTTGACCTGCCCAAAGCCGCAGAGGAAGACGCGGACAGGATGTATATACAAATCGGCGGTACGGTCTGGACGGCGTCCCTAGAGGACAATCCCTCAGTCACGGCGTGGAAGGGCCTGCTGGCCAAAGGGCCGCTGACCGTGGACATGAGCGATTACGGCGGATTCGAGAAAGTGGGCAGTATTGGCGAGAGCCTCCCCCAGAGCAACCGTCAAATCGCCGCTAAGCCGGGAGATGTCATCCTCTACCAGGGCAGCAGCGTCACCGTCTACTACGGTGAAAACGCCTGGAACTTCACCCTCTTGGGACGTATTGACGGCGTGACAGAGGCTGAACTCCGGGAGGTGCTGAGCGCCGGCGGCGGCAATGTCACCGTCACCTTCTCCCTGGAAAAACCTGTGGAGGGCAGCGCGGTGCGGGCATTTGATTTTGCACGCAAGAGCGTGACCCTTAACAGCGGCTATCCCATGCCCATCAACGGCCTTGGCACATACAGCCTCCATGGGGAGACCTGTATCAACGCGGTCAAGTCCGCGCTGGCAAGCGGGGTGCGGCTGATCGACACCGCCTCCGCCTACGGCAACGAGGAGGAAGTGGGGCAGGCTGTCCGGGAGTCGGGCGTTCCCCGCGAGGAGATATTTGTTATCACCAAACTCTACCCAGGCAGCCAATATGACAACCCGGAGCAGGCCATCCAGGATGCGCTGGACAAGCTGGGCATCGGCTACATTGACATGATGCTGCTCCACCATCCCGGCGAAAACGATGTGAAAGCGTACAAGGCCATAGAGCAGGCTGTATCAGACGGCAAAATCCGCTCGATCGGGTTGTCCAACTGGTATATCAAGGAGCTGGAGGAATTTCTGCCCCAGGTGTCCATTATCCCGGCGCTGGTGCAAAATGAAATTCACCCTTACTATCAGGAGAACGATGTGATCCCCTATATCCAGGACCTGGGCATTGTAGTGCAGGGATGGTATCCCCTTGGGGGCCGGGGCCATACGGCAGACCTGCTGGGCAATGGAGTAATCTCCAGAATTGCGGAGTCCCATGGAAAGTCCTCCGCTCAGGTGATCCTCCGGTGGAATCTGCAAAAGGGTGTGGCGGTCATCCCCGGCTCCAGCAATCCGGATCACATCCAGGAAAACACTGAGTTGTATGACTTTATACTGACCCACGAGGAGATGGCGCAGATCAACGCCCTTGACCGGAATGAAAAACACGATTGGTACTAAATTTATTTCTTCAGCAGACACGCCCACCGGACTTTGTCCGGTGGGCGTGTGTTATTTTTCTGTTAGGCCTGCCGCACGGAACAGCTCGCCATCACGGTCTGCCCTCTTTTCCGGAGCGGGCCTCGCCCAGCGTGTCGCCAAACACCTCATAGGTCTTGCCACAGATGATAACGTAAGCCGCCATGTTGGTGCCGCCGTCGGGCTGGACCTGGTTGACGGGATACTCCAGTCTGCCGCCGGCGACCTTCACCTTCTCCATAGAGCCGGTGCCGGTGTCCAGGAGGCCGTACCCGTTGGCCTGCTCGGGATAGTATCCAACCACGGTCTGTTTCCTGTCCTCATCGGTAATCACATTCTGGCCAGGCCTGAAGCTGAATGCCGCCCCGGCCTCCGCCAGAGCGGCATTGGTGGCCTCCAGATCCGCCTCGCCGGCAGTGTAGTCCTCGACAATCTCGTGGATAGCTTTCATTTGTTCATTCCTCCCTGAATTTTTTTATGTTCCCCGCCGGTGTTCTCGCCGGCAAAGGCATCTCCCGCGTTATCAATGGCCTTTTTGCTCACCAGCAGGAACCGGAGCAGCCATTCCGGCACCGGTCCTCCCATAGCCGCAGCGTTCTCCGCCATGCTGCCAAGCTCCGTCACGATGTACCACACCAGCACCACCGGGCATAAGAGACCGGTATATGCCACCGGCAGATCCACCAACGGCAAATTGGCAAGTATAGCGGCAATCAGTAAATCTGCCCCCGCCGCTACGACTACCACCACCATCATACCTGCCTTGTGCCAGATGCCCTCCCGGGCGCCAGCGCTGGACCAGGCCCCCTTCTTGGCCGCCGCCATGGAACCGGTGATGTAGTCCAGCACCATGGCGCCAATCCAGCCCGTCACCAGCCACCCGAACCAGCCCCAGAAGGCCGTCAGCAGGCCCAGAGCGGTGGTGACGGCGGCTTTGACGTGTAACACAGAATTTCCGTTTTTCATGCGCATAACTCCTTTCTTTGTCTCCCTTCAGCTTCTTTCAGCTGGCAGAACAGTCCGCCAGCCAGTGGAACCGGAAATGCGCGGACCGCTCCCGGCATGGCCTGCAGAAAATCATGGTGTGGTCCCTGCCCGCAGGCGCCCTGATCCCCCCCCAGATTCAGTCCCCTCGAGAGCCAGAGGCAGAAATAAACCACCCGCTTCGGTGCCAGGATGGAAAACACAGTCTTTGCGTCGAAAGCGCCGGTCAAATGCATTGCTCCCCTGTTCCGCCAGCATCCCCACCGCGCCGATGCCCCGGTCGTTCAGGACGTTCAGATACTCCAGCGTGGCCTTGTTGCTGGACTTCATCCGCCCGATGGCCGTGGCCACAGCCTCCATGTCGCCGGTGGTCTGCCCCAGGGCCGCTCCGGCGTCTCCGATGGTCTGGAGGACATCCAGAATGTAGTTGTAGTCCTTCTCTCCGGACAGCGTCTTTGCCTGATCCGCCTGGGCGCTGTACCCGTAGGTCGCCAGGGTCTTGCTCATGGCCGTCAGGTCGCCGTAGAGGAACGGGGTATTGTTGGCCATCTCCACCAGGTTGGAGAGGTAGGTCTCCACAATTCCCATGTCCTCCACGCCGCCCCGGCGGAACAGGGTCTCAAAGGAAATTCGGTCTGTCTCCCGCTGCGCCGCCAGGGCGGAGCCGCTGGTTAAAGATGCCTCCTGCGCCGACATCTGGCCCTCGTACGCCTCCTGCACATAGCTCTTGAACGCGTCGTCGCGCTGTTCCTGGATAGCTAGCCCTCCGCTCACCGCGCCAAGAATTCCACCCGCAGCTGCACCGATAGCAAAACCGGGTAAACCAGCCACAGAGCCAAGCATGGACCCAACTGCGGCACCACTGGCTGCAGAGGAAAGTGCTGAAGAAAATACGCTGCCTATCTCTGAACCAAAGGCGCTGCTTACCCATGTGTTGGCAACATTTTGGGCTAAACCGTTAAACATATTAGCAATTCCGCTGCTTGCAAAACCGTTTAAGAGAGATTTTGCGCTGGACATTCCGCCTGTGGCTGTATTATCTGTCTTACTGAACGCCTTTCCGGTTTTCAGCATCTGCTTTTCAACATTAGATGCTTCCTTTGTGACCAGAGACAGATTTCGCCGGGCCTCTTCAAAAGTGAGCTGTTTCCCTTGTAAAATCAACTGATCAATCACATCTCCTGTTTCTGAGAATTGTTTTTCCGCAGCTCTGAGTTCCTGCCGGGCCTTGTCCGTATCGACTTTCAGGGTTGATTTGGTCTTGTTCAACTCGTTCAGCTTTTTCTGCA
>CAJUQM010000062.1 GCA_910588005.1 uncultured Oscillibacter sp.
ACGCGAAGGTGGCCACGGGCTTGCCCATGTGGGAGCAGGCGATCACCGCCGCGCCTTGGTCCAGAAGATACTGGATGGTGGGCAGGGCGGCGCGGATGCGCTTGTCATCGGTAATGACGCCGCTGCCGTCCTTGGCCATAGGCACGTTAAAGTCGCAGCGCAGCAGTACTTTTTTGCCGGAGACATCTACATCGCGTACGGTTTTCTTATTATAGTTCATAGATTTTCCTCCAGAGTCAAATGATTACGGCGCGGACGCGCCGGGGATCACAGGATTTCAGCCATTTCACCGCTGCCCAGCAGACCGGGAAAACCGGTCTGGCGCAGCGCCTCATAGACGCACACGGCTACGGTATTGCTGAGGTTCAGGCTCCGGGCCTGGGAGATCATGGGCAGGCGGATGCAGCGGCTGCGAAACCGCTCCCGGAATTCCAGGGGGAGGCCTGCGGTCTCTCTGCCGAAGAAGAGCCAGCTGTCCGCTGTGAAATGGGCTTCGGTATAAGGACGGGGAGCTTTGGTAGTGGTGAGCCAGGCGCCGCCGGCGGCCTCCGGATGGCGGCGGAAGAGATCTGCCAGATTTTCATAGTCCGCCACCTCCACCAAGTGCCAGTAGTCCAGGCCGGCCCGCTTTACCGCCCGGTCTGAGATATCGAATCCCAGGGGGCGGACCAGATGCAGGCGGCTGCCGGTGGCGGCGCAGGTACGGGCGATATTGCCGCAGTTCTGGGGAATCTCCGGCTCCACCAGTACGATATTGAGCATATAGGCGGAGCACCTCCTTTTGCTGGTGGAAGGGAGTCTATTGTAACTCTTTGAGAAACTGAATTCAACCATTTCGTGTAAAAAAAACGATTTTTTCGGAGCAAACCGTGAAAAAGCGGATAAAAATTTTACAATGTGCTGAAAATGTTCTCCCAATTTTCGGCCGATTGCACACAATTCCGTGGCCTCTGACAAAAAAAGTCAAAAAGCACAAAAAAATTTGGGGAAATTTATTAAATAAATTCACCGGAAACACTGGATTTTCACGGTAACTTTGCTATAATGAAAAGTACTAATATGTACGAAAGAGGCGGCGGCTTCCGCTTGCAGGCCTGTGCAGATTTATCAACAAGAAGGAGGAAGGTACGGATGGATCAGCCCAAGCGCGCCGTTCTGATCATGGAGGAGGACTCCCTGGTCCCGGCGCATTGTAAACCGCTGATGCTGGAAACTGTGCTGTTTTGCCCAATTCTCACGTGGATGGGCAATCGATTGCGGGCTGACGGCGTGCAGCGGTTTTTTGTTGTCTGCGGCCCCCGTTTCGCCGGGGCGGCCAAGGCCTGTTTTCCGGCGGAAGCGGATGTGACGGTGTCTGAGCGGCAGGAGGAGCTGGCGGACTTTTTGAGTACACCGGATTCTGTGGCGGTGCTGCTGCGGGCGGCGCTGCCCTTGGAGGAGGCCGGTCCCGGCTTTGCCTACGCCGCCTCCGGCTATGAGCTTCAAGAGGCTTGGAAAAACGGCCTGACCAACCGGGTGGACGCGGCGGAGCTGCTCTCTGGGTGGGTGCCGGTGTTTAATTTGGAGACTGTGGCGGAATTGGAGCTGTTTCTCCGTGACCGCATTGTGAAGCGCCATGTTCAAAACGGCGTTCGGGTACTGGATCCCTCCGCCGTGTATATCGACCCCCGGGTGGTCATCGGCCGGGGGACCGTGGTGTTGCCCGGCAGTATCCTGCGGGGAGAGACCTCCGTGGGCCGGGACTGTGTCATCGGTCCCAACGCCATGGTGCGGGACTGCAATGTGGGAGACGAGACGGAGATCAACGCCTCCCAGGCCAATGAGAGTGTGATCGGCAGCCGGACGCATGTGGGTCCCTTTGCCTATATTCGCCCGGGCTGTACCATTGGGGACGATATCAAGGTGGGGGATTTTGTAGAGGTCAAAAACTCCACCATTGGCGACGGGACAAAGATCTCCCATCTGACCTATGTGGGAGACAGCGACGTGGGGAAAAGGGTAAACTTTGGCTGCGGCACGGTTACCACCAATTACGACGGCTTTAAAAAGTACCGCTGTACGATCGGAGACGGTGCGTTTTTAGGGTGCAACACCAACTTGGTGGCCCCTGTGACGGTGGGAGACGGCGCTTATACCGCGGCGGGCAGTACGATTACGGAGGAGGTTCCCCCGGATGCGCTGGCGGTGGCCAGAAGCCGCCAGAAGAATCTGGAGGGCTGGGCGGCCCGCCGCCGGAAGCTCCATGGGAAGGAGCCATAAAAACAATTAGCAGATTTTTTGGAAGAAAATTATTATAGAAAAGAGGGCTTGGAAATGATTTCTCACGGCAAGGATATCAAGGTGTTTTCCGGTAATTCCAATCCGAAACTGGCTACCGAGATTTGCAAGCTGATGGGCACCAAACTGGGCGAATCCGAGGTGGGGACTTTCTCCGACGGCGAAATTTTTGCCTCGCTGTATGAGACTGTCCGCGGCAGCGATGTGTTTGTGGTCCAGTCCACCTGCGCGCCGGTAAACAAGAACCTGATGGAACTCCTCATCATCATTGACGCGCTGAAGCGGGCCTCTGCCGGGCGCATTACGGCGGTTGTTCCCTATTTTGGCTACGCCAGGCAAGACCGCAAGGCCAAGGCCCGGGACCCCATTACCGCGAAACTGGTGGCCAACATGATCACTGCCGCCGGGGCCGACCGGGTGCTGACGATGGACCTCCACGCCGCCCAGATCCAAGGCTTCTTTGATATCCCGGTGGACAATCTGGCCGGCAAGCCCATCTTTGTGGACTACTATGCCAAGAAGTTTGGCTCTGAGTGCGAGAATATGATGGTGGTCTCCCCGGACGTGGGTTCCGTATCCCGGGCGAGGGCCTTTGCCCAGAACCTGCATATGAATCTGGCCATCGTGGATAAGCGCCGCCAGAAGGCAAACCAGTGCGAGGTTATGAACGTCATCGGCGACGTGCAGGGGAAGGACTGCATCCTCTTTGACGATCTGGTGGACACCGCCGGTTCCCTGTGCAACGCCGCCCAGGCGCTGATCGAGGTGGGCGGCGCCAAGAGCGTCCACGCCTGCGCCTCCCACGGCGTGCTGTCCGGCCCCGCCATTGACCGGATTAACAACAGCGCCATCCAGGAGCTGACGCTGCTGGATACCATTCCCGCCATTGATCCCGCGCTCAGCGGCAAGATCAAGTACCTCCAGGTGGCGCCCATGTTCTCCGAGGCCATTGAGCGCATCTATCAGGAGGTCTCCATCTCCAAGCTGTTTCGGTAATCCGGAGTCCTCTTACAACATATTATCTATATTGCTATAGAATTATAGAAAATCGCTGCGACAAGGCGGGAAGGGTGACTTTCCCGCCTTTGCGGGCGTTCAAAAGGAGCGGCCTATGCTGTTTGGAAACAAGTCCTCTGCGGTGGACTGGCTGGTGGCCGGCCTGGGCAATCCCGGCCAGAAATACCAGAACACGCGGCACAATATGGGGTTTCTCACCGTGGATCTTCTGGCAGAGCAGAAGAACATGAAGCTGAACCGGGTGAAGTTCAAGTCAGCCTACAATATTTTGAGCTTTGCCGGGTGCAGGTGCCTGGTGATGAAGCCTCAGACCTATATGAATCTCTCCGGTGAGGCGGTGCGGGAGGCGGCGCAGTTTTACAAGGTTCCGGCGGACCATGTGCTGGTGATTTACGACGATGTGTCGCTGCCCGTGGGAAAGCTGCGGGTGCGGCCGTCAGGGTCCGCCGGCGGACACAATGGGATCAAGAACATCATCGCCCACCTGGGAACACAGGATTTTCCCCGGATCAAGATCGGCACCGGCGCGCCTGCCGGAGGCGGGGAGGAGATGGTGGACTGGGTGACCGGCGTGCCGTCCCAGGCGGAGAGGGAAGTGCTCTTCGAGAGTTTTGAGCGGGCCGTTCAGGCGGCGGCATGTGTGATTGAGCACGGGTGCCAGAGGGCGATGAATGAGTTTAACTGACAGCTCCGGAGGCCGCTGCGCCTTGCGGGTCCCCGCGGCGGGATAAATTTTTGAGTTTAGGGAAACAGCCATGGAACAGTTTTTAAAACAATTGCAGACCCTTCCGGAGGTTGCCGGGCTGGTCCGCCGGGTGGAGGAAGGCGGCTGCCCCGCTGCGGTCACCGGCCTACAGTCCATGCAGCGGGCCTGTGTGGGCGCGGCTGTGGCCCGGGCGGCGGGCCGTCCGGCGGTGTTCGTCTGCGGGGATGAGCGGGAGGCGCGGATATTGGCCGGGGACCTGCGCACGGTCACCGGGGAGGAGGCCGTGCTGCTGTTGAGCCGGGAGTGGCGGCTTAGGCCCGGCGCGGTGAGTTCCCGGGAGTGGGAGCGAAGCCGCCTGGCGGCGCTGTATGCCCTGGCCCGGGGAACGGCGCGTCTGACAGTGGCCACCGCCGACGCGCTTCTGGCCCGGACATTGCCGCCGGCGCTATTGGAAGGACTCTCTGTCACTCTGCGCATGGGCGAGCGGGTGGACCTGGGAGGGCTGGCGGACCGCCTGCTGTCCGCCGGGTATACCCGCTGCAGCCAGGTGGAGGGTGTGGGCCAGTTTGCCCTGCGGGGCGGTATTTTGGATGTGTTCTCTCCCCTGATGGAGCAGCCGGTACGCTGTGAGTTCTTCGACGATGAGATTGACTCCATGGGTTCTTTTGATCCGGTTACCCAGCGCCGGACAAAAAACGTGAAGGAGGCGCTGCTGCTGCCTGCCGCTGAGGTGCTGCCTCACAGCGCGGATGGAGGCCTGGCGGGGCTGGGGGAGACGCTTTCCGCCCTGGCGGACAGACTGTCGAAAAAAGGGGGACTGGAGCCGGCGGCCGCCCGCCTGCGGGAGGATGCGGAACGGCTGAAAAATGGGGCAGAACCCGGTGGAATGGACCGCTATTTGGCGGCTGTCTATCCCAAAGTGACGGCGGGGGTTCACTACCTGCCGAAGGACAGCGTGGTATTTCTGTGCGAGGCGGGACGGGTGGACGAGCGGGTGAAGGGCGCTTTGATGCAGACCCGGCAGGATGTGGAGTCACTGCTGGAGGCGGGGATCATGGCGGGGGAATACGCCCGCCTGTGCCTCTCTGCGGAGGAGCTGTATGCCGCCCTGGAGGATTTTTCCGTTGTGATGGAGGACTCTCTGCCAACTTCCCGCTATCCTCTGCGGCCCAAAGGCATTTTGAGCATGGATGTCCGGCAGCTCAGCGCCTATGGCGGCAGCTTGGAGGCCGCGGTCAGTGATCTCACGCACTACCGGGAGAATGGCAGCGCGGTGCTGGTGCTCTGCGCCGGGGAGAGCCGGGCAAAAAACCTCCAGCGGCTGCTGGAGGAGCGGGGAATTCCCGCCGTGCTGGATCTGCGGAATGCCGCCATGCCCCGGGCGGGGGAGGTGCGGATTGGCACCGGCGCCCTGTCCGCCGGCGGCGAGTGGCCTCAGCTCCATCTGGCGGTGCTGACGGAAGGACAGCTGACCGCTCCTGTTCAGCGGCGGGTGAGAGCCAAAAAGACGTCCAACCGGCAGAGACTCCAGTCCTATACGGATCTCTCCCCTGGGGACCTAGTGGTCCATATCCACCACGGCGTTGGCCGGTTCGCGGGGATCCAGCGGATGCCGGTGGACGGCGTGGAGAAGGACTATATCAAGATTGACTACGCCGGAGGGGACTGCCTGTATGTTCCCGCCACTCAGCTGGACATGGTGTCCAAATACATTGGCGGCGGAGAGGACGGCGAGCGGCCCCAGAAGCTGAACAAGCTGGGGGGAACGGAGTGGGCCAAACAGAAGACAAGGGCGAAAAAAGCGGTGAAGGATCTGGCAAAGGGGTTGACGAAGCTTTATGCCGAGCGGCAGCGCCGGCCAGGATATGCTTTCTCGCAGGACTCCGTTTGGCAGCGGGAGTTTGAGGAGGCCTTTCCCTATGCCGAGACGGACGACCAGCTGCGGGCCATTGAAGACATCAAGCGGGATATGGAGCGTCCCCGGCCCATGGACCGGCTTCTCTGCGGGGACGTGGGATACGGCAAGACAGAGGTGGCCCTTCGGGCGGTGATGAAGTGTGTTTTAGACGGCAAGCAGGCGGCGATTTTGGTGCCCACTACCGTGCTGGCCCAGCAGCACTACGCCACTGCACGGGGACGGTTTAAGGATTTTCCGGTGACAATTGAAGTTCTCTCCCGTTTCACTGCCCCCGGAGAGGCCAGACGGATTTTGCAGGACGTTCGCAGGGGGAGTGTGGATCTTCTGATCGGAACCCATAAGCTTTTGCAGAAGGGGATGGAATTTAAGGATTTGGGCCTGCTGATTATCGACGAGGAGCAGCGTTTCGGCGTGAGCCACAAGGAGCGGCTGAAAGAGCTGAGCCGCCAGGTGGACGTGCTGACCCTCTCCGCCACCCCCATTCCCCGGACGCTGAATATGGCGCTCTCAGGCCTGCGGGATATGTCCTCTATCGAGGAACCGCCAGCGGACCGCCAGCCGGTGCAGACCTATGTGCTGGAGCACGACTGGGCCGTGATAGAGGACGCTATGCGGAGAGAGATGAGCCGGGGAGGGCAGATCTACTATCTTCACAACCGGGTGGAGAGCATCGACCTCACCGCCTCCCGAGTTCAGAAGCTGCTGGGAGAGGAGGCGCGGGTGGTGACGGGCCATGGGCGCATGGGAGAGCAGGAACTCTCCGCCGTGATGCAGGCTATGGTGGACGGAGAGGCGGACGTACTGGTATGCACCACTATCATTGAGACCGGAATCGATATTCCAAACGTCAACACCCTTATTATCGAGGATGCAGACAGGATGGGACTCAGCCAGCTCCACCAGATCCGGGGACGCATCGGCCGCAGCTCCCGCAGGGCCTACGCCTATATGACCTTCCGGCGCGGAAAGATTTTGCAGGAGGTGGCGGCCAAGCGCCTCTCCGCCATCCGGGAGTACGTGGAGTTTGGATCCGGATTTAAGATTGCCATGCGGGATTTGGAGATCCGGGGGGCCGGCAACCTGCTGGGACCGGAGCAGTCCGGGTATCTCATGAGCGTGGGCTATGACCTGTATCTCAAGCTTTTGGAGGAGGCGGTATTGGAGGAGCGGGGCGAGGAGCGCCAGATTGAGACGGAGTGCTCCGCCGATTTGACGGTGAACGCCAATATCCCGGACCGCTATGTGCCCTCTCCGGAACAGCGAATGGACCTGTACCGCCGCATCGCCGCCATACGCACGAACGACGACGCCTCTGATCTCCTAGACGAGCTGCTGGACCGCTACGGCGAGGCCCCTGGACCTGTGCTGGCTCTTTTGGATGTGGCGCTGCTGCGGGCTGCGGCGGCGAAAGCGGGAGTGTCGGACATCTCCCAGAGGGGAGACACGCTGAGATTCCAGTTAGGGGCGTTTTACCCAGAGGCGCTGGTTGCGGTCTGTGGTCTGGCGAAGTATAAACGCCGCTTGGTGCTGGCGGCGGGAGAGACCCCGGCGCTGACCTTAAAGCTCCGCCCGGGCGAGGATGTATTGGAGACCGCCATGGTTTTGGCGGAAGATTTGCGTTTGGCCGCGGAGGAGGCGAAGAAAAAAGGATCATGACTGCGTTCCCTGCCGCATAGGATGTCACAGGACAACCTTTGGGGAGGGAGCAGGAACTATGAGGAAACGCACGATCACCCTGGCTCTGCTGCTGTGCCTTATCCTGACCGCCTGCGGCGGCAGAGAGGACAGCCGGAGCCAGGGACTTTTTCAGCGGGCCTCCGGCATGGACGAGGACGCGGTGCTGCTGACGGTGGACGGCAGGGAGGTGCCGGCATGGCGGTATCTCTACTGGCTGGACCGGGGCTGCGGACGGCTTCAGGAGCAGTACCGGTCCGCCGGCCTGCCGCTGGATTGGAACGCGCCATTGGAGGGGGGGACTCTGGCGGACTATGTGAAGGACCAGGCTCTGGCGGATACCGCCCTCTATGCCACAGTGGAAAACTGGGCAGAGACCTATGGCTGCGCCCTGGACGAGGAGGATCAGGCTGCTCTGGAATCCGTCTGGATGGAGGAGGCAGCGGAACATGGCGGCGAGGAGGCGTATTTGCAGGTTCTGGCGGATATGGGGATGGACCGGGGGCGGATGGAGGAGCTGTCCGGTACGGGACGGCTGTATGCCAAGCTGTACCGGCTTTATGCCACGGAAGGAAGCGGTTTAGCGCCAGAGGCGGAGGCGCTGGAGGCCTTTGCCCAGGACCAGGGTTGGATTACAGTGGACCGGGTGCTGGCGGCGGCGGGAGAGGACCGGGAGAGCGCCCGGCAGCGGGCGGCGGAGGCCTTTGCCCGTCTGAATATAGCGGAGGATCTGACGGCGGAGTTTACCGCTCTGGCGGCGGCAGGAGATGATCCGGCGGGACCCCGTACTTTGACTTTGGGGGATGGAACTTTGAACCAGGAGCTGGAGGCGGCGGCATTGGCTTTGGAGACGGGACAGTGCTCCGGTATCCTGGAGACCGAGGAGGGCTTTTCTATTCTCCTGCGCAGGGAGACAGACCGCAGCGGAGTGGAGGAGGCCTATTTTGACCACCTGCTCCAGAAGGCCGCGGAGAGTTCGGCGGTGCAGCTGACCGAGGCGTACGAAGCCTTGGATCCCGCGACTTTTGCCGCTGAGCTGGCGCAGGCGCGGTCAGAGCGGACAAAGGGATAGGCAGACCGCTTTCGTCAACTTGACAAAAAAGAGGTGGAATATTGTCAAATATTTAACGAAAAACCCGGAATCGTGTGCTACCCCATTGACGAAGCGGAGAAAACCCTCTATAATGAACCATATGAGAGGTGAAGGGACAGGAGTTGTCAAAAAATTCACAATTTTTGCCTGCCTCCATGCTGAATACTGCGATCCATGACGGTCCGAGACCGCCAATTGAAAATTTTTTATAAAACGGAGGAACACTAATGAAAGACCTTTATATCGTTAACTGTTGCAGAACCGCCATCGGCTCTTTCGGCGGCAGCCTGAAAAACACCCCCGCCGCTGAGATGGGCGCCATTGTGGTTAAGGAGGCCCTGAACCGCGCCGGCGTGAAGCCGGAGCAGGTGGATGAGCTGATGTTCGGCTGCATCCTGACCGCGGGTCTTGGTCAGAACGTGGCCCGTCAGGTCTCCATCAAGGCCGGGATTCCTTACTCTGTTCCCGCCTACACCGTGGGTATGGTCTGCGGCTCCGGTATGAAGTCTGTGATCGAGGGCGCCCGCTCCATTCTGGCCGGGGACGCCGACGTGGTGGTCTGCGGCGGTACTGAGAACATGAGCGCTGCTCCCTTCCTGGCTCCCGACGCCCGCTGGGGCGCCCGCATGGGCGACAAGAAGCTGGTGGACGAGATGATCAAGGACGGCCTGTGGGACGCTTATAACAACTATCACATGGGCACCACCGCCGAGAACATCAACGACATCTGGGGGATCACCCGCAAGGAGCAGGACGAGTTTGCCGCCGCCTCCCAGCAGAAGGCCGAGGCGGCCCAGGCCTCCGGCCGGTTTGACGACGAGATCGTCCCCGTCCCCGTGAAGGTGAAGAAGGACATTGTGGAGTTCAAGAAGGATGAGTATCCCAAGGCCGGCGTCACCGCCGACGGGATCGCCAAGCTCCGCGGCGCCTTCCCCGTGGGTCCCGAGTCTCCCAATCCCGAGGTGGTCCACACCTTTGAGGTCACCGGCAAGCAGGAGACTGAGGATAAGGGACAGCAGCGCGTCACCGCCGCCAACGCCTCCGGCATCAACGACGGCGCCGCCGCTATCGTTCTGGCCTCCGGCGAGGCTGTGGAGAAGTACGGCCTGAAGCCCATGGTCAAGCTGATCGGCTGGGGCCAGGGCGGCGTAGATCCCAAGATCATGGGTGTGGGTCCTGTGCCCGCCTCCCGCGCCGCTATGAAGAAGGCCGGCGTCACCATTGACGATATCGACCTGGTGGAGGCCAACGAGGCCTTTGCCGCCCAGTCTATCGCCGTGGGCCGTGAGCTGGGCTTTGATACCGCCAAGCTGAACGTCAACGGCGGCGCCATCTCCCTGGGCCACCCCGTCGGTGCGTCCGGCGCCCGGATCATCGTGACTCTGGTGCACGAGATGATGAAGCGCCCCGAGGCCAAGAAGGGTCTGGCCACCCTGTGCATCGGCGGCGGTATGGGCACCGCCGTTGTGGTGGAAAAGTGCTGAGCTGAAAAGTCATAGGATAAGATAAAAGAGGAGAGGGCTAAAAGCTCTCTCCTCTTTATTCCGTTTCGGCGGAGGAAGGTGTGGACGGCTGTTTTTCAGGGCATGGCCGTCCGCACGAGGGAGACACTGCCCCTTACAGTTCCCAGAGCGCCGTCCGGGGCCTGGAGGTACAGCTGATAAGTTCCGGTCTTTGCTGCCGGATGCCCAACGGTAAAATCCGCAATACATTCCAGCAGTTCATCCGGCTGACGCAGGTTATCCACCGACCAATAGGCCACATCTCTCTGCTCATCCTTTGCGAAGAAGACCCTCATTCTGTTTCCCGTTTTCGCTGAAATGTCGTACAAAATTTCGTCCCCATCGGACAATGTGTATTCCCCCAGGAAGATCGTCTTTCCTGCCGCTACGGTCTTGAAGTCAACAGGGATCAGCTCCACATCAGTTGTATCACCCGGGTCATCCAGATCCCCAAGCAGTTCCGCCACTTCCGCCTCGGTCATATAGGCGGCGCCTGTGATATCGTCGTTCGCGTCCCGGGTGATTTTAATATTGACGGTTCCCTTCGGGTTCATATTCAGAGTATAGAAGGAGCCTTCCTTCCGGATGTCCAGAAAGATATTGACCAGCTGTCCTT
>CAJUQM010000063.1 GCA_910588005.1 uncultured Oscillibacter sp.
AGCCGTTGCCGCTGTGGTTGATGACCCACGACACGAAGCCGGAGCAGTCAAAGGAGGTCGAGGGGGAGCTGCCGCCCCACACATAGGGGTAGCCCAGGTACTTCTCCGCCTCGGTTATCATCCTGCGGAACCGCTCATCGGTCAGCGCCTCGCCAGGGATGTCATAGTCCGTGTACTCGCCCCCGGAAACGCCGTACACATCCTCCCCGAACAGGGGGCGGTTGCCGCTGGTCCCCATCAGCACATCGTAGCGTTCCGTCTGCTCGGCGGTCAGCCCGGAGGCGCGGATCACAGCCCCCAGCCCCTTGTTGGTCAGCTTTACATTGAGGATGTGGTACTCGTACTCGACCTCCACCTCGTAGGTATAGGTGGAAGTGGTCGTTTCGCCGGTTTCCGGGTCGGTGCTGGTGGTCGTGCCTGTCCGTGTCTCCGTCCGGGTGCGTATCTCCACCTCCGGCGTGAGGGTGAGCGTGTACTGCTGGGCGAACAGGCTTTGCAGGGTGCTTTGCACCTCCGCCCTGGTGTAGTCCTCAAACAGGACGGTGAGATAGGAGGCCAGCTCGTAGGGGTTGTGGCCGATCTCCGCCAGGTCGTATCGGTACTCGTCATACCCGGAATGGGTGCTTTCGATGCTGTTGATCTGTCTTTGCAGGGCGGCCTCCAGCGCGGAGTAATCGCCGTCCGTCCCGGTGATGTCGGCGTCCTCCGCCGTGTAGGAGCTGCCCAAAACGGCGTTGCCCATCCCGCCGAACATGGCGGTGCAGGAGGAGAACATCCCGGCGATGAGCATGACCAGCAGCCCCAGGCATCCCGCGATGAGGATGCCCTTGGGGTGTTCCTTTACGAACTCGATCCCCTTGTCCACCAGGGACTTGGACTCCTTTGCCGCCTTTCCCGTACCGCTTGCGGCACCGGAGGCGGACGCGCCGGTCCTCCCGGCGGCCTTTGCCTCCATATACCGCTTTTTCAGTTCCTGCTTCTGCCGCCACTTGGAGATGGGGTTGGAGGGCGTGTCGGGGGCATTGTGGCGCTCCCTCTGGTACAGGGCCTCCACATTGGCATTGTCCGACTTACGCCCCAGCTTTTCCGCCTTGTCGTACTGCCTCAGCTTGTGGCTGTAATGGCTGTTGTTCGCCACATTCCCCATTGTCCGGGCGGTGGACTCCCCGCTTTGCAGGGCGTCCCCGCCGGGATTGCTGTCATTGTCGTTCCCGGAATTGCCAACAGCGTCCCGGACGGTGTTCCTCGCCACGGCAAGGGCGGCGGCGGGGGCGTTCACCGCCGCCCGGCCAGCCGCACCCGGCCTCTTGGCCGTTTCCTGTGTGACCTCGATGCGGAGCTTGCCCCGCGCCGCCTTTGCGGACTGCCGCTCCGGGCGAAGCTTGTCGGAGAGCCGTTCCCCGGAGGCCCCGTCCCTGCCGCTGGCATACCGCCGCTTTTTGGGGGACTTATCCTTTTCCCGGTCGGCCTTGGCAGACTGCCGGGACTGGTGGAGCTTATCCGACAGGCGCTCGTCCACGGCCTCGGTGCTGCCGCCGTCCCGGACGATACGCACACGCCTCTTGACCGGGAGCCTTTCGTTGGCCCTGTCCGCCTTGTCCGCGGCTTTCTCCGCCTTTTTCGCCGCTTTGCGGATGTCCCGGTGGTCAAGCTCGTCCTCGGTGAAGTGGAGGCGGTGCGCCTTGTCAGCCATTCTCCGCCTCCTTTTTGTCCGTCCACTTGGTGGTCATGATCTGGTACAGCTCCAGGTCGGTGGGGAACCGGTCCACAAAGGGCAGGATCACATTCCCGAAGAACAGAAGCCCCTCGCCCTCGCCGGAGTGGGTCACATAGGACAGCTGGTGCGGGGAGATATTGAGCTGTTTGGCGAGTATCTGGCGGTCCCCCGCGGCCTGGTTGAGCATGATGATGAAGTCGCTGTTCTCGAAGATGTTCTCCACTTCCCGGCTGGAGAGCAGGTCTTTCACATTCTGGGTGATGCCCGTGGGGATGCCGCCCCATTTGCGGAACCGTTTCCAAATCTCCACAGAGTAGGCGGCGGTCTGCTCCTCTTTCAGGAGCAGGTGGAACTCGTCCATGAAATACCGGGTGGCCTTGCCCGCGGTGCGGTTCTGGGTCACGCGGCCCCACACCTGGTCCTGCACCACCAGCATCCCGATCTTCTTCATCTGCTTGCCCAAATCCTTGATGTCAAAGCAGACGATGCGGTTCTCGATGTCCACATTGGTGCGGTGGTTGAAGATGTTCAGGGAGCCGGTGACATAGATTTCAAGGGCGGTCGCCACATGGCGGGCCTCCTTTTCCTCCTGCTCCAAAAGCGCCTCGTAGAGGTCCTGCAAGAGGGGCATATTCTCCGGCGTGGGGTCCTCAAAATACTTCTGGTAGATGTGGTGGACGCAGCGGTCAATGACCGTTTTCTCCACAGGCTGCAGGCCCTCCTTGCCGCCCACCACCAGCTCACACAGCGAGAGGATGAAGTCGGCTTTCAGGGCGACAGGGTTGTCCTCCTCGGAGTAGTTCAGGTTGATGTCCATCGGGTTCACATACTGCGAACTGGACGGGCTGATCTTGATGATCTGGCCGCCGAACCGCTCCACCAGCGGGGCGTACTCCGCCTCCGGGTCGCAGATGATGACGTCATCGTCCGACACCAGGAAAGCGTTGGCGATCTCCCGCTTGGCGGCAAAGGACTTGCCGGAGCCGGGGGTGCCGAGGATCAGCCCGTTGGGGTTCTTGAGGGCCTTGCGGTCCACCATGATGAGGTTGTTGGACAGGGCGTTCAGGCCGTAGTAGAGGGACTCCTTCCGGTCCTGGAACAGCTCCTGCGTGGTGAACGGGATGAAGATGGCGGTGGAGCTGGTGGTAAGGCCCCGCTGTATCTCGATGAGGTTCTGCGCCAGCGGCAGGGAGGACATCAGCCCCTGCTCCTGCTGGAAGTCCAGCCGCCGCAGGACGCAGTTGTGCTTCTGGGCGATGCTCTGGGACTGGAACACATTGGTCTCCAGCTCCTGCTCGGTGCGCCCGGTGTTCATCACCAGGAACGTCACCATGAACATCCGCTCGTTCTGGCTCTGCAATTCCTTCAGGAGCGCCTTGGCGTCCCTGCCGTAGGTGGCGAGGTCGGAGGGGATGATGTCGATGTCGTACCCGGCGCGGACCGCCTTCTTCTGCTCCTCGATCTTGCTCCGGTCCAGCTCCGTGATGGTGTGCTTCACCGTCTTGATGGCCTTGTTCTGGTCGATGGACTGGATGTGCATGGTGACGATCTGGCTGGAGTCGATGTCCAGAATGTCCGCCAGCATACGGTCGCTGATGTCGGAGGCCGTGATGGACAGGAACGACATTGAGCCGTACATACCGCCCACCTGGAACGTGCGCCGCCCGTTGAACGCAAAGGCGGCGGGGGCGATGAAGTCCTTGACGGACAGCCCCGATTCCACCAGCCACTTCCACTCAAAGGCGAAAGGCTCACGCTCCCCCATGTGGAACATGGAGTGCATCAGGCGCAGGCGCTCCTTTCCGTCCAGCACGGCGGCAGTCACGCCGATGCGCCGGAAGTTGTTCAGCAGGTCCGTCTCCACATGGTCCAGCCGGGGCTTGGCCTGCCGCATGGACGCCGCCTCGATGCCAAAGGTCAGGTACTTCGCCTTGGTCAGGCCGTTGTTGCCCTTGGCAAGCTGGTTCTTCAGCATCTGGCTGTACTCCGCCCGCACGGGGTCGAACTCGTCACCGGCCGGGGGGATGCGGACGGACCGCTCAAAGCTCTCCGCGTCGGTCGCCATGTTCATAAAGGACAGCTCAAAGTGGATGGAGCTGTCGAAGAAGTTGAGGAAGCTGCACCACTCCTCGAAGATGGCGGTCTTGTCCTCCTGCATGGCGAGCTGGTAGTTGATGTCATTGAACTGGATGGTCTTGGTGTAGTAGTTATCCGTCACGCGGCACACCCCGTCCGGGAACATCCGCTGGAACGGGATGGACTGCTGGGCGGTGCGGGGCGTCCCGTCATCCCTGCGGGCTTTCCCGATGATCTCCTGTATCTGTTTCCGCTCCGCCTTTGTCAGGCTTGCGGGGAGCGCGGCGGGCTGCGCTTTCCCGCGCCCGTTTTTCTGCGTTTTGAACAATGGCCTGTACCTCCTTTTCCACTTGGTCCTGCCGCATGAGGGCAGAGTAATAGTTGTTGGTCGCATAGGGGCGGACCTTGGGGCGGATGAACTTCGCCTGGATGAAATGCCGCGCCACCGCCTCCAGCGGCTGGCCGTCCTTCTCGTACATGGCGAGGAAGAACAGCGGGAGCATGAGGAAGATCATACCCATGACGGCGAGGCTGGTGTTGCCGGAACGTTTCATCAGGAAGAACGCCGGCACCCCGATGAGCGCCGCCGCCCCGAAGCACACCAGCTGCCGCTTTGTCAGGCCAAAGAAAACCTTGGTCTTTACCCGCGTGAGGTCACGGGGGATGGAAATATACGCTGCCATGAAAGCCTCCTTTCCCGGTCAGTGGGCGTTCAGCACACTCCGGGCGAGGCCGCCTGTCTTGAACAGGGTAAAGCACAGTAGCACCGTGTACCCCACGACGCCCCACAGGGAGCCGACTATATCCGAAGTGAACGAGATGGACTGTATCAGCACAGCGTAGATGCCGACACAGATGAGGATCAAAAAGCCCTGGAAGCCGAGGGCGAACAGGGAGCGGAGGTAGTTCTGCCCGGTCTGGCTCTGCTCCCGGTTGCCAAAGGTGGACAGGGGGATGGGCGCAAGGCTGGTCATTAAATATATCTCGATCATCCGCCCGTAGACGATGACGAAGATCACGATGGAGAGTATCCAGAGGGTGAGCTGGATGACGAAGCTCATCAGGTAGATGCCAAGCAAAGTCCCCACATCGTAGGTCTCCAGCGTGGCCTGCATCGCGGCGATGGCCGAGTCGCTGACCGCCGTGGACGCGCCGATGATGCCCCCGCTCCGTGAGATCACCGACTGGCAGACATCAAAGACCGCCATCACGATATTGAAGCAGTTGGAGATGAGCGTGACGGCCACAAAGGTCTTGAATATCCACTTGAAGATGACCCAGGTTTCAAAGTTTGAAAGGTTGTTATGCTCAATGATGAGCTGGATCAGCTCGTAACAGGCAATAAAGGTGAGTATCAGCCCCGCTATGGGGATGATGACCGACTCCGACACGTTCCGTATCATGGAGAAGATGCCGGGGGAGAAGTTCGCCGGGGTCATGCCCACATCGGAGGCGATCTCCCCGACACGGGAGTTGACCGAATCGAACACGCCCGTGAGATTGCCCATGATCCCGCTGACCAGCAGTTCTTTGAGCCATTCCGCTATCGCGTCAAGAATACTGCCCAAATTGATTACCTTTTCCTTTCGTCAGGGTAGGCCGGGCGGCTGTGCCGCCGCCCGGCCAGGTCACAGCGGGTCTGCCCTGCGGCAGGTCAGGGAGTGCCGAACAGCCCGGACAGCAGGGGGATCAGGGTGATGCCGATGAGGGCGACACCGCCGCCCGCCATCAACTGTTTCATGCCCTGGCTCTTGGCGCCGGGGTTGTCGTTGCCGTAGCCCTCCAAGAGGTTGATCGCGCCCCACACGCCGAGGCCGGCGCCCAGCGCCACAACGAGGGTCTGCAAAACGCCGATCGCGCTATTGAAAAATGCCATATCTTTGTCCTCCTTAAAGACGGTGGGCGGGGCCGTCCGCCCCGCCCGGAAAGTGGTTTTTTTGTTGTCTGGAACCGGGGATTTCCCGGTTTTATGCGGCTTTCCCGGTTCCGTGCCGCCGGATGGATGCCTGCCATTTTGTCGGTTGGGGACAGCTTCATTTCCGGCAGGCCGCAGGGGGAAAGCCCTATGCCCCTATGGGCAGGTCAGGGAGTGCCGAACAGCCCGGACAGCAGAGGGATCAGGGTGATGCCGATGAGGGCGACACCGCCGCCCGCCATCAACTGTTTCATGCCCTGGCTCTTGGCGCCGGGGTTGTCGTTGCCATAGCCCTCCAAGAGGTTGATCGCGCCCCACACGCCGAGACCGGCGCCCAGCGCCACAACGAGGGTCTGCAAAACGCCGATCGCGCTGTTGAAAAATGCCATATCTTTGTCCTCCTTAAAGACAGTGGGCGGAGCGTCCGCCCCGCCCGGTTTGTTGGTTTTGTCAGGAAAGGGACGCCCGCCGCCCCGCATGGTCGGCCCGCCTGTTGAAATGCCTGTCCGTCTCTCGTTTGCCGACAGCTTCATTACAGACGGGCCTTGCCCCGCAGGGGAGAGGGGCGCCCCGGAAACAGGAAAAGCCCCCGCATCAGGGGGGGCTTTACGCTCATTCGTCCGCCTCGATCACTTCAAATTCGTCCTTGGCTTTCAGCCGAAGCCGGTGGTCAAGGAACTTCTCGATGTCAAAGAGGTTCTTTTCGTCAGCATCCGCCGTGTACTGGAAGTTGGGATGCCTCGTCAGGTCGTATTTGTCCGACAGGAACGGCCTCACGCCCCGCAGCTGGAGGATGCACTTGCCGCCGTCCAGCACCGCCAGCTCGTCCACCGAGGCCAGCTCATGGCCGAGTTTCTGGAAGTTCTGGCTGTGGGATTCCTGGCTGCCCTTGCTGATGCCCGTGTTGTAGCTGTCTATGGTCTCCTTGCCCAGGGCGGCGCTCAGTTCTTTCAGCGTGGTCGGCTCAGAGCCGCCGAGGAAGATGCGGGAGTCGCAGTTGCCGATGATGGTGTCGGCGTTGTCCTTGTAGATCGCCTTGAGCTGGCTCTGCGCCTGCAATACCAGACAGGCGGAAATCTCACGGCTGCGGATGGTCGCCATCAGCTTTTCCAGGTTGGGTATCTGCCCGATATTGGCGCACTCGTCGATCAGGCAGCGCACATGGACCGGGAGCCGCCCGCCGTACACATCGTCCGCTTTTTCGCAGAGCAAATTGAAAAGCTGGCTGTATATCATGGAGATCAGGAAGTTAAAGGTGCTGTCCGTGTCGCTCATGATAAGGAACAGCGCCGTTTTCCGGTCCCCCAGCGTGTCCAACTCCAGCTCGTCATACCGGGTGATCTCCCGCAGTTCAGCGATGTCAAAGGGGGCCAGCCGTGCGCCGCAGGAGATCAGGATAGACTTTGCCGTCTTGCCGGCCGCCAGCTTGTAGAGTTTATATTGGCGGACGGCGAAGTGGTCCGGGTCTTTCGTTTCCAGGGCCTCAAACATCTGGTCAACGGGGTTCTGGAACGTCTCATCGTCCTCCCGGACCTCCATAGCGTTCAGGAACGTGATGAGCGTACCGAAGTTCTGCTCCTCCACGGGCGCGACATAGTGGATATAGGCGATGAGCGCCGTGTAAAGGAGCTTTTCGGCTTTCTCCCAGAACTGGTCCCCGCCTTTGCTCTCGCCCTGCGTGTTCACCATCAGGGTCGTCACCAGTTTCAAAATGTCTTTCTCCGAGTGGATATACGCAAACGGGTTATAGTGCATCGACTTCTTGAAATTGATGGAATTGAACACTTTTATGCGGTATTTCTGGTGCAAAAGTGCGTTCCCGCATTCGCATAATACCGTGCCTTTCGGGTCGGTCAAAACATACGAGCTGTGGCACTGGAGCAGGTTGGGCTTGATCCAGAACCGGGTCTTGCCGGAGCCGGAGCCGCCGACGATCAGCACGTTCTTGTTCCGGGCGTGGGCGGGGTTCTTGGGCCGGTTCCCCATCATCAGGCGCTCCGTCCGGGTCAGGATGACATTGTTCTCGAACACCGGGTCTGCGAAAGGCTCGATGTCCTTTGCCGTCCCCCATCTTGCGGACCCGTATTCCTCATTGTGGCGGTACTTCTTGGCGTTCTTGCTCCGCACATAGACCACCAGCCGGAACCCCGCGCCGATAACGAGGCCGAGGCACAGGTCAAAGGGGTGGAGGCTGGGCAGGGGGTTGCTCCACGCCGTACCCATACAGGCAAAAAAGCTGGCGAGCTTTGCGGAAATGTCCGCCCCGGCCGCCAGCCGCCACGCCTCCCCGATGTTGGAGCAGAACAGCCCGATGATGACATAGGGCAGGTTCAGGATGATGAGCTTCTTTGTTTTCTGGTTCATCGCTCACGCTCCTGTTTCTTCTCCCTCGTCTTGGCGGGGATGGACTTGGCGAGGTCTTTCAGGCGCGACAGGGCTTTCAGGACGCTGGGCCGTTTCTCCCTGTGCGCCAGCTTTGCGGAATACTCCTTGAAAGCGGCGGTCAGCACATCGGCGTCCTTTGCCTTGAAGAACACCATGAACCGGGGCGGCTCCTGCGACACGTCCTTGCGGATGGCGTAGTCCACGCCGTATTTGTTCAGCACCCGCTCAAAGTCCCGGATGCCGCTCTTTGCGATGTCGATCTGCTGCGCCCCCTGGTCCTTGCGGATCAGCTTTTCCACCGTCATCTTCCCGTGGTCGCCCTCCGCCGCCTTGCCAGCCTTTACCCTCGCCCGGTGCTGGGCGTACTTGCGGAACGCCGCCACCAGCGTCCTGCCGGACAGCTTGCTGGTGCTTATCATCAGATTGACTGTTCTGTTCTCCACTTCCTCCTGCAAATCTTATTCCTCCTTTCTCGCGGCGTTGGAGGTTTGCCGGGGCCTCAGATGTGGAACGCCGGGAAGTCCTTTCCATCGGCGCACAGGGTCACGGTATGGTCTGCGAAATAGACCACGGCGGCGATCACGTCCTCGGCGGAGAGGGAAACGCCGTCCCCGTCCTCATCGCATTTGTAGACGATGACAGGCCCCAGCAGATACCGCTCCCGGCCCAAGTTCAGGACGTGGCTGCCGTCAAACACGATGGTCAGCCCCTCCACATCCAGCCCGCCATCGGACACCACCTCCAGGCAGTCGTAGCTGCCCCTGCTCTCGATCTCGTCCCAGCACTGGGTCTCCTGCATGACCTCCGGGGTCTTGTCCGGGCGCATCACCATCACGATGGAGTCCACCTCGTCCTCCGGGGTCTCCTCCTCGTCCGCCGCGCCGTGCAGATAGTCCTCCAGGGAGTCCACCAGCCGCTGGTAGCTGGCGGTATCGCCCCGCACATCCCCGCCGACAGCCATGCCCGCAAGGGCAGGGAGGCCGTCCGGCAGAGATACATTGATGTTCACATCACCGTTAAAGTGAAAATGGATACTGTTCATAGGCTCATAAGCTCCTTTTCTGTTTCATAAAAAATACGCCCCGCAAAAGGGCGCTTTACCGCTGCTGGTCCCGCTGCCTCCGCCTCTGCCACTGTTCCAGCAGCCGCAGGATGGTGTCGCTCATCTGCTTGGGGGTGTAGGACTTGGGGAAGAACTTCTGCAAGTCGCTGGTCTTGAATGCCACCTGCCCCAGGTCGTCCTTTTTCACCTCATCCATGATGCCGCACATATCGTCCAGGGTGCAGCCTCCCTCCTGGCTCTTTTTCCTCATGTGCTGGGCCTGGGAGAGGGACGGGGCCGCCTGCGCGTAGTCCATCGCTTCCAAAAATGACCGCTGTTCCTCCGGGTTCAGGTAGGACAGCTCCACGGCGGGGGTCATGGAGATTTTCTTCTCGTCCACCATGTCCAGCACTTCGGGGATCAGGTTCGTCAGGCGGATATAGCGGCGCACGGAGTCTTTGCTCGTGCCGGCCTGTTCCGCGATGATGTCCCTGGATTTTTTCCCGTCCAACTTGTGCGCGTCTTGCTCACAAGTTAAGTCGCTCCGGCTCCCCTGGTGCTTCATGGCCTCCAGTTTCATCTTGTAGGCCATCGCCCTCTCGCTGGGCAGGATGCTCTCCCGCTGGAGGTTGGAGTCCACCATCATAATGACGGCGGCGTCATCGTCCAAGTCCCGGACGATGACCGGGAGGGCGTCCAGCCCGGCCAGCTCCGCCGCGTGGTGCCGCCTGTGGCCGGAGATGATCTCGTACCCGCCCTCCGGGTGCGGGCGCACGATGAGGGGGTTGGCAATCCCCACCTGCTTGATGCTCTCCACCGTCTCGGCCATAGCGTCATCGTCCAGCACCTTGAACGGGTGGCCCTTGAAAGGGCGCAGCTCGGAAATGGGCATCCGCTGTACCTGTTCGGTGGCGGCCTCCGACTGGACCTCCGCCTCGCTCTTTTTGCGTCTTGGCATTTGTGTTCACCTCTTTTCTCAATGTGGGTTTATGGGAAAACAAAAAAAGGCGTGTACCCAGCCCCGCAAGGGGGCGAGATACACGCCTATGTAGTCACCTGAAAGCACAAAAAAAGAGCGGATACCG
>CAJUQM010000064.1 GCA_910588005.1 uncultured Oscillibacter sp.
CTTGCCGAAGCCCTGGCCGGTGACCAGGGGCCCGATGACGATCAGGGCCAGGCCCGCGTAGAGCACCAGGTTCGTCACCCCCGCCGCCATCAGTCCGATGCCGATGAAGACGATCCACCATGTGACCTCCTCGAAAATCGCGTCCAGCACCTGCCCGGCCTTCAGCTTGCGGATGAAGCTGACCGCCATGCCGGTGACGATCTGGACCATTCCCAGGGCCATGGCGCCCACAAGAATCATCAGCGTGTCGTTCAGCGGCGTGAACAGGGCCGGGAGGGCGAAGTCCCCTCCGGTGGTGAGCTTCACCACCTGGGTGAGGAAGTCTCCGAAGAAGCCGCCGGTCAGCGCGCCCCAGAAGAAGGTAGAGACGCCGCACAGCTGCAAAAGGCCCATCATATGGCCCATGGTGCCCTTGGGCCGGTACTTCTTCGAAACGATCGTACCCGCCAGGAACATCAAAATGCCGTAGCCCATGTCCGCCATCATGATGCCGTAGAACAAAATGAAGAAGGGCGCCATGAGGGGGTTGGGGTCTACGTTGTTGTACGCGGGGAGGGAGTACATCTCCGTCACCATGTTCAGCGGCCTGGTCAGCCAGTTGTTTTTCAGCCGGACCGGTACCTCCGGGATCTCCTCCTCAGTGGGATCCGACGCCTCCCAGGCACAGCCCAAGCTGTCCAGCAGGGACTTCACACCGTCCATGTGTTCCGCCGGCGCCCAGCCCTCAAAAAAGAGAATCGTGCCGTCGGTCAGCAGCCGCTCCGCGTTGACCTCCCGGGCCTCCTCGGTCCGCAGGCGGTCTGTGTAAAGCTGGAGCAGCTCTTTTTCGCTGCCCTGGGCGGCAATGGCCTCCGCCGCCTGGGCCTGCTCCGTGCGGTTCTCCTCCAGCTGCCGCTCCAGCGTCTGAAGGTTCTCCGCCGCCGTCCCGGTCAGCCCCTGGAAAGACACCACGCTGAACGCATGGGGCCGCAGGACTTCCATCGCGGCCGCCTCATCCGCCCGGTGGCAGATCAGAAGACAGTAATTCTGCTGCTTGTCCGCGCTGAGTTCATACAGCTCCGCCGCCGTATCTGCCGCCGCCAGTTCCGTCTTAATCGCGCCGGTATCCGCTCCGCCGGGGCAAACGCCCAGCCGGAACAGCACATCAGCCGTGCCCTCCAACTCCAGCGGCATATCCAGCGATTTCCAGGGCAGAAGGGACGACTGCCTTGCCAGCAGACGGCTCTCCTCGTTCTGGAGGCGGGCTATGGCCTGCAGCTGTTCGCCGATCCTCCGGCTCACAGTCCTGGCCTCCTCTACGGTCTTGACGCCGAGGAACTCCGTCTCGGAAACGGGGCGGCGCTTAATAAACATCCCGTCCTTCGTCTGGGCGTACTTTTTTAGGGCCGCCAGAGCGGTATTGGCCTGGGCGGTGTCCTCCTTGGCTGAAATCAGCCGGGACTGACCCCGCCGTAAAAGCGTTGACCACTCCTGCTCCGCCAGCTTGCCGTCCGGTTCGCTAATCTCCACGCAGCCCAGGCGCAGCAACCCCTCCAGCAGCTTCTCCCGTTCACCGGCCATCGCTATCACACGGAGCTTTTTCATTTTTACAATGGCCATATCAGTGCTTCACAACCCTTCCGACAATAAACTCCACAGCCTCTTCCAGGTGCTCTCCGGCCGTCTCCCGCAGGGCGGCGGCCTCCGCCTGGGCGGCGCGGTCGATCTCCGCGGCACGCTCCGCAGCCTTGGCTTCCGCCTGCCGCAGCAGCTCTTTCCCGCTCTCAGCCGCGCTGGACCGCGCCTGCTGTAAGAGCGCAAGCCCATCCCGCTCCGCGTCGGCGACAATCTTTTGTGCCTCGGCCTCGGCGGCTGCCTTGCGCTCTCTGTTTTCCGTTTCGATCTGTGTGACCTTCTCGATTGCTTCCAGGGACATCCGTATTTCACCTTCTCTCCTGCAATGCAATTTTGGTGCCCTTGTCAAGCCGTCCCCGGGGGATCCTGGCGGCCTTTCATAAGCTTCTTTATGATACCATATCCGTACCCGCAACGCAAGAGGATTTTCCCAATTCCGGCGCTTTTTGGTTTTTTGCCCTCCGGCGGCGCCAGCGCTCTCCCCAGGCCTCTTCCACTCTATTCTAATCCCGGATTCCCATTCTATTCCATCCACGGCGGCTCTCCCCGCATAGGGGGTGGAAGAACTCCATTTTACAGGAGGGATCCCGGTCCGGCAGCAGGCAATATAGCAGTCTCTGCCTGCCGCACTCCGATCTCCGCCGCCCGCCTAAATACGCGAAAAGCACAGCGGACGGCTGTCCGCTGTGCTTTGCTCAGTCCTCTCTCTCCCGGCGCTTCAGCAGCGCCTCCAGCTCCTTCAGCTCCGCGCCGGACTGGTCCATAGCCCGGGGCAGCTGGGTGAGATTCACCTCAATCTTCCGCAGCTCGCTGTTGACATGGGCGGCGGTAGACTCAAACGTACCCATCAGCGTCCGGTACTGCGTCTGGAACTGGTCCGCCAGCCTCCGCAGGCGGTCGCCGGCCTCATCCTCCAACTCGGCGGCCCGCTGGCGGGCCTCGCACTCAATGGCGCCGATCTGTTCCCGGAACCGGGCATACGCCTCCGCGTCGCCCCTCAGAGACTCCACCTCGGCCCTCAGCCGCGCCGCCTCTGGCTCCAGCTCCTCCAGTCTCCCGCGGCCGGCGGTCTCTCGAGCCAGCTTTTCCCGCAGCTCAGCGCTCTCCGCCTGCAGCGCCTCCACCTGGGCCTGGAGTTCCGAGACTTGTCCGCTCAAACTCCGAACCTCCTGGCGCAGGCTCTCATTCTCCCTCCGGAGCTTCTCCTGCGCCTCCGACGCCTCCTTGGCTGTCCTCTCTATATAACTGATAACATCCTGCTTATCAAACCCGCCAAAGGCCACACTTTTAAAAATATTGTTCTCCATGGGACCACCACTTTCCTTATACTCTTCCGCCACTTTACCACACAATGGCGCACTTTACAAGAGGAAATGGAAGTCTTCTGTACTGAAACCCTCCCATTTGGGACCGGGGCGCGGGAAAAGGGAGCGCAAAACCGCTCCCCCGCCCAATGTCCGGTGCTTGCGTTTTCACCGCTTCTCCCGCAGATACTCTCTTCCATAGACCCAGTCAAATGGGTCCTGCGGCTCCCCGCCCTGCCAGACCTCAAAGTGGAGGTGTGGCCCTGTGGATTGGCCCGTGGAGCCGACCTTGGCGATGACCTGTCCCTGCTCCACGGTATCGCCCGCCTCCGCGAACAGCTCCTGGCAGTGGGCGTACAGCGTTTCCAGTCCGCCGCCGTGGCGCACGAGCACATAATTGCCCCTTGCGCTGTCATATCCGGCCTCCGCCACGGTGCCGTCCAGCACGGCAAAAATATCCGTACCCTTGAAGGCCGCGATGTCGATGCCGTCGTGGACGGTCACACTCTGGCCGCCGGGGTCAGTACGGGAGCCGAAAGCGCTGGCGATGCACGTGAAATCCATCACCGGCCAGGTCATGCTCTCCCCGGCGCTCTCCCGCCGGGCGGTGAACTCCGCCTGCTCCTCCTCACCGAGGAATTCCAAGCCTGTCAACACGCCGTCCTCGTATACAGCCCTCACCTCTCCGGCGTCTTCATCGAACAGTCCGTTTCCTACGTGCTCCGTGATCCAGGTGTCCCCGTCCACGATGCCCCGGACCTCCCGTCCCTGAAAAGTCATCCGCAGGCCGTTGCCGTCCCCGTCTGGGTCCTCAAAGGTGTACTCCAGCCCCAGGGGCAGGTAGGGCGCCAGGGTCTCCGCCCACTGGGCCTCCATTTCGGCGGAGAAATCTCCGTCCATCGGACGGGGCAGCCAGGGCAGCAGGTCAATGTCCACATTCTCCCGCCCGTCGGTGCCGTTGATGGTCAGCTCGTCATAGGCGGCCTCCGCCAGCTGGAATTGATAAGTCCTCCCCGGCTCCCAGCTTTTAGCGGCGCTCTCCTCCTCCAGATAGTGGACGCTCGTATCCATGCCGCCGGCCAGGATGCGCCCGGCCACCTGGAGGTCCCACTCCGCCTTCCCCTCCGGGATGGTGAAGGAGAGGATGCCGTTTTCACAGGCAATGCTCTCCACCAGCTGAGCCGTCAGGCCTCCAGACGGCTCCTTGGCGGAGGTTGCGAAGGCGGTGGTAACGCACGCCGCCAGCAGCAGCGCACAGGCCGTAAAGATCACGGGGATACGTTTTTTCTTCATCATAGCTTTAATCCTTTCTTCTATGGAACTCTGAGCAAACTGCGGACACAGTCCTGCCCGGGTCTCCTCCATGGTCAGCAGGGTCCGGGCATAGGACGCCGGATCTCCCAGGCGGCGCACTACGGCCTCGTCGCAGGCCAGCTCCAGATCCCGGTTTGCCAGAACAACCATCAGCCACACCGCCGGATTCCACCAGTGGACGCACAGGGTCCCCGTCAAAACCAGCTTGGTCAGGCCGTCCAAATATCGAATGTGTATATACTCGTGGGTCAAAATGTGCGCCAAGGCCGTCTCATCCTCCCAATCCAGCCCTTTGGGCAGAAGAATGACCGGCCGGAAGAGGCCATAGGTCAAAGGTCCGGAAATCCGGTCGGATACCCGGACAGAGACATGGGGATGCCGCTTCATCCACCGGGAGACAAAGCCGCTCTCCACCGGCAGAGACGTCTGAAAATTCCGGCGGCAGCGAAGATAGGAGACAGCGAACCAGCCCGCCATCAGCAGCGTCCCCGCCAGCCAGACTGCCGCTCCGGCAGAGACCGCCGGAAGAAGGGCGGACGGCAAAGTCTCCGGCGCCTCAAAAACCGGCGAATCCGTCCCCGGAAGCAGGCGCACCGCGGCGGCGCCGTTTGCCGGAAGGGCCGCCGCCGGCTGACGGGCCGCGAAATACAGGTTGTACACGCTCAATTGGGAGGACAGCTCCCAAGGCAGCAGCAGCCGCAGCACAGCCGCCCACCACAGCGCTCCAAACACCCGCCTGGGCAGCATCCACCCCACTGCCGCCCGCAGCAGAGCGATCGCCAGAATCAACGCCGCTCCCGCCGCTCCCCGCTCCATGAGAGTCATGACCGGTGCTCCTGTTCCATCGCGAAGACCAGCTTTTTAAGCCGTTCCAGCTGCTCTGCCGACAGTTTCCGGCTGTCCAGCAAAGAGGCAAAGAGCAGATCCGGCGATCCGTCAAACAGCTTTCCGATCAAGGCCTCCGTCTCCGCCGCCTGCACCTCCGTCTTGGAGATCAGGGCGCGGCATTGAAAGCCCGGTTCGCTGCGCTGGATTGCCCCCTTGGCCACACACTTTTTAATAACGGTGTATGTGGTGTTGGTGTTCCAGCCGATCTCCTCCCCCAGAATCCCCGCGATCTCCCTAGCGGTTCGATCACCATCTCTCCAGAGAATGTCCATTACCTTCAGTTCCGAGTCAAAGAGCTTTACCGCCATAACAGCCTCCTTTAATACTATTCGAGTAGTTTCCATTATACTATCACAATAGTATCTATCTGTCAATCCCTTGATCCCAAAATTTATAAAAGGAGGCCGCCAAACGGCGGCCTCCTCCAGATGTGGTTATGTTTCCGGCAGGGCATAGATGCCGTAGACATAGGGATCTCCCTCCCCCGCCAGCTCCGGCAGGACGGTGAGCACGTTGTCCTCCGTCCGCTCCACCTTCAGATTGCCGCTGTGGAGGCGGTAGGTCCGGGTGTGCTCCCCGCCGTTTTCAAACACGGCGGTGACAGTGAGAACAGCGCCGTCAAAGTAGTCGGCGTCCCTTTGCGCCTCGGTGGAGATGCCGAGTCCCGTGTTCCAGGCCATCTCCTCCGGGGCAACCCAGAAACCGTAGCGGATGTCGGGGTCGTAGTCCTCCTGAACGCTGCTCCCCAGAGCCGACATCTCCGGCATATACCACACGCCGTCATCGGTCCGGCTGATGGCGGCGGTGGCCAGCTCCGGCGTGCCCATGTGCTCGCGGTAGTAGGCCAGCTCCTCCTCCGTCAGGTTTTCCAGCAGCCGGTAACGGTACAGCCCGCCCCGGTCGATGGAGAGGGACACAGAGGCGATATCCTCCCCGGTGACCCGGAAGAGGCAGCCGGTAAAGTCCCCCTCCCCGGGGTTGATCATCCCCTCGCCCGCGGAAAAGGCAATGGCGCCGTCCTCCCGGGCAGGGAAGGCGTCCCCGGTGTCGGCGGCATAGGCCGTCAGGCCGAAGGACAGCGACAGGGGGAATGCCTGGGGGCCTTCCTCACGCCGGATGCTCGCCGGATTTCCGCCCTCCAGAGCGGCGTCCGCGGGAGCGGCGGGGGTCCGCAGGCGTACGCTCCCCAGCACCAGGGTCAGTGCGCACATGGCGCAGACCGCGATGCGGGCTGCAGGGCGGAACCACCCCTTTTCTATACGCCTGTTCTTCGTTCCCTGCCGCCGGGCGGCAGACAGGACCCGCTCCTCAAGCCCCGTGGGCACGCAGATGTTCTCCACTACATTCTGATACTTGTTCCTGCTCATCGTTCGTACCTCCTAACAAATCCTTCAGTCTCATTCTCGCCCGGCGGAGCCGGGTGCGCACCGTAGCTGCGGGGACATGCAGCATGGCGGCGATCTCCTCTGTGCGGTACCCTTCCGCGTAGTGCAGGTGCACCGCCGTCCGCTCCCCCTCCGGCAGGCGGGACACCGCCTCCCAAAGCTCCGCCGCCTCGTCGTCTGCGGGGCGGGCCAGCTCCGGCACCTCGTCCAGGGACAGCGCCGTCCGCCGCAGGCGGAACCGATGAATGTCCACGCAGCGGTTCAGCGCCGCTCGGAGGAGCCAGGCCTTCAAATACTCGCCGTCCCAGTCCCGGGCCTCCTCCCCCAGCAGGCGGAGGAACACGTCCTGGTAGACGTCCTCCGCGTCCGCCGCGTTTTGCAGGCGGCATAGAGCCAGGCGGTACACCGCCCCCCCGTAAGTCTCCATGGCATTGCGGAGAAAAGCTTCCCGGTCTTTCATACAATGCCTCCTTTTACCTTTATCAAAGTTTGGGTTGAAAAGCGCCTTTCACTGATAACACGTCCAGGGGGTGAAAATTGTTTCAGAGGGGGAAATTATTTTCAAAGGGGGCCAACGGGAATTTTCAGACGCGGGGTCCGGCACAAGGCGGACCTCCTCCTTCCCCTTATAAAATTTTCGAATCTTTCAGACGTTTCAACAGGCAAGAGGGGCGGACGCCGCGCGTCCGCCCCTCTGAAAACATCTATTCCGGCTTGATGCCATAGATCTCAAACCTGCCGGTCAAATTCTGCAGCGTGAGTTTCTGCGCCAGAAGCTGCTGATATGTCGCCCCCCGCTGCTTTCCGGCGGAGCGCAGCTTCTCCAGCTTTGAAAGAACCCCCTCCCGCTCCCGCAGGAGATCCCCATACATGCGGTCATAGGCCGCAAGGCGTTCCATATCTGTCATATTACACATTAAACCGGAAGTAGATCATATCGCCGTCCTGGACCACGTACTCCTTACCCTCGCTGCGGAGAAGCCCCTTCTCCTTGGCGGCGTTAACGCTGCCGCACTTCACCATATCCTCATAGGCGATGACCTCCGCCCGGATAAATCCGCGCTCAATATCGGTGTGGATCTTACCGGCGGCCCTGGGGGCCTTTGTACCCTTTTTAATCGTCCAGGCCCGGCACTCGTCCTTGCCGTAGGTCAGGAAGGAAATAAGTCCCAGCAGGGTATAAGAGCACTTGATCAGCCGATCCAATCCGGACTCCTCCACCCCCAGCTCCTCCAAAAACATCTGCTTCTCCTCGCCCTCCAGCTCGGCGATGTCCTGTTCCAGCTTGGCGCAGATCGGCAGCACCTGTGCCCCCTCCTTCTCCGCCAGGGTCTTCACCTGCTGGTAATACCGGTTGCCCTCCAAATTGGTGAAGCCCTCCTCGTCGGTATTGGCGGCGTAGATGATGGGCTTGAGACTCAGGAGGTCGCTGGTCTCAATCAGGGCCATGTCCTCCTCTCCGCACCGGTAGGTCCGGGCGGACTTTCCGCCGTTCAGGTGCTCCGCCAGCGCCTGAAACACCTCCGCCTCATGGAGGAATTTCTTGTCCCCCTTGGCGGCTTTTCGCGCCTTCTCCACCCGGCGGTTCACCATCTCCAGATCCGCCATAATCAGCTCCAGGTCAATGGTCTCAATATCTCCCAGAGGATCTACCGGGACGTTGGTGCCTGCGTCGGCCACCACGTGCATGATATTTTCGTCGTCAAAGCAGCGGACCACGTGGACAATGGCGTCCGTCTCCCGGATGTTGGCCAGAAACTTGTTGCCAAGGCCCGCCCCCTGGCTGGCCCCCTTCACAAGGCCGGCGATATCCACAAACTCGATAACCGCCGGGGTCTTCTTGTCCGGCTCGTACATCTCCGCCAGCTTGTCCAGCCGCTCGTCAGGCACGGCCACCATGCCCACGTTGGGGTCAATGGTGCAAAAGGGATAGTTGGCGCTCTCGGCGCCGGCGTTGGTAATCGCATTGAACAGAGTGGACTTGCCCACGTTCGGCAGTCCCACGATGCCTAATTTCATAATTCTCTCTACCTCCTGATTTTTCAAGGGTTTCCGGTGCTTGAATGATGTCTACCACACCATTTATACACCATTTTCGCATTTAGGTATGTTTAGATATATAGAGTTATGGCCATCCAGCCACTCTTTGCTGCTAAGTTCACATCGCCTGCTTTCTATGATCTGATCCACATTACATCCCGCCACACCATCCGATTCAGGCGCTTTGGTGAGATTCAAATTGCTTTACTGCATGTGCCATAGAATCATCAGTCACATGAACATAGCGATCCATCGTCGTTTTTATGCTGGCATGACCGAGCAGTTTCTGCAAAACCTTTGGCTGCATACCACTCTCAATTGCCCGAGTTGCATAGGTATGGCGAAGCGCGTGCATACAAAATCGCTTGATTCCCGCCTCATCGCAAAGCTTATACAGGTGGGTATCATAGGAGCTGTTCTTGTTCGGCATCCCAGTTCGGAAATTGATGAAGACCAGATCTCGCATAATAAGCTGAGATTTGACACCCGTTCGCCGGTCGATATACTCCAGGGTTTGCGAGAGCATTGGAGATTCTTTCCGGGAAGCTCGACTTAACTCTACGCCCCGAAGTATCTCATATGCTCGGTTAGTCAAAGGGATCGTTCGATAACTTTGCTGGGTTTTGGGTGGACCAGCCCTCCAAAAGGCTTGTTTATGCCGATACTCTAGAGTCTTATTGACAGTCAAAGTCCGTTTTTCCCAATCAATAGCATCCCATGTCAACCCAATTAGTTCACCAGTACGCAATCCCGTTTCTAATATCAGTGCGTACTGCGCATAGTTATGTGACCTTTGTGCGGTTTCCAAGAATTTCCCCTGCTCTTCCACAGTAAGATACTTGATATCATCCACTGCTCGAACAGGCTTAGAGTAACGAACCCCATTCATAGGATGTTTAATAATCAGGTCATTCATCAATGCTGATTTGAACATGGTCCCCATCGTAATATATGCTTGACGAATTGTCGATCCAGCATAATCTGCTTCCATCCTGTTGAGGACGACCTTGCAGTGCATAGGTTTGACGTTCGACAGCAGCATACCACCAATCACAGGCTGAATATTGTGAACATACCGCTCCCGGTAGTTTCTACGAGTATTCGGTGCCAAGTCCGCAATCATATTCTCTTGCCAAAACTCAAACCATGTGTCCACAGTCATATCCGATGGAACAAGAATATTGTCATGCATATCTGCAAATCGAGCTTCCTCCAACCAGTTCCGTGCCTCTGGAAGTGTAGGAACATACTTCTCGTGGCGCTTTCCATGCTTATCTACAAATCTTGCGTAATAAAAACCATCCTTCCTTTGGCAGATGCCCTTGCCGCATTCTTTCCCTTTTAAGTTCTTTCCCATGAGGTGCGCTCCTTTCCTACTATAAGAAAAAGAGCCAATGCAATGGCTCTATTTTATCATAATAGTCCATATATCTCAATAGGAACTGGCGTTAGATCACTGTTTTTTTGCTAACAAACTCTTCAAATTCTTTTCGCTTGACCAATTTCTTTGTACCTACATAGA
>CAJUQM010000065.1 GCA_910588005.1 uncultured Oscillibacter sp.
CCACCAGCCACACCAGCCAGATATGATTGATTAACAACACTCCAATATCTTGAAGCGGGTGGGCGGTTGTTACATCATCCGCCGGTCTATTCACCGTTTCATTGTGCTGCTCCGCCCCAACAGCGGGAGCAAAACTGCCTCCCGGAGCGTTTTGTGGGGACTGTTGCTGTGGCGGTAAAGGAGCAGCCTGGGATATTGCCTGATCGACAGCCTGATATGCCTTTCCCATCAGGCTTACTTCCGGCCCGAACGGGAGCAGCAGCCGCAAAACAACAACCAGCCAAATGTAATACTGCCATTGTCGGCTGATTTTGTTTTTCAAAAACTGTTTTCCAAAAAGTAAAGCCAGAATAAGTAAACTGCCGGAAAAAGACATGGACAGGAAAATCTTCAAAACTGCGTTCATTGCTGCCCTTTTCCTTTCTCCAGCAGCCGTTTCAATTCCTCATATTCCTCGTCTGCCAGGAGGTCGCCCATAATCAGATTGGAAACCAGCCCCTTTGCGCTGCCCTCATAAATCTTATCCAGGAAATTTTTCGTCTGCGCCGTCTGGTACTCTGCCTCAGAGATCAGAGGGGTGTATTCGTTGCGGCGTCCGATTTTCCTGGCGCGCAAAAAGCCCTTGTTCATCAACCGTGACAGCAGCACGATCAGGGTGTTTTTTTGACACGGCCTGCCCCTGGCCGTCAGGGCCTCCATGATGTAAGGAAACAGCGTTACCTCCGACCGGTTCCCCCACACAATTTTCATAATTTCAAGCTCGGCGTCGGATAACTGCAGAATCATAGGCGGTCCTCCTCAATGTATAACACGGTGTTGACAATAGAAAAATAACACACTGTCATACGTTTTGTCAAGCACACTGCAAGAAATTGTGAGATTAGGCCTTGTTTGATAAATGGCGAAATGCACAGCGGCGAGAGATTTTTTTGCCGGGCGGGGCAAACATTTGCAGAAATACGTTGTGTATTTCAAAAATTTTTAGCACGGTACGGTGGAATAAGATCCGCTGTTTGGGCGTTTTGTCATTTTCAAACTGGGCCTAATTTGAAAAAGACTTGTTTACAGCATAAGAACCCCAGCGGAAGTCAGTCTTCCGCTGGGGTTTTCGGCCCGTATGCCGGACGCCGCCTGTGGCTATTTTTGAATCTTGATGGCGTTGACAGGGCAGCGGTTGGCGGCACCGGCGGCCCGGTCGTACTGGGTCTCATCCGGATTGGGCAGGACGGTGGAGACCCGGTTGTCCATGCGGAAGATGCCGGGGGCAGCGTAGGCGCACATTCCGCAGCCGATGCACTGGCCGGCATCCACGGTAACAGTCATAAGAAACCCTCCTTTTTGCCTCTCTGGCCTGCAGCTATTATAATACGCTTTTCCGCCGTTTCCAAGGAGATTTTTACAGAATGGGGAACATTTTTTCCCGGAGAACCGTCTTTTTTATGGGATGAAAGAAGATTTTGGGGAAACCGGCGGAATTTTGTAGTCAAATCGACATTTACTTTGTCCGCTGGATGTGATATCCTTACAAGTGTTATGTAGACTAGGCCCCGCTCTGACGCGGGGCACGGCCGGCGGCCGGACGCCCCGCCGCCGGAGACCTTTTGGAGGCAAGATATGAAAAAATTTTTCCGCAAGACCCTGGCGCTGTCACTGGCATTGTCCATGGTTCTTTCACTGGGACTGAGTGCCGCCGCGTCGGATGCCCTGGGAGAGGATCTGACGGCCATGGACACGCTGCTGCACCAGGAGACGCAGCTCTCCACCAACACCTTCTGGAGCACGGCATACAACGACCTCCGGACGGAGAACCTGATTACATACATGCCGAATATGGACGTAACGCCCATTGTCACCTATGGTGAGGTCCTCACGGACCGGAGCACCGTCACCGCCACGGCCCGGGAGCTGGAGAGCCGGGGGTACCGTGTTGTGGCGGGAATCAACGGCGATTTTTACAACGTCAACACAGGCCTGCCCATCGGCCTTGTGGTTTCCGAGGGAGAGCTTCGCAGCAGCGACGGCGGCTATTACGCCATCGGCTTCCGCGCTGACGGTACGGCCGCGATCGGCAAGCCCGGCGTGAAGGTCACTGCCCGCCTGGGATACATGGACGCGGAGGGCTATGGTGAAGAGATCTCCCGTCAGCTCACCGCAGTGAACAAGGCCCGGGTCTCTGAGGGGGGAACCTATCTCTACACTTACGATTTTAACAGCAAACACACCACCGGAAACACCGAGGCCGGGGTGGATGTGCTCTGCACCATTCAGGAGGGGCGGCTCTCCATCGGAGAGACCATGACGGCTATCGTGGAGCGGGTGGAGGAGACTTCCTCCGCCACGGAGATGAGGCCGGGACAGATTGTCCTCTCCGCCAACTTAAAATCCGACCCCTACCACGTGGAGGCCCTGCGGAGGATCCCCGTGGGCACGGTTATCACGCTGGAGGCCTCCGCCGCCAGCGAGGAGTGGAACGACGTGGAATACGCCGTGGGCGCGCTGTACTCCCTGGTGGCGGACGGCGCCGTGGTGGCGGGCCTGCCCACCGGCGCCAATCCCCGAACCGCCGTGGGCGTGCGCTATGACGGCGCTGTGGTTTTCTACACCATTGACGGCCGCCGCTCCGGGCACTCTGTGGGCGCGTCCATGGACCAGGTGGCCAACCGCATGATCGAGCTGGGCTGTTACGCGGCGCTGTGCCTGGATGGCGGCGGCTCCACCACGCTGTCCGTCACCGCGCCGGACAAGCTGAAGGCGAATACCGCCAACCGGCCCTCCGACGGCGGGGAGCGGAAGGTTTCCAACCAGGTGCTGCTGGTGGCGTCGGGCCAGCCCACCGGAGAGCTGAGCCACTTCTATGTTCAGGCGGATAACCAGTATGTGCTGGCGGGCAGCAAGGTAGAGATCTCCGCCTCTGCCGTAGACACCAACTTTATTCCCATGGAGGAGGACTACCGTCTGGAGACCGATGGCGGTGAGCTGGAGGGCAATGTGCTGATTACCCCCAGCTCCGGCGGCGACATCACCGTTACCGCCGGCAGCGGCCGCGGAACGGGGACAACGACGGTCCACGCCGTCACTACCCCGGATGCCCTGGCCATCCGCAGCGCCGACGGCACCGCCCTCACCACGTTGGGAGCTGCCCCCGGCAGCGTGACGCAGCTGACCGCCACCGCCGCCTACCAGCACAGACAGCTGAAGGCGGACCCGGAGGCCTTTACCTGGACGGTAGAGGGCGGGATCGGAACCATTGACCCCCTTGGAAACTTCACCGCCGGTATGCCGGGAGAGGGCACGGTCACTGTCTCCGCCGGGGGACGGAGCACCTCTGTGCAGGTGACGGTGTCCAACCTCTCCATCCAGCCGGTGGAGGACTTTGAGGAGGAGACCACCATCTTTGACGGTACCTACGCCGACGGACTCCAGTTCAGCCGTTCCACGGCGGCAGAGACCGTGCGCATGGGCCGTGGCTCCGGCAGGCTGGACTATACCTTGACAGAGGACCGCCTCTACCAGGCAGAATGGCGGGCGTCCCGCCAGACGGCGGTTAACCATGAACTCTATACGAGCCTGAACCTGTGGGTCTATGGCGACGGCTCCGGCAACGATCTGTATCTGCTCTATGACAACGGTACGAAGGGCTACCTGGAGACGCCGGTTACCACGCTGGATTTCACCGGCTGGAAGCAGGTCTCTGTGCCCATCGGCGATTGGTTCAGCCTCCAGGGATTTGGTATTCGGGCGGCGTCCACCTGGATTTACGATGAAAATGGACTGCTCCAGCAGATCTTTAACGACACCGCTCGGGCCGGGACGGTCTACATCGACCACATTGCCGCCTCCTTTGAGGGCACCGTGGATACCACCGTGCCCACGGTCACCGCCCAGGTCAGCGGCGCCGCCCTCACCGGCACCGTAAAGGACGATGTGGACGGCGTACTGTCCCAGACCTCCGTGTCCGTCACCTATGACGGCGCGCCCCTGGCCTTTACCTACAACGGCAAGACCGGGGCCGTCTCCGCGGCCCTGCCCGCGGCGGACGGCGCGGCCCACCGGGTCACCATCACCGCCCGGGACGGCTCCGGCAACATCGGCCGGGCTTCGGCAGACATCCCCGCCGCCGGTGCGGAGCGCCGGTTCAGGGATACGGCGGCGTACTGGGGCGCGGACTACTGCGACTACCTGTACGACCACAACATCTCCAAGGGCTACACCGACGGGACCTTCCGCCCCGATCAGCTGCTGACCCGGCTGGATTTCTCCGTGATGCTGTACAACTGCCTGAAGCTGGATCCGGCGAAGTACGCGGGGGTGTCCCTGCCCTTCGCGGACCTGAGGGAGATTCCGGAGTCCGCTCTTCCGGCCGCCCGGGCGCTGTACGCCGAGGGGATCGTTACCGGTACCCAGGGGAAGGACGGAAAGCTCTATTTCAATCCCACCGGGAACCTGACCCGTGCCCAGGCGTCGGCCATGATCGGGCGGAGCCAGGAGAAGGGTTACGCTCTGTCGAATTTGACCTTCTCTGACGCCGGAAAGATTCCCGCTTACGCCGCCTTCTATATCCAGACTATGGCTGCCCAGGGGATCATCAATGGGTACAGCGACAATACCTTCAAGCCCAACAACAACATCACCCGGGGACAGATGGCGAAGATCCTGTACACCATCATGTAATGCATGGGACAAGAGAAACCCGCCCGGCGCATAAGCGCCGGGCGGATTTTTATCCGTTGGGCCGGGGGGAGGCCGGGCTGTTTTATTTTATGAGGCGCCTCTACAGGCTTCCACCCGGTAAAGGCAGGCCGGGCCGCCCAGGGGGTTCATCATTCAGCATGGCTTACATTTTTGCCGGCGCCTGTGGGGCGGCGGCGCTTTTTTACATCTCTCTCCGGCCCTCCAGCGCCCGCATCAGCGTGGCGTCGTCGGCAAATTCCAGATGCCCGCCCACGGGGATCCCGTAGGCCAGACGGGTTACCCGCACGTCAAAGGGTTTTAGGAGGCGGGCAATGTACATGGCGGTGGCCTCCCCCTCCGTGTCCGGGTTGGTGGCCATGATGACCTCCTCCACGTCCCCCTTAGATACCCTCTCCAATAGGGGCTTGATGGCGAGGTCATCCGGTCCCACGTGGTTCATAGGGGAGATGACGCCGTGGAGGACGTGGTAATGCCCGCTGTACTCCCGGGACCGCTCCACGGCGGCCACGTCCCGGGGATCCGCCACCACGCAGATGGTGGTGCCATCCCGCTTGGGGGAGGCGCAGATGGGACACAGCCCCCCGGCGGTGAAATTCTGACACACCGGGCAGCAGGTGACGCCGCGCTTGGCGTCTATGATGGCGCCGGCAAAGGCCTGGGCCTCCTCTTCGGGCAGGCCCAAAACAAAAAAGGCCAGCCGCTGGGCGGACTTGCCGCCGATGCCCGGCAGACGGGCGAACTGCTCTACCAATCTTTCCAGGGGGGCGGGGAAGTATTCCATGGCGGGTTCTCCTTCTTGGTCCCTGCGGGGGACGGGGGATTTTTGGTTTCTTTGGGATGCGCCCCACGGGGGCGGGACGGGGGATTCGCGCTGTGGGACCCGGCCCCTGGCTGGGCCATTTCCCCAACAGCCGGGGGCTTTCAGGAGGACACTGTAGGGGCCGCCGCCCTCGGCGGCCTGTTCCCCATAGCCCCGGTACTTTTGGTAAGCCGCCTATGACTCCCGGTTCGGCAGAGGGGCGAGGCCCACCAGTTGATCTAATGTGACGCCGTAGAAGCCGGCCAGCTTGACCATAAGAGGGGCGGTTGGGTCCCGCTCGTTTTTTTCATACCGTTCGTAGGTTTTGGAAGAGATCTCCAAAGCCCTTGCCACGGCTTCACGGGAAAGACCTCTTTTCTTTCACAGGGCTAACAGGTTTTTTGATAATATTTCCATGGTATTCTCCTTCCTGCATTTTTGGATCTGGAGAATCTGACAAGAGAGGCTTTGTGCCTTACTGCTCCAGACCCGGCAGGGGAGCGCGGCCTGCCAGCTGGTCCAGAGTAACGCCAAAATAATCAGCAAAAGTGCAGAGGGTCGATAGATTTGGTTCCCGCTCGCCTTTTTCGTACCGCCGGTAAGTGGCAGAGGCAATTTTGCAGTTTACCGCAACGACTTCCTGGCTTATATGGCGGTGCTTTCGACATGCTTTTAGATTTTCAGGAAAAGTTCCCATAATTTCTCTCCATATCTCTTGACAATACTGGCCAGCACGGATATACTAAAAACGGACCAAAAGGAGCGGTCTGAAAGGAGCGGTTTTGTGCGTACTCTCGTAGAAACACTCTATAACTATGCCCAAGAACACCGTGTTGTGGACCGTCTTCAAACCCGGGAATACCGTCAGGTTTCCTCCGGCCTGGAGGCGGATTGGGAGGATTTCCGCTCGGCGTTGACGGCGGATCAGGAGCGGCGGCTGGAATCCCTTTTGGACCGGCAGTTTGAAGCCGGCATCCTGGAGGACAGAGCCTCTTTCCTGGCGGGCGTTTCCATCGGTCTGGAACTGGCTTGGCTTTAGGCCTGCTTCCCCCTTAGCTCCGCGATGCGGGCGGCAATATCCGCCGCCTTGTATACGGCGCTGCCTGCCACCAGCACGTTGGCCCCGGCGTCAATGCAGGTCTGGCAGGTGTCCGGGGCCACGCCGCCGTCCACCTCCAGCTCGCAGGCGGGATTTCTCTCGCCGATCAGCTTCCGCAGGGTAGAGACCTTGGGCATCATGTCCGCCATGAAGCTCTGGCCGCCGAAGCCCGGCTCCACGGTCATCACCAGAATCAGCTCTACCTTTTCCAGGAAGGGCAGCGCCGCCTCGGCGGGGGTCTTGGGCTTGAGGACGATCCCCGCCCGCTTGCCCCTGGCGTGGATCTTGTCAATGGCGGCGTGGATGTTCTCCCCGCTGTCCGCCTCCACATGGACCGTCACCAGGTCGGCTCCGGCGTCGCAGAACTGCCCCACATACCGCACCGGCTCCACGATCATCAGGTGGACGTCCAGAGGCAGGGAGGTGGTGGGGCGGATGGATTTTACCACCGGGATGCCAATGGTGATGTTGGGCACGAACATACCGTCCATCACGTCCACATGGACGTAGTCGGCGGTGGAGATCCGCTGGATGTCCCGCTCCAAATTGGCAAAATCAGCGGAGAGAATGGAGGGCGCGATCTTGATCATGGAAAATTCCTCTTTTCTGTTTTGAAATTTGGGAATACCGGCGGGGACAAGGGGTTCTCTGCCGGTGACGGGCGGCGGGGGCGGCGCATAGGATGGTGCAAGCGGGCCGGGTGCCCCCAGTCAACAGCTCCGCGCAGCGTCCGCCCCTGGGCGCGGCACCGCCGCTTTTTTGAATAGGGAGCCGGCGGGGAAGTCCGCCGGCTCCCACCTGCGCCTATAATTTCCCATAGTGTATCAGATTTTTTCCGGAAAAGCAAACCCTTCCGGAAAAGTCCCGTTTAAGAAATGTGCCGCTGGGGCATAGCTTTTGAGAGTTCCGCAAAAGCGTGTTGATATGGCGGAATCTCTGTGCCATGATTAGCCCAGCAGAGGAAGGTTTGGAAGGAAACAGAGATGAATAACGAATATGATAATATAAATTTTTTTGAGGAATATGCGAAAATGCCCGCAGCAGAAATGGGTTAGGCTCTGCCGGAGAGTGGCACAGGTTAAAACCTCTCTTCCCCCCTCTTGAGGGAAAAAGTGTTCTTGACCTGGGGTGTGGTTACGGCTGGCATTGTAAATTTGCCGCAGAATGGGGAGCAAAGCGGGTGTTAGGCCTTGATTTGAGCCAAAGAATGATTGAAGCGGCAAAAATGCGCAACGCAGAAGAACAGATCGAGTATCGTATTTGCGGAATAGAAGAATATGAGTACCCTGAAAACACATAGGATTGTGTGGCTCCCAATCTGGCGCTGCACTACATAGAAAATATAGAGTTCATATTTCAAAGAGTTCATAGGACACTGAGGCGGGAGGGCATGTTCCTTTTTAATAGGGATTTCTGGGTCTCTGCCGGTTGACAGCCCGCCAAAAATCTGCTATGATAATTTTATTATATTGATGAAGAGGAGTGAAAGGATGAAGTCTGCTTCCTGCTGAAATTTGATAGGTGCCGCGGAACGCCCCCCAGGGGGACCGTTTGCCCGGCGCCGGAAGCAGGAGAGAATTTCATCCTTTCGCGCCATCTGGACGATTGACGCCCGCTTATAGAGCGGGGCATTCTCGTCGCGCCGAGGGCCGTGGGACTTTCCTGCGGCCTATTTTTGCGTTTGGAGGGATGCCATATGTCTATGATCCGGGTGGAGAACCTGACCTTTGCCTATCCGGGCAGCTACGATCATGTGTTTGAAAATGTGAGCTTCCAGTTTGACACCGCCTGGAAGCTGGGATTCCTGGGCCGCAACGGCCGGGGAAAGACCACCTTTCTGCGGCTTTTGCGGGGAGAGCACCCCTGCGGCAGTCAGATCTCCGGCGTGCCGCCCTGCGCCTATTTTCCATACGAGGTGGGGGATACGTCCCGTATGACCATGGAGGTGCTGCAAGAGGCTGCTCCCCTGGCGGAGGAGTGGGAACTTCTGCGGGAGACGGGGCTTCTGGGAGTGGAGGCCGAGGCGCTGTACCGGCCCTTCTCTACCCTCTCCAACGGGGAGCGGACAAAAGCACTGCTGGGGGCGCTGTTCTGCGGGGAGGAGAAGTACCTGCTGATCGACGAGCCTACAAACCATCTGGATGCCCAGGGACGGCGGGCGGCGGCGGAGTACCTGCGCCGGAAACGGGGATTTTTGCTGGTGTCCCATGACCGGTCTTTTTTAGACGGATGCGTGGACCATGTGATGGTGCTGAATAAAACTGGGGTGGAGGTCCAGAGTGGGAATTTCTCCTCCTGGTGGGAGAATAAGCGCCGCCGGGACGAGTTTGAACAGGCGAGAAACAGGCACCTTCAAAAGGAAGTGGGCCGTCTGCGGCAGGCGGCCGCCCAGACCTCCCGGTGGTCCGACAAAGTGGAGGCTACGAAAAAGGGAACGCGGACCGCCGGTCTCCGGCCGGACCGGGGGTATATCGGCCACAAATCCGCCAAGATGATGCAGCGGGCCAAGTCCATCGAGGACCGGCGGCAGCGGGCACTGGAGGAGAAGGCGGGACTTTTAAAGGATTTAGAGAGGGCGGAGACTTTGAAGCTCCGGCCTCTGACGGCCCGGGGACGTTTGCTGGACGCCCGGGGATTATCCCTCTTCTACGGAGAGCGGCGGGTTTGCGGTCCACTGGACCTCCAGCTGGAGCCGGGACAGCGGATTGCTCTGAACGGGAGCAACGGCTGCGGAAAGTCCACCCTTTTGAGATTTCTCCTGGGAGAGGAGATCACAAGCGCGGGGACATTGGTGAAGCTCTCCGGGCTGACGGTATCCTATGTGCCCCAGGATACGTCCCATCTGCGGGGGCGGCTGCGGGACTATATCCGGCAAAGCGGCGTGGAGGAACCGCTGCTTCTGGCTATTTTGCGAAAGCTGGACTTTCCAAGGGAACAGTTTGAAAAAAATATGGAGGACTGGTCTGCCGGGCAGCGAAAAAAAGTGCTGCTTGCCCGGAGTCTCTGCGACAGCGCCCACCTATATATTTGGGACGAGCCGCTGAATTATATCGACGTCTGGTCCCGGATGCAGATCGAGGAATTGCTGCTGGCATTCCAGCCCACCATGCTGTTTGTGGAGCACGATGAGACCTTTAGACAGAGGATTGCCACGGAGGTTATCACAATATCTTGTGGATAACATTTTACAGGGGGAGGGGACTGCGGAGAAGCGGTCCCTCCCCCTGTGGAAAACTTGGCAAATTTTTTCGAAAAAAATCGAATTACCCCCTTGACAAACGGCTCTTTCTCTGGTATTCTAGCAAAGCTGTCGAGAACTTCTGGAAATTCTCAAATGGTTTCAAAAAAGTTGTTGACAAGCCTATGCTTTTGTGGTATAGTAATCAGCACCCGCCGAAAGCGGCATGCACCTTGTAAATTAAACAACGTAACGAAAAGAAAGCACCAGAGTTCG
>CAJUQM010000066.1 GCA_910588005.1 uncultured Oscillibacter sp.
TACGCTTTATGCCCTCCGATCTGCTCATTGCGGCTCTTGGCAGTAGCGCCCTCCTCCAGATTCATGCCTTTGAGGATTGCGTTTTTGCCGAACTTTTTCTTGATATCCAGCATGGTCCGCTGGAGTTTCTTCTCCCGCTCCAGATCAGCGGACTCCTGGGTTTCTCGTTCCTGCTTTGCGGCGTAGTCTGTAAACAGGTCTAACTGCTCCGCGGCCTTCTTGTCGGGAGCGGACTCCTCATCTGTCACCCGTGCGGCGGTGAGATAGAGACGGCGCACCAGCAGCTCCCGGTCGATGATGCGGTCGAACAGCTCCAACGCGGCGGTGATAATGCGCCGTGTGGAGGCGGTGTACTCCTCCAGGTTGGCGGTGCCGTGGGCGTGCTTGGGAATAGAGCGCCCATAGCGGTCCTTTGTGACTTCGCCCTGATATGTGCGGCCTTTCAGATTCTCAATATCATAACCCACCGTCAGCACCAGCTGGTCAGTGACGAGCCCCTTGTCCACCAAATCCAGCGCCAGCTGATCCGCCATCTCCCGCACCACCAGCCGGGCCTTGTCATAGCCATAGGGACATTGCAGGACCTGCCCGGAACCAACGCTCTTGCTCTCCGGCTTGTATGCCTTGATGTCCGCCATGGTGCAGGGCTCCCAGCCCCACGCATGGTCAATCAGCAGCTCCGCGTTGACCCCAAACAGACGGTAGAGCAGATCCTCGTCCGTCAGAGAGCAGCGGGCAATATCGCCCATGGTGTAAATGCCGTGGGCCTCCAGCTTTCTGGTGTAGCCGCCGCCCACCCGCCAGAAGTCGGTGAGAGGACGGTGATCCCACAGCAGGCGGCGGTAGGCGCGTTCGTCCAGCTTGGCAATGCGGACGCCGTTCACGTCCGGATGGATGTGCTTCGCCACGATGTCCATGGCCACCTTGCAGAGGTAAAGGTTCGTCCCGATCCCCGCTGTGGCCGTGATACCGGTGGTCTCCAGCACATCCAGGATGATCCTCATGGCAAGCTGCCGGGCATTGCATTTGTACGTGTCCAGGTAGTTGGTCACGTCTATCAGCACCTCGTCAATCGAATAATTGTGGATGTCCTCGGGCGCGATGTATTTCAGGTACACGTTGTAGACCCTGGTGCTCCACTCCATGTAATGGGTCATCCGGGGCGGAGCCACGATGTAGTCCACCGCCAGGCTGGGGTCGGCTCTCAGTTCCGTATCGCTGGAGGAGGCGCCGCTGAACTTCCGCCCCGGTGCGGAGCGGAGCCGCTGGGCGTTGACCTCCTTGACCCGCTGAACTACCTCGAACAGCCGCGCCCTGCCGGAGATGCCCCAGGCTTTCAGGCTGGGGGTGACCGCCAGGCAGATGGTCTTCTCCGTCCGGCTCAGGTCCGCCACCACAAGGTTGGCGGTCAGGGGATCGAGGCCGCGCTCAACGCACTCCACGGATGCGTAGAAGCTCTTCAAGTCGATGGCGAGATAGGTTCTCTCCTTCATGGCGCAGCCTCCTTCCCCTATATCATTCTGCTTTTATCATAGCATACCCAACTCCGGCTGGACAAGCCAAAATCATACAGGGAGGAATCAAAATGAATGTAATTGAACTGGAGCGTTGGAAACCCTCTGCGGCGGACCCCCGCAAGCTGGAGTACGCCGGCCAGCCCACGGCCCAGGAGGTATTCGAGGAGCTGAAGCACCGCCTGGCGAGTATGGGATACCTGCCGGACGAGTATTTTCTCATGGACAGCCACTGGGAGAATGGCCGGAAGATTCCCAAAGACGCGGATATCTTCTGCACCACCGACTACGGCGGCAGCGAGGGCGTGTATCTGGATGTGTACCTCAAGTGGTACGACGAAAACCAGAAAAAAAGCATCACCAAGAGCTTCATCACCGGCAAGACCCTGGGCGAGAACGGGAACGACCTGGACCGGATGTTCCTCATCTCCTCTGCCATCACCAAGGCGTTCCACGGCGACCACGCCACCCACGGCCGGTACATGAAGATTGGGGGCGTGGAGGATGACACCGGAGGTGCGGTGGTGCATCTCAGCCAGCAGGAGCAAAAGGTCATCATCGAGGCGCTGGTGGAACAGCGGGAGCGGCAGGAGCAGGCCATGAGCCAGGCCGAGCAACTCCTGCGCCGCATGACCGGGAGCATCACAGAATACGTCAATACGGTAGGAATGCGGCCTCTGCGGATGAGCGGCTATGACAAAACCATCCTCGCCATTCAGGATGGGGAACTGTCCGCATTCAAGGATCTGTATCCCCAAACGCTGAAAGATCATGCGGACGATCTGCTCATTGAGGCAGCGGGCAGGCCCGGCACGGTGGGACGGAAGATGACCCTTTTGCTGCTGGCAGACATGGAGCAGTTTTCTGAACCCACCTACTGCGCCGCCTGCCAGAGAGCCATCAATATCAATGACCCGGAGAAGGTGACCTTCCTGCTGGAACAGGCGGAGAGCCATGTGCCGAAGCTGTCCCCTTCCTTCCACGGGGAGATGGCCAGCTACGCCTATTTGGATCACCGCTTTATCGCCACAGAGATCATCAAGCAGTGCAGCGAGGAACAGATCGCCGCCGCACCGTCCCGTCTTCTGGAGCAGTTCGCCGCAGATCATGACCACCGCACACTGTCTGCGCTGGTGGAGAAAGGAATCTCCGGAGGCTCCAGCGCCTGGAGGGCGCTTCACATGCTGACCTATGAGGGCCGAGACAGCTGGATCGCGGAGGAGCTTCTGAAAAAGAGAATGTGGGTGGAGACCGACGACTACGGCGCCCTCCACGCCTGCGTCCAGAACGACGCCGTTGACGTGTGCAAGCTGCTGCTGGACGGCGGGATAGACTTTGACGTCTATCAGCAGTGGGCGAAGAACCACCCTTGCGATGGTCATGAGAAGACCATGCAGGCGCTGGAGGATCATTGGTCCGAGATCCAAACGAAGATGGCACAGGTCCCTGCCCAGGAGAATGGGGGAATGACCTTTGGCTGATCCCATCCTGCTTGCGAAAGCCGCGGCCGCTGTCCTCTCTGACGAGAGAACAAGGAAAGCGGCCGGCTGCGTGCTGGCGGCAATCCTCTCGCCGCTCATCCTGCTCGTCGCCTTTTTCTGTGCCCTTGGTTCCGGCACAACGGATCACAACATCACCGCCGTGGAACTGTGCTTTTATGGCGGAACACTCCCGGAAAACACACCGGAGGAATACCGGGTCTGCATCGAGGCCATGCGCGCCAGCTTCGACCAGCTGGATGACGCCCTCGCCGCCGTTCAAGAGAATACAGAGGGAGAACCCAGCCTTGACAGCGTCAGAGTCAAGGCGATTTTTTATGCTCTGTACTTCGGCGCCGAATCTCACGGAGACGCACAGACCTTTGCGGACTGCTTCGTCACCTACGAGGAGCGCACCCGCACCGTCCCCGTGGAGGGCAGCGACCCTCCCGCAGAGACGGAGGAAATCTACAGGGTGGCCATCTCCATCGAAGACCTGAACACCGTCTGGCAGAACATCGCTGCCGCAATGGGTGTGACGCCCATCGCCGAACAGCAGGCCAACGCAGACAGCATCTACAACCTGATCCGATACGGCGCGGCGGGAGGCGGCAGCGGCTTTGCCGGTTCTGATGCTCCCTTCATCGGCGCAGATGGCTTCTGCTCCCCCATCGGGGAGAACTGGCGGAACGTGGTCACCTCGGAGTTTGGCTACCGCCGCGACCCTTTCACCGGCGAGCGGCGGGGGCACAGCGGAATGGATCTGGCTGTACCCACGGGAACCTCCGTCCGCGCCGCCCTGCCGGGGACCGTGATCGTGTCTGCCTACAACCGGGGCGGCTACGGCTACTATGTGATGATCGACCACGGCGGCGGACTCGCCACCCTGTACGGCCATTGCTCCCAGCTGCTAGCACGGGTGGGCCAGACGGTGGAGGCTGGAGATGTGATCGCCCTCTCCGGTTCCACCGGGCGCTCTACCGGACCCCACCTCCACTTCGAGGTACGGATCAATGGGGAGAGGACCAACCCCCGCAGCTATTTGCCATAAACGCAGAAAGGAGAAAGGATCTTTTGAAATTCAAAGCAAATTTTGTGGAAAAGCCGGCCAATTTTCAGATGGACGACTGCCAGATCGAAAAGGTGGTGGAGCTGTCCCGTGAGGACTTTGGCCGGCTGAAGATCACCCCCCTGGCAAATCAGCCGTTCCTTGCGGAACACAGGGACTGTATGTTCCACAGGGACGGTGTGATCCACTGCCTGCTGGCGCTGGACCAGGGCAGCAATGACGGGGTACTCGTTGACGCGGAACAGTACAACTGCGCCCGTCTTGCGGCCTACATCCCCGGAATGCGGGACATCGTCAACGCCCAGATGGAGCGGGCGGCGGATTTTATCATCCAGCGGGGAACGGAGAACACTGCCAGCGGAAGCTGGTGTGTCTATTTTGATGATCTGGAGGAGCATCTGGATCTGACAGTCCGGGAGGGCAGCGGCTTTGACTCTATGCTCCGAGCCGCGCTGAAACGCCGTCCCGAAGTGTCAGCGGTGGACATGCACGATGGCTGTATCGAGATGGAGTACCACCCGGAATACTGCCGCCGGCTCAACAGTACCCTGGAAACCAAAGCGCCGGAGCTGTGCCTGAAAGATATCCTCCCTGTGCTGGCGGGCGGCGGTCTGACGTTGCTCACCCATGAGGAGGCGGACTGTGTTGTGCTGCCGGAAAACCTGCTGAAACTCAACGCCGCCGGGCGGGAGGATTACGCCGGCCTGCTGGATGCGCGGGTAGCGGAGATCGTCCCCGGCCTGGAGGGCACGGAGGTGGTACTCACCGATGTGGCTCCGGAGGAACTGGCTCGATTCAATGAGGAGTATGAAGCCTTCACGGAGGCGGAACTGTCCATGGGCGATATGACGCCATAGGAGGACGCGCAATGGATAAATTTGATGTTCGCCGCGTGGCCATGGGCCTCACCGCATACGCCATTGAGCGGCAGAACGGTTTTGAGAGATATCAGCCGGAGGACTCTCCCCCTTGGCAGGAACAGCGCCGGTTCTGGACAGACGCTATCCTCCAGGGCATGGAAAGGCTGGATGGGCTGACGCCCGATCCTAAGCTGATGGAGCAGTATGATCTTGAACTGGAGCAGGCCCGCGGCTGCTATTTTACCGTTCCGGCCACACAGCAGATGCAGAAGGATACTATCCAAGAACTGCGGCGTTTCGTCGCCGCACTGGAAACCACTGGAGATGACCGCCGTCGTCAGGTTGATGTGGTCCGGGAACTGCTGGAGGATATGTCTCTCCACCCCAACTGGTGGAATGGAAAGGACAACGGGCTTGACCACGCCCGTAATGAGGCGGATCGGGCGCTGGTGCGCATGACCGCTCAGATGCCTATCCGATTCACCCGCATCGTTCTGGGCGGTGACGCCGGCCCCCATTGGGCAAGCGGTTTCGTCTCCGGCTCCGTCACAGATGAGGCGGCGGTCAAAAAAATGACTGCATACCAGGAGGCGATCCAAAAGTATCCGGAGGTGGCGGAGTGGCCCGCCCTCTGCACCGTCTACGCCGGACGGGGTCTCCCCTCTGCGCTGGGAACGGTGGACGCCTCCGATTTTGACTTGGAGATCATGAACCGGACTGGGGACAGCTTCCTCAAGGAGCAGGGCGTCCGCTGGCTGGGCGGTCCCTATCAAATGATCGTATCTGCCGCGCCGGAAAAAATGCAGACAGCGATACAGTACCCGCTCCTCCAGGGGAAGCGCCCGTTGACAGCTGATGACCTGGACATCCAGGAGCGGATTGGTGCAGAGGGTGGCTGGGTCACGTTTGGGCTGGATGTCCTTGCCGATGAAGAAACCGTATTCGGCAGACAGTTGTCCAGCGAAGACGAGGACTCCTATATCCAGGCATACACTTCCCGCAATGAGCACACGGGCCAGGTCGATGACACTCTGGATATTGTTGTGCGGTCGCCCGGCGGCGATGAGTGGTTCTCCTGCGCCCTCACAGATGAGGCCAGAGAATCTCTGAAGCAAAAGATGGACGCTTTCTGCCTGGAACAGTATGGGGAACGTCTGCCGGAGCCAGCGGCGCAGAATTGGGGGGACTCCACACCGCCTCAAATGGGACCCGTTATGTAAGGACAGAGGAGGAATAGCACGATGGAAAATAACGAGATCAAGCTGTCCTTCGACAGCGAGAAGATGGAGGCGCTGGTGTTCTATCTGAAAAAGGAGAACACCACAGTGCAGAAAAAGATGGACGAGGCCCTACGGCTGCTCTACGAGCAGACGGTGCCGGAGCCTCTGCGGGAGTACCTGGACGCCAAGTCCGCTCCCGCCCGTCCCAGGCGTCCGCCCCGTCCCAGCCAGCCGAAGCCGGCCGCACCCAAACAGATGCCCGCCCCCGCAGATCAGGGAAAGGAGGATACCGTATGAGCGGCGATGTACAACTGGAGCTGTGGCTCCACGAATATAAACTGGATGCACTTTCCTCCGTGCTGAAGGAGCAGGGCACCACTGTAGAGAAACGGATGCAGGAAATGCTGATCGACCTGTATGCGGAGTTGGTGCCCTATGAGGTACAGCAGGAGATCCGCACCCGTATAGATGCGGAGTATACCGCGGTACAGGCGGAGGCGGAGGCAGCCCGGAAGTATACCGCATTCTGCGTGCGGGAGAATGGGACACAGTCGTTTTTCCAGCTGGACAGGTCGGAAAGTATTCTGGAGGCCGCCAAGTTTCTGCGCCGGTACCTGCGTGAGGATCAGGGGTCGGGCGTTGATGCGCTCCAGACAAGCGCCTTCGCCGGAATGGAGCCGGTCACCGCCGAGCGGTATGACCAGTTGCTGGCACTGCGGATGGAGTCTCCCGGCAAAGTCACCGGCGTGTTTGATCTGGATTTCGACAGGCGAGAGGTCTCTACCGTGGATGCCGCAGATGGCTGGAAGACTTGGTCTATGCAGGACGTCTCCAACGCCATCTTCCATGCGTACCGGAAAAGCTGTCTCAGACCGGAGCAGTATATGTCCCGGTTCCTGGAGAAGCTGGAGGGCAGGGAACTCACCTCACCGGGCCACCTCTCCGCACGGGATATCTCCTTCGCGGAGGAGATCACCGAGATCGACAGCCTGCTGGATTTTTACATGGAAACCGGCTTCGATGTGGATGCGGCGTTCGGCACACACGTCTGCACCGGCGAGAACGACGACACTCTGAACGTGTATGCCAACTACGACATGGCAGCCGGACAGGTCTGCGATGAGCTGGAGGTGGACCTGCACCGGGCGGATGGACGTGAGGAGTCGGTGGAGTACCGGCTCAACGCTGTGGAGAAAGCGACCCTGCTGCGCAAGATGGACGCCTACTGCCAGGAGCAGACCGGGCAGACGCTGAGAGACTACAGCGCCCAGCTGATGGCGGAGGACATGGCGGCGCAAGCACCGCAGATGTAGGAGGGAATATGGATAAACAAAATTTCGAGCAGCAGCTCAATGCGCTGATTCCCCGGCCCGACCCGGAAACCACTGCCGATCTGTTTGCGTTCGGACAGGAGCTTGGCGAGACAGCCGAATGCTATGGCGTCCGGGAGCTCCTCACCAGTCTGCAGTTCATCGCCCGGAATTTTGATGGGCAGACGCTCCAGGGCGCCTACGAGATCATCCAGCACGGGTTCGCGGCGCTGCCCGGTGAGATGGTAGCCGCGGCGGTCTATCTGCAAAACGGATGCACGCCCCAGCATGCGGCGGAGATGGCGGAGACGGGAATGCTCATGTGTTTCCATCAGCCGGACAGCGCGAACGAATCCAGCCCGTTGGCCCTCTGCACAGTGATAGAGAACGGCACCTCACGCGAATTTCACACACTGCACTTTGGCGGCTTTGATCCGGAGACAACCCTGCGGGCTGCGCAGGAGTACGCACAGATCCACCGCTCCTCCGTGGCCGGCGCACTGCTGTTTCTCACCACAGACATGGAGATAAAGCTGGGCGGCGGATACAAGAAGATTTTAGTAAGCGGAGAGTCTGATATGACCAAGGCTCTGTCCGCCATCTTCCGCCGCTGTCCCGCAGTGGCCGCACACCTGACCTTCGATGCCGACCGCGGTCAGGCGGAGGTGGAGTACAACCCGCTGTGGTTGGAACTGCGCCAGAAGCAGGAGCCCGAGCAGGGCGGGATGCAGCTGACGGTGTAGCGGAGTACGTCAAAGGCCGCTCCCTACACGGAGCGGCCCTCGCTCTTATTCCCCCGCTGTGCGCCGCAGAAACGCCCCGTGTGCCGCCCGGCCCGACAGAGCGGCTCCCTGCCCCACCCAACTGACGCGCCCGCCCTGTGCAGACGTGTGGCGGCGGTGGGCAATTCGGCCTCTCCCAAATGTACAGGTGAACCGGGGGGTCGAAAAAGGTGCGGGATAAAAGCAGGTGGTCGCTTTCGCGCCCACCTGCCGCTCACCCCGCCCCGCAATGCGGGTCGGGGACGGGGACCGGGGTGGTCGGTTTGGCCCACTGCTGGCTGTGACAGGTGGTCGGAAATGAAAATAACAGAGGAAAAACCGCCTGTTTACAGCCTTTCCCAAGGTGGCTGTGATAGGTGGTTTTCGCAAGAAATGGAGGATTTTCCCAATGAAAAGAAAAACGCCCGTTTCGGCGGAGCTTGACGCCTCCGCTGAGATCAAGACACGCATCCCCGTCTGGCTGTACCCCTCCACGCTGAAGGTGATGGACCGGGCGGCGGAGACTGCCGGATGCAAAAGCCGCAGTGAGTTTCTGGAGAAGGCCGCGTTGTTCTACGCCGGCTATATCTCCGGGCAGGACGCTGTTAATTTCCTGCCGCCTGCACTGGCCGCTGTCCTGCGTGGTACGGTGCAGGATACGGAGAACCGGATCTGCCGTCTGTTGTTCAAGCTGGCGGTGGAGCTGGACATGGTGATGAACGTGCTGGCGGCGGGAATGGAAATCAGCGAAGAAGCACTCCGCAATCTCCGTGGCCGGTGCGTCCAGAATGTGAAGAAGACCAGCGGCAGCGTCACGCTGGACAAAGCGGTGGAGTATCAGAGAGGCGGCGTGTGACAGAAATGCGGTGATGCTCTATGCCGCGGATCATATTCAAGTGCCCCTACATCAAGCCGGGAACCGGGAAAGTCGCCGCCCACCTGAACAACTACGTCCGCTATGTCGCTACCCGTGACGGTGTAGAGAAACTCACGCCGGATAAGGCTGATCTGCCAGCCACAAAAAAGCAGCAGGCGATGGTGGAGCGGCTCCTGCGTGACTTCCCTCTGAGCCGTGGTATGTTCGAGTACGAGGACTACCAGTCCAATCCCACCCGTGCCGCCGCCTCGGAATTTATCACCAGAGCCGTCGAGGACAACTATGACCAGATCGCCAAGCGCGAAAACTACGTCAGCTACATCGCCCAGCGTCCCCGTGCGGAGCGGATGGGTTCTCACGGTCTGTTCAACGGCACTGGTGACGTACCGGAATTGTCCAAAGCTGCGGAGGAGGTGGCAAACCATTCCGGCAACGTGTGGCTTCCCATCATTTCTCTGCGGCGGGAGGATGCTGCCCGGCTCGGCTATGACAACGCCAGACAGTGGCAGGCGCTCCTCTCCACCTACGCTCCGCAGATTGCGGAGGCCATGAAGATTCCCTGGAACCAGTTCCGCTGGTATGCCGCTTTCCACGATGAGGGAACGCATCCCCACGTCCACATGGTCTGCTACAGCGCGGATGGGCGCTCCGGCTTTCTGGATAAGGACGGCATCGCCGTGATCAAGTCCGGACTGGCAAAGAACATCTTCCGCCAGGAGCTGACAGAGATCTACCGGCAGCAGACCCAGCGGC
>CAJUQM010000067.1 GCA_910588005.1 uncultured Oscillibacter sp.
CCACAGCTGGCGGGAGATGCACCAGTCATGGACGTTCTCCATCCAGTTGGTGTAGATCTTGGAGAACCGGTCGGGAACAAACTGAACCTCACCCTCCCGGACAACCCGCAGGGCCTCCTTCGCCAAGGGTTCCATTTTCACAAACCACTGGGCGGAGATCAGGGGTTCCACATCGTTGTGGCAGCGGTAGCAGGTGCCGACGTTGTGGCTATATGGTTCGGTTTTCACCAGATATCCCTGCTCCTCCAGGTCTTTGACAATGGCTTTACGGCACTCATAGCGGTCCATACCGTTGTAAGGTCCGCCGTTTTCATTGATCCGGCCGTCGTCGCCGATGCAGCGAATCATCTCCAGATTGTGCCGCTGCCCCACCTCGAAGTCGTTGGGGTCGTGGGCAGGGGTCATCTTCACAGCGCCAGTGCCGAAGCCGATCTCGCAGTATTCATCCCCCACGATGGGAATCTCCCGATTCATAATGGGCAGAATGCAGGTCTTTCCTATGAGGTGTTTGAACCGTCCGTCCTCCGGATTGACCGCCACGCCGGTATCGCCCATCATAGTCTCCGGCCGGGTGGTGGCCACGACCAGGTCACCGGATCCGTCGGCCAGGGGGTAGCGGATGTGCCACAGGTGGCCGGGCTTGTCCTGATACTCCACCTCGGCGTCAGAGAGGGCCGTCACACAGTGGGGGCACCAGTTGATAATCCGGCTGCCCTTGTAAATGAGGCCCTTGTCATAGAGTTCGCAGAAGGTCTCCCTGACGGCCTTGGAACATCCGTCGTCCATGGTAAAACGGGACCGGGACCAATCGCAGGAGACGCCCATCTTCTTCTGCTGGGCTACGATGCGTCCGCCGTACTCCTCTTTCCACTTCCAGACCCGCTGGAGGAACTTCTCCCGGCCCAAGTCGTAGCGGCTCAGTCCTTCTTTTGTCCTCAGCTCCTCCTCCACCTTGATCTGCGTGGCAATACCGGCGTGATCGGTGCCGGGAACCCACAGGGCCGAATAGCCCTGCATCCGCTTGAAGCGGGTGAGGATGTCTTGGAGCGTACAGTCCAGGGCATGTCCCATGTGGAGCTGACCCGTGACATTGGGAGGCGGCATGACGATGGAGAAGGGCTTCTTCGCGGGGTCCGGATCACCCTTGAAGCAATCCCCCTTCTCCCACATCTCGTAAATGCGCCCCTCCACCTGCTGGGGTTCGTACACCTTTGGCAGTTCTTTGTTCATCGATCTTCTCTCCTATTCTGTGAACTTGTGTTCTTATTTGATATATACAATAGGTTTTCCGGTCTTTTCGGTAATGAAGGTTCGGAAATCCTCGGCTGTACCGCCGCTCAGGGCAGCCTTGTCATAAATCTGTCCATGCTGCCGGCTGAACAAGAGCACAAAGTAGTCCGCCGTCTCGCATACCTGCTGAACAGTCTCATAGTGAAATTCAGTCGCCGCAGCCTCTGTGGTTGAAGTGTAGTTTTCCTCTGTAAAGACACTCTTCGCAAGCGATGTGCCGGGCAGCATCTTCTTTTTCGCAAAAAACGCGTTGACTTGGTCCTCGGTAAACAAGATCACGACCAAGATCACGCCAACGCCCAAAGTCAAGGTGTTCCGAAACGTCCACGGTTCATCCGTCATCCGCCCCACGGCAATCAGCAGAATATCCAGCGCCACGATGCACCAGCCAAATACATGGCTCCTCCGGCTGCCCTTTTTCCGGATCGTCTTACGCATTGCCCGGGCCATGGCGGTCAATCCCCTTTGATCGTATTTTGTCTCAAACCGAAACTCCATCTTTCCCTCCCCAAAGAAAAACGCCCTGAGCCAAAAGGCTCAGGGCGAACAACAGTCCGCGGTACCACCTGAATTCACGCTTTTTTCAAGAAGCGTGCGCTCACAGGCGCTTTCACGCCCTCTCCCGGTAACGGGGGACACCGCCGCGGCTTACTTGGCCTTCGGCCGCAGTGCTCCGGGACGACTTCTCCGCAGGCTTTGCGGGAGCTTGCACCGTCCGCTCCCTCTCTTCGCTTTCACCCGCCGGGTACTGCTTCCCATCCTTGCATTTTACCTCTTCAAAGTATAATATACCCGCCACGGATTGTCAAGTGTCAGCTCATGCGCAGAATCTCTTTTTTCAGCCGGGAGATAATCCGTTTTTCCAGCCTTGAGATGTAACTCTGGGAGATTCCAAGCTGGTCGGCCACCTCCTTTTGCGTCTGCTCCTGCCCGCCGCCCAAGCCGAACCGCAGGGTGATGATCTGCCGTTCCCGGGGAGAGAGGGCGTTAATGGCCGCCGCGAGCAAATTTCGCTCCACATCCTCTTCAATGGGGCGCATCACCGTGTCCTCCTCTGTGCCCAGCACGTCGGAGAGCAGCAGCTCGTTGCCGTCCCAGTCTGTGTTCAGCGGTTCGTCAAAGGAGACCTCGCCCTTGCGGTTGGCATTTTTTCTCAGGTACATCAAGATCTCGTTTTCAATGCATCGGGAGGCATAGGTCGCCAATTTGATGTTCTTATCCGCCCGGTAGGTCCCCACCGCCTTAATCAGGCCGATGGTTCCAATGGATATCAGATCTTCAATATTGATTCCCGTGTTTTCAAACCGCCGGGCAATGTACACCACCAGCCGCAGATTATGTTCAATCAGTTCCTTTCTGGCCTCCTCATCCTCCAGACGCGCCACCAGCTCTGCCTCCCGCTCCCGGCTCAGCGGCGGCGGCAGCGTATCGCTGCCGCCGATATAGTGAATTTCCTCTCCCGGCGCCAGCCCCAGCCGCCTCAGCAGCCGCCAAAGACTTTTCCACAACCCTTCCATGGTCTCCTCCTTTTCCGACTTCACCGCCCCACAGGGCCATATATCCGTCTCCCAGCCCTGTGGGCGACAATGCCGCCGTCAGGCCCGGATACCGCTTTCCTCTTACCTCCGTCCAGTCCGTGTGCACTGCCAGCAGCAATCCCGCCGGGATCCCAACCGCGTGATAAGGGATCAGCCGCGGCCGCAGCTGCGGAGACTCCCGCCGCAGCGGTTCTAAAACGTCTGCCGGAGACCGCAGCCTCTCCCGCGCCAACAGCCGCCGGGCCTCTCCGGACAGAAGTCCGTCCAATCCGCCGGGGGCTACCACCAGCACCGGTCTCCCGCTCCCCGGTTCCCGGAGGGCGTTGCCAGTATCCAGCAGAGCCGTCAGTGTGACGGTGCGCCCTCCCACACTGACCCGGACCGGCAGCAGCCTGCCCTCCATCCCCTGTCTCGCCGAACCGCGAAACACCACTGCCAGCACAATGTAGGCCGACGTCACCGCCACCAGCAGTACTCTGGCATCCACATCCGTGTAGAACACGCCGTTTGCCATTGGCACGCCGCTTCCCGCCAGCAGTCCCAATGCCAGCACACATCCCGCCATGGCGCTGGCAACGGCGAAAAGCAGCAGCGTCAGCCGGAGAAACCGCTCCTCCCCGCCAAAAGCCGCCAGTGCCAGCAGCAGTCCTGCCGCCAGCTTCACCGGGGCGGCTGCCAAAAATCCACACCCAGGGAGAAATACCGCTACGGCATAGCTTCCCCCGGCCAGAGCCGCCAATATGTAGCGCTTTCGCCGGAGAGGAACGCCTGCCAGCCTGCCTGTTACCAGCAGCAGCAGATAATCCATCGCTGTATTCAGTACAAACACACTGTCTACATAAACCACTGTCACGGCTCTGCCCCCTTTGTCCAATGGCTCTATTATAGGGCAGGCTCCTCGGAAAAAGAGGTCGCAAAAAGGAACATGTTCCCCAGGCAAACAATATGCAGATCAGAAAGCCGAAACGGTCCCTGCCGCCTTTGCCTTTGTGCGCGCTGCTCTTGATTCTTGTGGAGCGGCGGGTACCGCCCTTACCTACCGGGGGCCTTCGCTCCTCCGCTCTTTCCGGCCTTCTCAGCACCCCCGTCTAATCCCTGTTGAATCAGAGGCGGAATGGCACCTAAGCTCAGATTTCTCCGGTGAGGCAATTTAACGTGGAGATCCCGGCAGACTTCAGAAAAAGCCAACAAAGCCCACAACCATGGAACCGCCCAGAGTCCGCGTTTTCATGGTTGCAAAAATGTTTTTTCGCCAGTCTCCGGATCTTATCCAATCCTTGACATTTGCCTTTGAAACAGCCATAATGGCAGTTGTGAAATTGTGTTCATTTACCGGAGGTATTGTTATGACGCTTGACACCCATTTTTTTGAGGAGATGGAATCCCGGATTCCAAAGGGGAAAATCCGCACACGGTTCGCCCCCTCCCCCACCGGCTATATGCACGTGGGAAATCTGCGCACCGCGCTGTATACCTGGCTCATTGCCCGCCACAGCGGCGGAACCTTTATTCTTCGCATTGAGGATACCGATCAAGGCCGCCTGGTGGAGGGCGCTACGGACGTGATCTACCGCACAATGGCCGAGTGCGGTCTGACCCATGATGAGGGACCTGATGTAGGAGGACCTGTGGGACCCTATATCCAATCGGAGCGGCGGGACCTATATGGTAAATACGCCCATCTTTTGGTGGAAAAAGGCGCGGCCTATTACTGCTTCTGCGAAAAGACAGAGTCGGAGGAGGACTCCGGCAATTTTGACCGGGACGCCGACCCCTGCCGGAGCCTGTCTCCGGCGGAGATTCAGGCCAATCTGGACGCCGGAAGGCCCTATGTCATCCGCCAGCGCATCCCCCAGACGGGAAGCACCACTTTCCACGACGTCTCTTTCGGCGAGATCACCGTGGAAAACAAAACCCTGGACGACCAGGTCCTTTTGAAGCGGGACGGCCTGCCCACCTATAACTTCGCCAATGTGGTAGACGATCATCTGATGGGCATCACCCATGTGGTGCGGGGCAGCGAATATTTAAGCTCCGCGCCCAAATATAATCTGCTGTATGAGGCCTTTGGCTGGGAGATCCCAACTTATGTCCACTGCTCTCCCGTCATGCGGGACCAGCACAATAAGATGTCCAAGCGCCATGGAGACCCCTCCTATGAGGATCTGATTGCCCAGGGCTACCTCACCTCCGCCGTGCTGAATTACGTAGCCCTGCTGGGCTGGTCCCCTAAAGGGGAACGGAGCGAACAGGAGATCTTCTCCCTGGAAGAGCTGGTAGACGCCTTCGAGATCGCCGGCATCTCCAAATCCCCCGCCATCTTCGATATCGCCAAGCTGGACTATTTCAACGCCACCTACCTCCGCGCCCTCTCTCCCGAGGATTTTTCCAAGGTGGCTGAACCCTATATCCGCCAAACCGTAAAAAATCCCGCTATTGATGTGGCGGCCGTGGCCGCTCTGCTCCAGGCCCGGTGTGAAAAGCTGACGGAAATCCCCGAAAAAGTAGACTTCTTCGACCAGATTCCGGACTACGATGCGGCGTTCTTTACCAATAAAAAATCCAAGACCAATCCGGAGGTCTCCCGGGAGATGCTGGAAGCCGCAATTCCAGCCCTGGAATCTCTGCAAAACTGGACCCAGGAGGCCGTTCACAGCTGCCTGATCGCTCTGGCGGAGTCTCTGGGTGTGAAAAACGCCACGCTGATGTGGCCCGTCCGCATCGCCGCCGCTGGCAAGCTGGTAACTCCCGGAGGCGCGGTGGAGCTGTGCTGGATTTTGGGCCAGGAAGAGACTCTGCGCCGTCTGCGGGCAGGACTTGAAAAGCTGCGGGCATGAACGACAACACCTCACGGTCCCCGCTAAGCGGCCTGCGGAAGGCCTGGGCTGACGGACTGAAGGCGGAAGTCAAGCGCTCCGCTATCGCCTTTATCATCATATGGGTGTTGTTTTTTGCCGGCTGCACAATCTTTCCAAGCCTTCGGGTCAAGCTGGTCAACCTGATGTTTTCAGCCTTGGACAACTTAGATGTCTCTAACGAGGATGGGAGCATCTCCGCCCTGATATTATTTCTCAATAATTTGGAGGCCACCGCCTTTATCATGCTCTACGGCCTCCTCCCCTTTATCCAGCTGACCGCCTTGGCTCTTGGCATCAACGCCATGATGCTGGGGGTGATGGCCTCGTGGTACGCTGCGGAGGGAATCTCTCCCCTGGCCTATTGGGCCGCCCTGCTTCCCCATGGAATCCTGGAGCTGCCGGCGCTGTTTCTGGCTTTTGGCACAGGGCTGTATATCTGCGGACAGTTAACCCGCCGCTGCCGCAAGGATCAGAGCGCCTGTTCCCTGTGGGAATGCCTGACGCTGGCCTCCCGGATGCTGCTGTCAGTGCTACTCCCGCTCCTGGCCGCCGCCTCCCTGGTGGAGGCCTATGTCACGCCGGTCATCTCCTCTTATTTCTTGTGATCTTTTAAAGTTATATTTTATATAAAGGACTGGTTTTATCTCATGAGCAAACTCACCATCCCCGACGGCTACAGGATGCCGCTGACCAACAATGAACTCCAGCGCGCCATTGAACTGATCCATGCGGACTTCCAGCACAACTTGACGGTACGGCTGAACCTGCACCGGGTCTCCGCCCCCCTGTTTGTGGACGGTTCTACCGGTCTGAACGACGACCTTAACGGTGTAGAGCGCCCTGTGGCTTTCGATATTCCCGATGTGGGAACTGAGGGCCAGGTAGTACACTCCCTGGCCAAATGGAAGCGCCTGGCCCTGAAACGGTACGAATTCAAACAGGGTACCGGACTGTACACCGATATGAACGCCATTCGCCGGGACGAGGAGCTGGATAACCTCCACTCCGTTTACGTGGACCAATGGGACTGGGAAAAGCACATCTCCCTCCAGGACCGCACCGTCCAGTACTTGAAGGACACCGTGCGGGAGATCGTTGGCTGCATATGCGACACCGCCACAGCCCTGCGAAACGCCTACCCTGTCCTCACCTTCCGGCCCGACCGGGACGTGTATTTCATCACCACCCAAGAGCTGGAGGACCGTTATCCCACCCTCTCTCCCTTCCAGCGGGAGCAGGAGATCTGCCGGAAACACCACACGGTGTTTTTGATGCAGATCGGTAAAACTCTAGCCTCCGGAACCAAGCACGACGGCCGTGCCCCGGACTATGACGATTGGGAGCTGAACGGCGACATTCTTATGTGGAATCCGGTGCTCCAGAGCCAGTTCGAGGTCTCCTCTATGGGCATCCGTGTAGATGCCGCGGCGCTGGACCGCCAGCTCACTGCCGCCGGCTGCGACCACCGCAGGCAGCTGCCCTTCCACCAGATGCTCTTAAGCGGCCAACTCCCCCAGTCCATGGGCGGCGGAATCGGTCAGTCCCGCCTGTGTATGCTGCTGCTGGGCACCTGCCACATCGGCGAGGTCCAGGCCAGCCTGTGGGACCGAGATACTATGGAGGACTGCGAGAGAGCCGGGATTACTCTATTGTAAAATCGGCAAGCCCACGAAAAGAGGGGACGGCGCAAAAGCGCCGTCCCCTTGAAATCTTTAAATATCTGTATGTCCGTTTCCACTTATACCAGAAGATCTGCCGCTAAGACATCCGCTAAATCCTCCAGCGCCTGCCTCTGGGGCGCCTGAACTGCGGATTTCAGCGTTACCACGTCCTCCAGTACCGTCATATTCTTCATAGCAGAGAGGATCTCCCGTGTCAGTTTTCCGGATTGAGGCCCCCAGGAGCCATTTTCAATCACAGCCGCTGTGCGGTTTTGCAGATTGTGGGCCTTCAAATCCAGAAGCAGATTCTCCATAGGAGTAAAAATGCCGTTGTTATACGTAGCGGAGGCAAATACCAGATGGCTGCACCGGAACGCTTCGGCCACCAAGTATGATACGTCGGTATGGGATACGTCGTACTGTGCAATCCGCTTAACGCCCCTTTCCGCCAGCCGGGCCGCCAGAATATCTGCGGCGTTATCCGTATTGCCATAGACAGATCCGGTAAAGATGGCCACCCCGCGGTCCTCCGGCTCATAGGCGCTCCACCGCTGGTACTTCTCCACAAACCAACCGATCTCCTCTTTCCAGATGGGACCGTGGAGAGGACAGATCATAGCAATCTCCAGTCCAGCGGCTTTTTTCAGCAACGCCTGCACCTGAGCGCCATACTTACCCACAATATTGGTGTAATACCTGCGGGCGTCATCCAACCAGTCCCGCTGAAAATCCATCTGTCCGGCAAAGAGGTTGCCGCTGAGAGCGCCAAAGGTACCAAAGGCATCTGCGGAAAAAAGGATCTTGTCCGTCGTGTCATAGGTCACCATAACCTCCGGCCAATGGACCATGGGCGCCATGATAAACGTAAAAGTATGCCGCCCGGAGCAGAGGGTATCTCCCTCTTTTACCACCACAGTGCGGCTGGAGAGATCCTCTCCCGTAAACTGGGCGAGCATAGCCAGGGTCTTGGCGTTGCCCACGACCTTGGCCTCCGGCCAGCGCCGCAGCACGCCTGCAAGAGACGCACTGTGATCCGGCTCCATATGGTTCACCACCACATAATCCAAGGAACGATCCCCCAGGCTGTGCTCCAAATTCTCCTGGAACCGCACCGCAACAGCCTCTTCCACGGCATCCAGCAAAACCGTCTTCTCATCCATCGCCAAATAGGCATTGTATGAAACGCCCCGTGGAATCGGGAAAACGTTCTCAAAAAGGGCCAGCCGGCGGTCCGAGGCCCCTACGTATACAAGATCCGAAGTAACATTTTGTACGCAATACATGGCAGTCTCTCCTTTATACCAGTGTTTTCCGCAGTCCACTTTACTCAACTTCCCAATGTTTGTCAAGGTTTTGACCGAAAAATTGTGAATGTATCAACAAAATCGGAGAAGCCGCCTAATCTGCGAATTTTCTGTTCCAGACCATAGGTAAATCCCAGATGCGGAGATCACGTGGATCTGGGCCACAGCAGCGCTGAAATCACGGCGGAAATCCGCCTGGAGTACGCCAGTCACGATCCGGTTTGCAATCTTCCAAACATTTGCCCAATTCGGGATGTTCATCAGAACCTCCCCTCACTACACTATTGTATCTACACCCTGCTGGCAGCTGTCTAAAATACCGGTATCAAAGGGTTTTCCCCAGTCCCAGCTCGGGTCGTGCCGGTGGACAGACTCCCCCAGCCGGACCGCCTCGCTGTGGACCGCCTCATTCAGCGTCCAAGACGCACTCAAGCACTCTTCCGGAGAAAGGGACATTGTATAGTTACGAATGAGCGCACTGATGTCCTCCCCGTCACTTACCCCATAACCACTTTTCATATGGTCAAACACGATCTGTTTGACTTGCTGAAGGACCCTCTCATCCACAGGGACAATCCTTCGATAGTCTCCAGCATCATTCAAGCTCATGCCGGGAGTACCGCAGGGATTGACATGGGGCTTCCCCTGTGTTCTCCGAACCAGATCACCGATCCGCTGCTGTTGATTCTGCACCATCTGTGTGACTGTCATTGTAGAATTTCGCAAATGGAGCGCAAAGGGCCGAAATTACGGTGTAAAGACCGAAAGGAGTGTATCGTAAAGGAACGGGGACACCCCGAAAACAACAGGCAGTCAGGC